>SHYY01000050.1 GCA_009692555.1 Myxococcales bacterium
CCATGGCCTGTCGCCGAGTGTCTTCCAAGGCGAGTTGCAGGACCGCAAAGGCATCCACGATCGCCTTGCACTCCATCGCGGAGCCCCGGGCGATGCTGTAGAAGCGGGCGCCATCCGGCGCTCCGAACCGGCCCGCTCCCTCGGCGATGCAGGGTGCATCCTCCTGTGTGGCCAGGGTGGTCGGTTGGCAGGAGGAATTTGTTGCGGGAGGAAGTTCGATTGCCGTCGCTGCGGACAGGACGACTACGACTACGACTACGACTACGTGACGAACAAGAGCCAGCAAGAGGGCCCCCTCCGCTGTTAAGCACCCTCGGCCGCGAGGACGATTGAGTTGTTCATTCGCGCGCCCTTATAGTCGCCGGGTGAGCGATCCCGACGGCGTCGCGGCGATCTTCGCGGAGGAGGCCCAAAAGGCCGGCTTCCACCGCGTCGGCTTCGCGTCGGTCGAGCCCTGGGAGCGGCACGAGGTCTACCGTCGCTGGCTCGCCTCCGGGTACGCCGGCGAGATGGAGTACATGGTGGCCGACGAGGCGGTCCGCCGCGATCCGCGCAGCCTGCTCAAGGGGGCGCGCACCCTCGTCACCGTCGCGCTCTCCTACGCCCACCCCGATCCTGCGCCAGCGACGGGAACGCCGCGCGCGTTCATCGCCCGCTACGCGCGCGGCGCCGACTACCACATGGTGATGAAGACACGCCTCCATCGCCTCGCCGAGGCCGCTGCGGCGCGCCTCGGCCGCCCGATCGCCACCCGCGCCTGCGTCGACACCGCGCCCCTCCTCGAGCGCGAGGCGGCGCACCGCTCCGGCCTAGGGTTCCTCGCCAAGAACACCTTGATCATCGCCCCCGGCCTCGGCAGCTACCTGCTCCTCGGCGAGCTGCTCACCGACGCTGTGGCCACCCACCAAGCCCCCGCGACCCCGCGCTGCGGCCAGTGCCGCGCTTGCCTCGACGCCTGTCCGACCGGCGCGTTCGTGGACGCCTACACCCTCGATGCAAGGCGCTGCATCTCGTACCTCACCATCGAGGCCCGCGGCGCGATTCCGAGAGACCTCCGCCCGCTCGTCGAAGACATGGTCTTCGGCTGCGACCGCTGCCAGGAGGTGTGCCCCTTCAACGCAGCGGCTCCCGATGGTGGGCCGCTCCTCGCGCCGCTGCCGGGCCACGAGCGCCCGCCGCTGACCGAGCTCCTGGCGATGGGCGCCGCGCGCTTCCGCAAGTTCGTTCGCCGCACCGCCCTCCGCCGCGTCCATCGCGCGCAGCTCCTGCGCAACGTCGCGGTCGCTCTCGGCAACGTCGGGACGCCGGCCGAGCTCGACGCCCTCGCCGCGGCGTTCGCCGAGCCGAGCCCGCTGGTGCGCGCCCACGTCGCCTGGGCCATCGGCCGGCTCGGGGAGCGCCATCCCGCCGCCTCGGCGCGGGCGATCGTGCTGCTCACGGCACGGCGATCGATCGAGGAGGACCCATCGGTGCTTGCGGAGATCGATCAGGCTCTGGCGTAGAATGCGCGAAGGAGGCGGCCCGCCATGTGGATCATCCTCGGCAACAAGGTGCAGACGACGCGCGTGCAGGGCGGGCGCAAGATCGAGCGGCCGTGCGCGGCGTGCGGCGAGACCGCGATGTTCTACGAGCGCGAGGTGACGAGCAGCTTCCGGGTCTATTTCATCAATCTGTTCAACTACGAGACCCACCGCGCCATGGCCTGCGGGGCCTGCGGCGAGCTCTACGCCACCGACGAGCTGGGGCAGCCGGCCTCGGGCGAGTCGATCGAGGATCGCCAGAAGGGGACGGTCCTCGGCACGGTGAAGGAGGCGCTCAAGCGCGCCGGGAACGCGCTCCAGGACGCCACCGGCGTGAAGCCCGACGCCGATGTCGGCGCGCAAGGCGATCGGGAGTTCGAAGCGCCGCGGAAGACGCTCCAGCCCCCCGCCCTTCGCCTCCCGGCCCACGAGGACGGCGTCGAGGAGCCCTACGCCGACCCGCTCGCCTCCGACGACGACGACCTCAATGCGCGGTTCGCCGCGCTGGAGAAGAAGCTGGGGAAGAACCGCTCGTCCCAGAAGCCGGTGAAGTAGTTCCCGGAGCTACCAGCCGCCCGGCGGGCCGCGGTCCTTGTCGTCGCTGCGCGGGGGCTGGACCGGCTTCGGTACGGCGCGGGTGGCGTTCCACCGCTCGCCGAACATCGACGCCATGACCGTCTCCGCGGCCGCGCGCACCGCCGGGTTCTGGCTCTGCGCGTTGGCGCGCAGGGAGGCCACCACCGACGCGGTCTTGCAGCCGGCGAGCTTCGCGATCAGCTCGACGCGCTGCTGCGGGTTCGGTGACGTGCTGGCGACGCGGGCGACCTCCTCGACCGGCGCATCGGCGGCGAGCTCGACGTAGCGCGCCTCGGCGACCGGAGGCTTGGGGAGGACCACCGGCTCCACAGCCACCACCGGTGCGGCGACCGGAAGCGACGCCGCATCGGCCGCCGGGCCGAAGTGCTCGATGGCCTTGCGCGAGCGCCGACGCGGGGCGGCGGGTGCCGCAGCGACCGCGGGTGGGTCGGGTGCGGCCTCGGCAGCGACTTCGGCGGCAGCCGGTGGCAGAGCCGCTCGCGGCGGTTCGGGGGCGAGCGGGGCGGTGGCGGCGGGAGCAGCGGGCGGTGGCGGCGGCGGCGAGGAGCGGGCGGGCTCGCGGCGCACGATCCCCAGCGCCCGATCGGCGTCGCGCGACGCCAGCTCGCGGATCTGCTCGTAGGAATCGTCCTTCTGCACCTTCGGCGGCTCGGCGGTGGGCGCGACGACCGCGGCGGGCAAGACCTTGGCGTACAGCACCAGGGCGATCGATCGCAGCCCGTCGACGAGCAGCGCCTCCGGCCCGCCCTGCTCGTCGGTGAACACCACCAGCGACGGCCGCACCGCGACGGCGGGCGGAGGTGCACAGGCGGCGCGCCAGGCCCCGCCGAGACTGGCGGCCCGGTAGATCAGGAGCGCGTGGCCCGCGAGATCCGCCTCACGCCGCGCGGCCGCGAGGAGCGCCGCCGGGGCGCCGAGGCCCGCCACCACCTGCCCGTCGACGGCGAGCACTCCCCGCCCGAGGCGCCGCGCCAGCGCGACCGCAAGCCCGATCGCCTCGCGGGGCGAGCAGCCGTCGACTGTGGCCACCGTTGACTCCGCCGGCACCAGCTCCTCCTTGGCCAGCTGCGCGGCGCGCTCACTCGGCGGATGGCGCTCCACCCACACCGTGCCATCGATCAGCGGTCCGATCCGCCGGACGCCGGGGAGCTCCTCCACTGCGGTGTTCCCGTCGATGCGGGCGGCCAATCCCGGAGCGATCCGCAGCGGCGACGAGGCCAGAAGCGGGCCCCCGTCGCCCACCACCAGCAGCCCGTGCACCGCCAGGGCACGGGACGGAGCGAGCGCCGAGTCGACCGCGTCGTCGCCGAGCAGCCACCGCGCCTTCTCCACGGTGAGGCCGGCGCCCCCGTCATCACGCAGCTCGCGCCCGAGCTCGTAGCTGCGCTCGACGGCATAGCAGAGGTCGAGCAGGCGCGCCTCGAGCGCCGAGAGCCCGAAGCGCTCGATCAGCTGCCGCACCGGGTGGTCCGCCGCTCGGCGGTCGACGTCGGCGCACTGCTTCCTTCCGTCGCCCATTCCGCGGAGGGCGCGTGCCCACGCCACCACCGCCGGTCGGTACGCGGAGTCGTTCATGCGCGCCAGCTTATCACAGGCCCCCCACCGCCCGTCGCCGTCGCTCGCGGCCCTTGTCCAGGCTGGCCAGAATGATATCGTGCCGGTATGGCGGTCCGACTTGGCGTGCTCCTGGCCCTGCTCTTCGCGTACGCGACCCAGGGCGCTGCCCTGGCAGGAGGCCCCAGCGGCTCCACCAAGAGGGCCGCCAAGCGCCACTACGAGCAGGGGAAGCTGCTCTTCGAGATCCAGGACTACGCCAGCGCGCGGACCGAGTTCCAGGCCGCGCAGTCGCTGATCGACGAGCCGGCCTTCCTGTTCAACCTCGCCCAGTGCGCGCGCGAACTCGGGGAGCACAAGGGCGCGCTCGATCTCTATCGCAGCTACCTCGAGCGGGTTCCGGGGGCGCCGAACCGGGCCAAGGTGGAGGAGCTGATCACCGAGGAGGAGATGGCCATGGCGCCGCCGCCGGTGGTGGAGGAGCCCGATGTCGAGGCCCCGCCGCCACCCCCACCACCCCCGCCACCCCCGCCGCCGCCGCCGAAAGAGAAGCCATTCCTGGAACGACTCCTGCGGCCGCCGTTGGTGTGGATAGCCGGCGGGGCCGCCGCGGCGGTGGTGATCCTCGTGGTGGTGATCGGGCTCGCGGTGGGGCTGTCCGGCGACTCCGGCACCCAACTCGGCGTGCGCGACCTCGGAGTACGAGCGTGGTTCTGATCCGACGCGGCCTCGCCGCGCTGCTGCTCACCGTCGCTGCCGGCTGCTCGCGCACGCCCGCGCCGCCCCCCTGCGCCGGGAGCTGCCTCGACGTGAAGCTGAACGCGGCGGGCATCGGCGATGTGCGGCAGGTGGTGGTGGTGGGGACGATCGACTCGGAGAAGGGCTATCGCGGCACCGCGCGCTTCCCCGACGACCCGGGGCCGTCGATCGGCTTCCCCGCCTACCTCACGGTCCGCCTCGGCGGCCACACCGGCGACCTGGCGCTCTCGGTGAGCGGGCTCGATGCGAACCGCAAGGTGATCGCGGGCGCAACCGGCACCTTCACCATCATCGCCGGCGGGCGCGGCTCCCTCGAGCTGACCCTCACCCCCGGTGGCGGCGCCGGAGACGGTGGAGCGCCCCCCGATCTCGTGACCGGGCCGGTCGACCTTGCCACGGCGGACCTCGCCACCATCGCGGATGCCGGCCCCCCCGACCTCTACGGCGTCGACATGACAACCCTGGTGAAGTGGCGCTACGCGAGCTTCAGCGACCGCGCCTTCGTGCTGAAGACCGACCTCCACGTGGACGGACCGAAGGTGATCGACGGCGCCGCGCCGGGGGTGCTCAGCCCCTACATGACCATCCTGCCCGGGGTCCACAACTTCGACGTCCACAAGTACATGGACGCAGCGAAGGTCGAGGCGGCGATCGTCCCCGATGTGCAGCCGCCGAAGCTGCTGACGGTGTTCGCGGCGCTCCAGGGGTGCGCCGGGAGCTTCGTCGCCGGCACCCACTCCGTGCCGCCCCAGACGAGCGATCCGATGAAGGCCGACGTCTATCTGGTCCACGTCGCGTGCGGGCCCGGCTCGGTGAACTTCGTGGTCGACGCCGAGGCGCCGCTGGCGGTGCCCTTCGCCGCATCGAAGTCGGTCAGCCTCACCGAAGGGATGCACACTGTGAGCGCATTCGACGGCGCGACCAAGCTCGGCACGCAGGAGGTCAAGGTGGCGAAGGGCGAGGTGTGGTCGCTGTTCTTCTACCAGGACACCTTCAACAACCAGCAGGCGAACTACTTCTCGCTCGCGCGCGACGTCCCGTAGCTCAGCTAGCCGCCCTGGCAGAGCGGGGAGTTCTGCGGCGCGCACCAGCCGACCTTGCCCCCGGGATCGGGCCCGCCGCAGCAGGCGTAGCCCATCGCGTTGCGGCACTGGATCTTGTTCAGCGACGGGTTGCAGTCCTTCAGGCAGTAGGAGTGGCCGTCGCCGACGCGCTTGCAGGTGGAGTCCTTCGGGCAGGGCTTGTTGACGTTCTCGCAGTCGATGACCGTGCAGTAGCCGCCGAAGAAGAGCTTCGAGGCACCGAGGTCGATGCACTGACCGCTGGCGCAGTCCGCCCCCTTGGTACACGGGTCACCGACGGCGGCGCCGCCGAGCAGCTTGGCCCCGCAGACGCCGCCCAGGCAGCCCGGGACACCCTGGAGCGGCACGCACGGCGGGCACGCCGCGAGCAGGTCGCAGCTGGACTGCTTCCACTGTTCGAGCAGCAACGAGAGGTGCGCGCCGGAAGCGGCCTTGTTGTAGTAGCCGCCGCACTGACCGGCGAGGCCGCAGTTCGTGTAGAGGCTGCCGCAATCGCTGTCCATCTGGCACGTGGCATGGGCGTCGAGCCAGCCCTTCACCGTCGCTGCCACGTCGGCGCAGGAGGACCTGCCATCGGGCGTCGCGCCGTCGGCGAGGCGGGCGAGATCAGGGGTGCTCCCCGCGTCGTCGCCGCCCGCGAGCGGGTTGGTGGCGCACGCCGTCGCTAGGAGCGCCAGGAGAGCCAGTTGTTCGCTGCGCATCGGTGCGACTCCTTGGTGAACGAAGCTTATGCCAGCCGAAGGAGGGCTCGTCGCTGCGGGTGAAGAGCGCGGAGCGGCTGCGCGACGCGGTGACCTCGGCGCTCGGGCGCATCCACGGCCTGCTCAGCCCCGAGCAGCGCGGCAAGCTCGCGTACCTGATCCGGACCGGAACGGTCGCGATCTAGCGGAGAACCTCGCCGCGCGGAAGCACGGCATCGAGGCCCCCGGGCGGGGGACGCCAGATCGTTTCGCGGGCTCGCCCGTTCCACCTCGGAGGAGGTGGAGCCATGTCCCGACCGATGGTGGGGTCACGAAGGATTCGCGCGCTGGTGACCGGCGCGCTGCTTTTCGCCGCCGGAGCCGCGCACGCCAGGCCCGCTGCCGACGAGAAGCCGGCCGGCTACGCGGCCAGGACGCACGTCAACTTCCTCGAGGGCGACGAGGTGGAGGGCGAGCTGCAGCGCCCGGGCGGCGAGGTGGTCGACGGGCGGCGGCCGGGCAAGCAGATCTCGATGATTGTAATTCGCGACAACTTCATCGCCGAGCTGAGGAAGTCCGCCGATCGCCTGTAGATCCGCGGGTGACGCCCTACGGGCGGTTCCGCGTTGCCCAGAGCTTGAAGTCGATGTCGCACGGGTTGCCGCACTTGGGCGAGCGCGCCCAGGTGGTCTCGAGGCGCCCGCGCAGGGTGCCGTTCTCGGCGTGCGAGAGCACCCAGCGCTCGGTGAAGAACTTGCCGGGGCAGTCGCGGTCGGGCTCGCGGTTCTCGGCGATGAAGAGGCCGTCCTCGACGTGGGTCCTGTAGCGGCGCTTCAGGCGGTCGGCGAACATCGACTTCTGATCGGGCGCGATCAGGATGTTGCCCTCGTAGAGCACGATCTGGCGGGCGCAGCCGTCGTAGAGGTAGTCGCCGTGGAAGGCGTAGCTGCCGGCGTAGGTGGCGGGGGCGTTTGCCGGCATGCCACCGACGGCAAGGCAGTCGTCGACGGCGTGGCGGAAGGTCGAGACGAACACCTCCTTGGCGCGCGGCCCGCTGGCGATCACCCAGCCCGCGAAGGCGCCGCTCTGCCGTCCGATATGGACATCCGGGGGGCGGACCGAGTCGACCGCGGCGGTGAGGTCGAGCCAGTCGGTGACCGCGGACGCCCGCTTCGCCCTCTCCTCGCCGGCCCCGGCGCGATAGACCGCGCCCCTCGGGTCGGCGGCCTTGAACTCGACCGCGGTCCCCTCTCGCACCACCTCGCCGCGGGCAAACACGCCGTCGCCGCGGGCCGCCTCGGCGCGGGCTCGTTCGAGGCGCGCGACGCAGAAGTCCTGCCATCCGGAGGAGGGCTTGCGACCGGCGGGCGGCGTGGCATCGGCGCCCGCGCGACCCAGCAAAAGCGCTGCCAGCAGGCCGACCGAAAGGACACGCACACCGGAACCGGGCAGGACTCGAAGCATGGCCCATTCTACGTTGGAACGGGCGCGCCCTTGCCCCACGTCACTCGAGCGCCGCGATGCGGAGGATGGTGCCGAACACGTCCCCGGTGGCGGGATCGATCCGCGGGTCGACGAAGATCCGGGTCACCGCGAGGCGGCGCATCGCCGAGACGCCATCCTCGGACACCAGCTCCTTCGAGGCCACGCCGATCGCCGTCAGCGGGAGCTCGGTCCCGAGCTCGAGGGCGAACTTCTCGGCCGCCTCGCCAGAGGTGAAGAAGAACCCGTACGGGCGCCGGCACCACATGTCGCTGCCGCTCGCCGTGAGGTAGTAGACGCGGTCGGGCAGAAACGAGACGAAGTCGGGGAGGTGCGCGGCGCCGTTGTCTCCAGGGTGGGTCATGGCGCCATCATCGCCACAAGTCGGACAACGGTTCAAGCGGGCCAGTCCAGGTTCTGTCCAGGTTCGTCAGCCCCGCGTCCTGCGCCGGGCGCCCCACGCCGCCAGCGCCAGCAGCGCGAGCGCCGCCCAGGGCATCCGCGAAGGGGGCCCACCGACGGTGCAGTCGCAGCCGTGATCGCTCAGCGGCGGGTTGATCTGCTCGCCGCCCGGATCCTGGATTCCCTTCACGCGCACGCCGCGGGTGAGGGTCTCGATCGAGGCGCCCGCGGGCCCGATGGCGCGCACCGCCTGCTGATAGGCGCCGCCGGCGCGGAGGGGCAATCCGCCGATCGTGGCGTGCGTCCCGGTGCCGCAATCGACGAACTCCGGATTCGTGATCACCGTCCCCGAAGCGGTCATCACCGCGCACTCGTAGCGGAGCGCACCCGGCACCGCGGCCCAGGCGAGGTAGAGCGCGTCGGAGGTCTCGATGATCTCCACCTGCTCGTCGGGGCGGCCGTGCACCGGATCGACATCGCGCGCCCACGCCGGCGCGGGGAACACCTCCTGGTCGATCCCGTAGGCGTAGCCGTCGGCGGCGGTGACCACGATCTGGTCCTGGCCGCTTCCGCGCACGTCGGCGAGGATCGGCTGTCCGACGGCGGCGTGCAGATCGAGCGTCCAGATCAGCGCGCCGGTGCAGGCGTCGATGGTGTACAGCCAGCCGTCGGTGGAGCCGACCAGGAACGCGGGCGTGCCCGGGGCGCGGAGCGACTGCGTGGCGGTCACGTTGCCGAGGCGACCGGGGCGCTTTCCGGCCGCGCGCGCCGCCGCCGCCGTCGCGAAGACTGCGCCCTCGGCCAGCACCACGCCCGGGGAGCCGGCGCTGCCGTTCAAGGTCTTCCCCGTCACTGCGTCGAGGACGAAGAGGCGCGGCTGGCGCTCCTCGGTGCCGGCGTAGTGCAACTTCGCCCCGCAGCGCGCCACGGCCGCGAAGTGGAACAGCGACGCGGGTGTCCCGAGATCGGTGTTGGTCCACAGCGGCGTGAAGTCGGTGCGAAACGCGTGCGGCGTGCCCAGCTGCCCGCTGCTGAGCAGCTCGGGCTTCCCGTCACCGTCGGTGTCGGCGGCGATCGCCAGGTAGGCGAAGTTGGCGTTCACGAGGTGGCCGGGCAGGACGTTGCCGGTCCGGCCATTGAGCGCCACCAGGCCGGAGCAGGCGCCCGAGACCACGTCGAGCACGCCGTCCCCGTCGAGGTCGGCGAGCGAGGTGCTGTCGGTGCCGCAAGCCGGCGGGAAGTCGAGGCCCTTCGCCCACGCCGGGGCGCCGGTCTGTGCGTTCAGCGCGCGCGTCTCGGTGACGTTGGCGACGAAGTTGATCACCTGGTAGATGAGATCGCTCCTCCCGTCGCCGGTGAGGTCGGCGCCGAGGACGTCGAAGTGCGGCACGTGCAGGCGGCTCTCGGCGGGCGCGACCTGGAACCGCCGCACCTCCTGGCCGGTCGCCGCGTCGAGCACGGTGAGCGCGTTGCCCCGCCAGCCGACGATCTCCGGAGTCGGCCCGCCGAGAACATCGATCGCCGAAGGCTGCGTCACGTCGGGCAGGGCCCAGAGCACCCTCGCCGCGGTCACCAGCGTCGCCGCGTTGACGTCGAGGGCGTGGAGGAAGCCGCGGCTGTCGGGCACGATCACCGGCGTGCCGATCTCCCCACCCAGCGACGGGGCGATCGGGATGCGGCCGCGCCCGATCGGTCCGCTGTAGAAGCCGCCGAGCTTCACCCCGCGGTCGGGGAATGCGCCGGTGTCGAGGTTCTCCGGCACCAGGCCATCCCGCCGCGCCAGCGTGGTCAGGAAGCCGCTCGATCGCGCCGCCGCGAGGCGCGCGCCGCCGTCGAGCGAGAACAGCGCGAGGAGGGTCTCCCCGTCGGGGCGAACGTCGTAGGCGCCCCGGCAGCGCGCCCCGCCGACGTTCTGGCCGGTCTGGTAGGCGGCGAGCGTGGCCGGACGCTCGGCCGCGTCGAGCTCGAGCAGGATCAGCTCGGGGACCGAGCTCCCGCAGGCATCAGCGATCAGCACCCGGTCCGCCGAGGAGCGGAGGAGCGCTATCCCGGGATCGGGGAGCAGCACCGCGCGGGTGTGGGCGAAGGTCCACAGCTGGTTCAGGCTCCCGTCGACGATCGTGAACGCGGTGAGCCCGGCGACGCCGGAGGTGAGGATCCCGATGTTCTCCATCCCCGGCGATCCGGGTGGCGAGGCCGTCCCGGCGCCGAGGCGGATCAGTCCGACCAGCTCGCCCGCGCCCTCGCGCCGGAGCTCCTCGATCCCGGTGCGCGCGTCGTACACCACCAGCGACCATCGCTTGGTCGTTGCGCTGTAGAACGAGGTGGTGATCTCCAGCTTGCCATCCCCGTCGACGTCGGCGAGCGAGTCATCGGCGAAGCCGTGGCGATCGACAGCCGGATCGCCCGCGGCGTGCTCCCACCACTTCGCGAACACCAGCTTGCCGGCGACGCTCTTCCAGCCGGCGACGATCACCCGCCGCCCGTGGACGCCCGGCGATGCGGGATTGTCGAGGAACAGGACGATCTCGTTCCGCCCATCGCCGTCGAGGTCGGCCACGTCGGCCACCGGCACCTGCCACGGGAAGGCGCCCAGCTCGTCGCTCGAGAACTTGAGCGAACCGTCGACGGTGCTGAAGACGTGCACGCGCGAACGGCCGAAGCTGACCAGATCGATCCGGCCGTCCCCGTCGAGATCGGCGAGGATGTCGAAGAAGCCGCAGCGCACCTCGGGCGTGGTGGCGCGGGTCTCGAAGAGCCGGCGGGGTTTGGCGAGGGTGGCGCCGCCGCCGCGAAACGTAAAAGCCACGCTTCCGCGATCATCATCATTTCCTCCGGATCCGCAGAAACCGGCCGGGACATAGATATCGGGGAATCCATCCCCATCGAGATCGGCCACCCGCACCGCGCCGATCGTGCCGAGCGGGTAGCGGGCACCGTTCCAGTCGAAGCTCTCCCACTCGATCGCACCGCTCCGACCGGCGAGCAGGAACACGCGGTCGATCGAGCGGACCAGGAGATCGATCTGCCCATCGCCGTCGAAGTCGCGCACGTCGACCAGCTCCGCCGCTTCGATCAGGGGCGACTCCCACACCTTCGAGTCGTTTTCGTGGCGGGCGACCACGCGGCCCCCGGTGACGATCAGCAGCTCCGAGCTGCCGTCGTGGTCGAGATCGAACGCGCGCAGCCCTCCCGGGCCGATGGTGCCGCCGAGGTAGCGCCGCCAGCGCGTCACCGGCTTGCTGATCTGCGACGTGCCGGTCGCGAGGGCGGTGCGGCCGGGATCGTGGCCGAACATCGGCCAGTCGGCAGCTGCGGTGCCGCCGCCCAGCAGGGCGAGGGAGACCGCGACGAGCGCCTTCTTCATGGTGTCCCTCTCCCGTCGAACGAAGTGTGGCTGCGGCTCGGCCGCTACGTGCTCGGCAAGTAAGGTGCCGAGGAGCCGGGGAACGTTCACCTCGGATGGAATAATACCGGGAACCGGCTCGTGCGTGACGTGTCCAATCGTCCGTCCCGTTGATCCTGCGCAGGGCGCCCACGCTCCGCGCGCAAACGCTCACACCTGGAGGAAATCCATGCCGACGCGAGCCGGTGATCGCTACACCTCTGCCCCGACCCTCGGGCCCCGCATGCGCGAGGCGATCGAGGACCGCAGCCGCCGCGCGATCGAGGTGGTGACGCTGTTCGAGGACACGATCCTCGACGTGCGCCACCTCGTGGAACCGGCGCACGCCCACGCGCCGGATGACCCGTTCACGATCGGGCCCGACCCCGCGGCGACGATCAACGTGCCGGGCGGGGCGCTCCCGATTACGCGCTTCCCGCTGGTTCGCTGGAGCGGCGGCGACCCCGAGATCAGCTTCACCCCGTCGATGGGCGGCGACGTCACCACCGACGGGCGAGAGCGGGTGCTGGCCGATCTGGTGGCGGAGGGGCGCGCGACCCCCTGCCGCGAAGTCGCCGGAGCCTTCACGCTGGCGCTCGACGTCGGGATGCTCGCCCGGGTGATCCTCGGCGACGCCACCTTTCTCGTGCGCGCGGTGCCGGCGCCGCGCCGCCACAAGGTGCCGCTCCGGCTCGACTCGCAGGCGCTGGTGTCGCTCGGGATCGCCGTCTCGGCGTGCTCGCTCTTCCTGGCGCTGGTGTTCAGCCTGCCGCCCGATGCCCACTCGCTCTCCCTCGACCCCACCCTCGGCGCGCAGCGGATGGGACACTTCATCCTGAAGCCGCCGGAGGAGAAGCCACAGGATGACGAGCTGCCGAAGTGGCTGGCGAAGAAGCCCGACAGCGACGGTGGAGGCAAGGGGCGGCGGGCCGCCGGCCCCGAGGGCAAGCTGGGCAACCCGAAGTCAAACAGCAGGAGCGGACTGTTCGTGATCAAGGGGCCGAAGAGCAACCCCGACCCGCAGCTCGCCCGCGTGCTCGCCGAGGAGCGCGCCCGGAGCATCGGCCTGGTCGGCATCCTGCGCCAGGAGTCGCGGGAGCAGGGCTCGCCCTTCGCGTCGATCTTCGCGCCTGACTCGGCGCTCGGCGACGGAGCGGAGACGGTTCTCGGCGGGCTGATCGGGACTCAGGTGGCGGACGCCTTCGGCTGTCCCGGTTGCATGGGAATGACCGGCACGCTGCGCGGCGGTGGCGGGACCGGCTCGGGGACGATCGGCCTTGGCGATCTGGGGAGGATCGGGCCCGGCGGTGGCGGCGGTCCGAAGATCGGCTGGGGACGCGGTCCGAAGGGGCTCGCTCCCGGCGATCATCGCCCCGGGGGGCCCGACGATGAAGGAAAGGGGATCGTCACCGTGCGCGGCAATGCGCTGCCGAAGGAGATCATTCGCCGGGTGATCCGGCGCCACATCAACGAGGTCCGCTTCTGCTACGAGAAGGAGCTGGCGAAGCGACCGTCGCTGGCGGGGCGCGTGACCGTCCAGTTCGCGATTGCCGGGATGGGCCAGGTGATCAGCTCGACGGTGCAGCAGTCGACGCTCAACAGCCCGCCGGTCGAGACCTGCATCACCGGGGCGGTCCGGCGGTGGGAGTTCCCGCGGCCCGAGGGCGGCGGGCTCGTGATGGTGTCGTATCCCTTCGTGCTGCACGCGGTCGGGGCGGAGCAGGAGCCTACTTCGCCGGCTCGTCGATGATCAGGAGGCGGCCGGGGCCGGCCACCAGGGCGGTGCTGGTGCGACCCGAAGGCCAGGCGACGTGCACGTTGGAACCCGGGCGGAAGGCGAAATCGAGGACGCGCTCCGACTGGCCGTGGACATCGCCACCGGCGTACAGGCTGCGAATCTGATCGCCATGGGTCACCAGCGCGAAGTCGGCGTCGGGCCCCGAGGCGGTGCCGCGCAGGCGAACCCGCAGCGACGGGGGGCCGACGCTGTCATTGCGAAAAAGCCGGAAGCGGTCGACGAACGGGCAGGCCAGGAGATCGTCGTCGCCGTCGCCGTCAAGGTCGCCGGTGAGAAGAGCGCGGCCGAAGGTGGGGACGCCATCGTGCAGGAACTCGGCGTCGTGTGCGGTCGGACGGAAGCCGCCGCTGCCATCGTTCTCCAGCAGGCGCGTGCCCTGCCGCTTCTCCGCCTGGCACTCGTCCTCCAGCGGACAGACGCGGGCGCCCTGGACCAGCAGGTCGAGATCACCGTCGCGGTCGAGGTCGGCGAGGCGGGCGCCCCAGTAGACCCACGGCAGCCCACCGTCGGTGCGGAGCGAGACCCCGCGCGCGGCGGCCTCGTCGACGAAGCGCTCCCCGCGGCGAACGAACAGCCGGGCGACCCCGAAGTCGGTGGTGAAGAGATCGAGCGCGCCGTCCCCGTCGACGTCGCCTACCGCGCCGCCCATCGAGGAGTGACGGCCGGCCAACCCGAGCGCCAGGGTGCGGTCGACGCCGCCTTCGATCGCGCGGTCGCCGACGGTGCCGGGGAGGCCGGCGGCGTCGGTGGGGTTGGTGAAGGTGTCGTTGAGATCGACCAGCGTCAGCGGCGAGTTCGGGGCGACCGCCGCGGGCTGGGCGAAGGCGACCGCGGTCCAGGTGAAGCCGCCGCGCCCGCCGCCGTGCTGGGCCAGGCCGCCGCTGAATCCCAGCGCGCCATCGCCGCGGAGGAGAAGGTTCGCCGGATCGAAGCCGGGCTCCTCGGCGCGGCGGGGATCGCCCATCACCGCGAGGTACAGATCGGCGCGGCCATCGCGATCGAGATCGGCCACCAGCACCGACGGTGCGAAGTAGGGCG
Organism: Myxococcales bacterium; assembly: GCA_009692555.1. Classification (GTDB taxonomy): domain Bacteria; phylum Myxococcota_A; class Polyangia; order Palsa-1104; family SHYY01; genus SHYY01. The sequence goes on from SHYY01000050.1 coordinate 14,298, forward strand.
CGAGCGACGTGATCCCGGCCGGCGCGCGCGCGTCGACGAGGGTGCCGGCGCGATTCTCGAGCAGCCAGAGCTGGCCGTCGGAACCGGTCAGGACGAGGTCGGGGTCCCGGTCGCCATCGAGATCGCCGGTCGCGACGGCGAGGGCGGGCTTGCCGGCGAGCGCGCCCTGCGGGAGCGCATGGAAGCGCAGATCGCCGTCGTTGTGGAGCAGCACGGGCAGGCGGCCGCCGAGGAGGAGGTCGAGTCGCCCGTCGCCGTCGAAGTCGGCCAGCGCGGCCCCGGTGCCGCGGCCAAGGCCGATCCGATCGAGCTCGCCCCACACCGTATGCGCATAGTCACCGACGGTGGAGGAGGTGATCTCCGTGAAGTGGATACCGGGCGAGAGCGGCGGATCGGGCGCGCGGCAGCCCGCGAGGGCAGAGGCGAGAACAAGGAGTGTTCGCAGGCGGACGCTCATCCGATCGGTGCGTCCATCGGCTCGATCGTAGTCGCCAGAAAGAGGGCGATCAAGGAGCGTGATACGTTCCACGGCTTGGGCGACAAGGCGAGCCGGGGCGGCGTGATCCTGCTGCTCCTCGCGGCATCACTGCTGTCCTCGGGGTGCGCTGGGATGCTCAGCCGGGCGACGACGCCGATGCCGCCGGGCCACCCGAGGGCGGCGCCCTGGGAGCTCACTCGCGAGCTCCTGCTCCGCGAGGAGAGCGATCGGATCCTGATTGTCGTGGATTGGGTCCAGGGCGCACCGGCCGATTCTGCGGCGCTCGATCACCTGGCGAGCGTCGCGGCGCGCTACGGCCAGCGGCCGGCGTCCTGGGTGCGCGCGGGTGAAGCGGGAGAGGCGGGAACGCAGCGAGGAATCCACGAGGCGTCGATGTGCCCGGCGCTGATGGATCCGCGAACCAGCTACGTGTTCGTGCGCTACGTCGGGGATCAGCTCGACCACTTCGGACAGGCCTGGACGCGTCGGATCTACTGTGCGGGCCGGCCGCGGGACGTTCATTTCATCGACATCAACCAGGACGTCCACCACCGCCTGCGCTTTCTCTGGCTGACCGAGCGCCACCTCGAGCAGCAGACGCTGGTCCACGAGTACGGGCACCTGCTCGGCCTCTCGAGCAACCCCGAGCACACCTTCTACGCGGGCTACCCCTCGTTCGCGGGCGGCCCGCACTGCGTCCGGCCCGACTGCCCGGTCACCCTTCCCTCGGCGCGGTCGATCGTCTACGGCCTCTATCGCACCGGCCTGACGTTCCGCTACCTCGACGACTACTGCGAACGCTGCCGCCAGGACATCGAGGAGGCGCGACGCTTCTGGCGCAAGCAGTGAAAGGAACCGGAACTGGAACCAGCCATCCCAGGGCCCGCTTTACCTCGGCCTTCCCCGCCGCTAGGATCCTCCCTCTACCCGCCCCAAGGAGGCCCCCGTGGACGCCGATCTCCGCCTCAATATCTGCCGGCTCGTCGCCGGGATCGTGGTCACCGATGAGGATCTCGATCCCCGGGAGGACGCCTTCATCGATCGGATGCTGGTGAGCTTCGGCATCCCGATCTCCGAGCGCAACACGATCTTCCCGATCGTCGACGGGAGCGAGGCCGCGGCGGCGATGGCCGCGCTGCCGGAGGGGCCGAAGCAGGAGGCCCTCAAGCTGCTCCTCGACGCCGCGTGCGTCGACGGCAAGGTAGTCGAGGAGGAGCGCGTCTACCTGCACAGCGTCGGCAGCGCGATCGGGATCCCGGCGGGCGAGATGGACCGGCGGATCACCGCAAGGCTCACCGCCGACTGACCGAGCGGGCAGCGTGGGTTCTCGCGCTCGCCGTCTGCGTTGACACCCGCGATCGCCCTTCCTATACTCCGCGCACTTCTTCCGCCGCCATGGCTGTCGACTACACACCCGCCCTGATCGCTGTCCTGTTCGGTGTCGGCTTCGCCTGTGTCTTCCTCCTCGCGGCGATGACCCTCGGGCCGAAGCACCTCTCGGCCGAGAAGCTGGCGCCCTTCGAGTGCGGATCGGAGCCGATCGGGTCGCCGCGGGTGCGCTTCTCGGTGAAGTTCTACCAGGTGGCGATCCTCTTCCTGGTGTTCGATATCGAGACCGCGTTCCTCTATCCGTGGGCGGTGCTGTTCCGCAAGCTGTCCTGTGCGGGGGAGTACGCAGGTGGCGTCTGCGGGGCGGAGATCAGCTTCTTCGGGTTCGCCGAGATGCTGGTGTTCCTCACCGTCCTGGTCGTTGCGCTGGCCTACGCCTGGCGCAAGAAAGCCATAGGTTGGGGTTAGATGGCGCTCGAATTCTACAGCACGAAGCTGCAGGACGCGCTCAACTGGGCGCGCAAGTACTCGCTGTTTTCGTACCCCTTCGTCACCGCCTGCTGCGGGATGGAGTTCATGGCGCTGAGCGCGCCGAAGTACGACGTGGCGCGCTTCGGAGCGGAGTTTCCGCGCTTCTCGCCGCGCCAGGCCGATCTCCTGATCGTCGTCGGTACGATCACCGAGAAACAGGGGCCGATCCTGCGCCGGATCTGGGAGCAGATGTGCGAGCCGAAGTGGGTGATGGCCTTCGGCGTGTGCGCCTCGACGGGCGGCTTCTACCAGAACTACTCGGCGATGCCGGGGTGCGATCAGGTGATTCCCGTCGACGTCTACATCCCCGGCTGCCCGCCGCGCCCGGAGCAGGTGCTCGACGGGCTGACGATGTTGCAACAGAAAATCGCCGACCGCACCGGCTTCGTTCCGCAGCGCGAAAGGCGCGAGCACGACGCCACCCGCGCGGCCAAGGGCAAGCTGCCCGTCCTTCCATGAGCGCCCTCGTCCTCGGCAAATTGAAGGAGCGCTTCGGCGACGCGATCCGCGCCACCCACGATCTGGCGGGCGACGACACGGCGATCGTCGATCCGGCGCAGATCGTCGCGATCTGCACCTTCCTGCGCGACGAGCCGGGGCTCGAGATGGCGCAGATGATCGACCTCACCTGCGTCGACACGATCGGCCTCCCGGAGAAGAGTGGCTCTCCTGCCGAACGCTACTGGGTGGTCTATCACCTCCGCTCGATCGCCACCGGCAGGCGCGTCCGGCTGAAGGCCGCCGTCGACGACGGGCCCAGCGGCGAGAACCCCGAGATCGATAGCATCACCTCGGTGTGGAAGGGCGCCAACTGGTTCGAGCGCGAGGCGTGGGACATGTTCGGGGTGAAGTTCCGCGGCCACCCGGACCTGCGACGGATCCTGATGTACGACGAGTTCATCGGGCACCCGATGCGCAAGGACTACCCGAAGGAGAAGCGGCAGCCGCTCGTCCGCCGCGATTTCACATGAGCCAGGTCAACCCGAGCGTGGGCAAGAAGGTGGTGCTGGGGGTGCCCCTCGCCTCCCACTTCGACGCCGAGGACGATCTCCCGACCGAGCCGATGACGATCAACATGGGGCCGTCGCACCCCGCGATGCACGGCACGGTGCGGATCGTCCTCACCGTCGAGGGCGAGACGATCAAGGAGGGCGACGTCCAGATCGGCTTCCTGCACCGCTGCTTCGAGAAGGAGTCGGAGCACGCCACCTGGACCCAGGTTTTTCCCTACACCGATCGCCTGAATTACGTCTCGCCGATGCTGAACAACGTCGGCTACGCGATGGCGGTGGAGAAGCTTTGCGGGATCACCTCACGCATCCCGGAGCGCGCGCAGTACATCCGCGTCATCGTCGGTGAGATGGCGCGGGTGGCCGATCACCTGACCTGCACCGGGGCGGGCGCGATGGAGCTCGGCGCGCTCTCGCTGTTCTTCCACAACATGAAGGCGCGCGAGTGGATATGGGAGCTGCTGGAGGAGATCTCCGGCGCCCGACTGACCCACTCGTACGTGCGCGTCGGCGGGGTGTTCGCCGACCTGCCGGAGGACTTCCCGGGCAAGCTCACCGCGATGATCGCGAAGGTGCGCACCGTCGCTGTCGAGGTCTCGCAGCTGCTGGTGCAGAACCGGATCTTCCGCGATCGCATGGACGGCGTCGGGATCATCTCCGCCGCCGACGCGATCGCCTGGGGGTGGACCGGCCCGGCGCTGCGCTCGACGGGCGTGGCCTACGACGTCCGCAAGGATCACCCCTACTGCCTCTACGATCGCTTCGACTTCGATGTCCCGATCGGCTCCACCGGCGACAACTACGATCGCTTCGCCTGCCGGATGGAGGAGATCGAGCAGAGCCTCCGCATCCTCGAGCAGGCGCTGCTCCAGATCGCCCCCGGGCCGATCGTGATCGACGATCCGCGCGTCGTCCTGCCCCCGCGCGGCGAGACCTACAACACCATCGAGGGGATGATCAATCACTTCAAGATCATCGTCGACGGAATCAAGGTCCCGGCGGGCGAGGTCTACTCCTACACCGAGGGTGGCAACGGAGAGCTCGGCTTCTACATCGTCTCCGACGGCACGGGGCGCCCCTACCGCTGCCGCGTGCGCCCGCCCTGCTTCGCGATCGTCCAGGCGCTGCCGGAGCTGATCAAGGGGATGTGCATCGCCGACATCGTGCCGACCTTCGGAATGATGAACATGATCGGCGGAGAGATGGACCGATGACGCCGCCCGAAACCCAGCTGCCGGCCGCGCCAGCGACGGTGACGCTCACGATCGATGGGCGCCAGGTGACCGTGCAAAAGGGGACCAATGTCCTCGAGGCGGCGCGCGCACAGGGCACCGACATCAGCTACTTCTGCTACCACCCGGGGCTGTCGTCGCCCGCGGTGTGCCGGCAGTGCCTGGTCGAGGTGGCGGGCCAGCCGAAGCTGGTGCCGTCGTGCTACACGCCGGTGGCGGACAACATGGTTGTGATCACCGCCTCGGAGCGGGTGCTCACCGCGCGCCGGCAGATGCTGGAGTTCACCCTCGTCAATCACCCGGTCGACTGCCCGATCTGCGACAAGGCGGGCGAGTGCACGCTCCAGAAGCTGTACATGGAGTGGGACGGCCACCCCTCGCGCAGCGACGTCAACAAGGTCCACAAGCCGAAGGTGGTCGACCTCGGGCCGACCATCGTCCTCGACGCGGAGCGCTGCATCCTGTGCACGCGCTGCATCCGGGTGTGCGACGAGGTGGCGCACCAGCACCAGCTCACGATGGCCTTTCGCGGCGACCACGAGATCCTCACCACCGCGCCCGGCCAGGTGCTCGACAACCCCTACTCGCTCAACACCGTCGACGTCTGCCCCGTCGGTGCGCTCACCTCGAAGGACTTCCGCTTCAAGATGCGTGCGTGGGAGCTCTACACGGTGCCGTCGGTGTGCCCGGGCTGCGCCACCGGGTGCAACGTGGAGATCCATCACGCGCAGGGGCAGGCGTGGCGGCTCGTGCCGCGGCCGAACCCCGACATCAACAAGTTCTGGATGTGCGACGAGGGGCGCCTCACCTACAAGGAGCTGACCCGTGACCGCGTCGTTGGTGCACGGCTGGGCGACGATCCGGCGCCGCTGGAGAAGGCGATCAACTACGCGGCCGAGCGGATCGAGCAGGTGCGACAGGAGGGCGGCACCGTCGCTGTGGTCCTGGGCGCGCAGGCGACCAACGAGGACCTCTACCTCGCGGCGCGGGTGGCGATCGATGTGCTGAGCGCGCGGGTGTTCATCGCCGGACGACCGGCGGTGCCGGATCGCGTCGACGAGATCCTGCGCTCCGCCGACGTCAACCCGAACTCGGCCGGTGCGAAGATCTTCGGCCGTGCGGCGGCGGGCGGCATTCCGGAGCTGGAGCGGGCGCTCCAGAATGGCGAGCTGTCGCTGGTGTGGGCGATCGGCGAGGATCTCCCGCTCTCCGAGGAGGCCTTCGCCGCGCTCGACGATATCGAGATGATCGTCCAGGCGTCCCACGAGGACGAGCTGACCGCGGGCGCCGACGTGGTCCTCCCGGCGGCGATGTGGGCGGAGGTCGATGGCACCTTCACCAACGTGCAGGGGCTGGTGCAGCGGATCCGGCGCGCCCTCGACGCTCCGGGAGGCGCGAAGCCGCACTGGGAGCTGACCGCGGCGATCGCGCGCCGGCTGGGCGTGTCGGTGGACGAACCGAACGTGCGCGCGCTGTTCAATGAGATGAAGTCCAAGGTGCCGGAGATGGCCGGCGCCGAGTGGGGGCGGCCGCAGCCGCTGGTGCAGCTCCGCTTCGCCAACTCTCGAGGCTGACACGATCTTGGGCGCGCTCGTCATCGTCATCCCGCTGGCCCTCTTCTTCGTGCTGGGCCTCGTCGCCACGCTGATCTTCGGCTGGGTGATCCCCGCGCTCGGCGGCGATCCGAACGCCTGGTATGGCGCCCTGATCAAGACCGCGTTCATTCTTCTCGGCTTCGTGCTGCCGCTGGCGTCGGTGTTGACCTGGATGGAGCGCAAGCAGTCGGCGCTGATGCAGGATCGCATCGGCCCGAACCGCGCCAGCGTCGGGGGAGTGCGCGCCTTCGGCCTGATGCACTTCGTCGCCGACGCGCTCAAGATGCTGTTCAAGGAGGACTTCGTCCCGGCCAAGGCGAACAAGTTCCTGTTCGGGCTCGCCCCGGTGCTGGCGATCGCCCCGGTGCTGATCACCTTCGCGATCATCCCGTGGGGCGGCGGAGTCTGCCCGGGCCGGCTCTCGGAGACGCTCACCGACGAGACGCTCGCCACATGTCTGGAGACGGGCGCGCGCTTCCAGGTGGTCCACCTCGAGGTCGGCCTGCTGTTCTACTTCGCGATCGCGTCGCTGGCGGTCTACGGGACCACGCTCGCCGGGTGGGCCTCCTACAACAAGTTCTCGCTGCTCGGCGGCCTGCGCGCCTCGTCGCAGATGATGTCGTACGAGGTGACGATGGGGATGGCGATCCTTGGGGCCTTCCTGGTCTACGGATCGCTCGAGCCGGCGACGATCGTGATGGCGCAGGGATCGAATCCGCTGCACTGGGGGATCGTCACCCAGCCGCTCGGCTTCATCCTGTTCTTCGTCGCTGCGATCGCCGAGACCAAGCGCACTCCGTTCGATCTCCCCGAGGGGGAGCCCGAGCTGATCGGCTACTTCGTCGAGTACTCGGGGATGCGCTTCGGGATGTTCTTCCTCGCCGAGTTCATGGAGGTGATCTTCACCGCCGCGGTGGTGGCGACCGTGTTCTTCGGAGGGTGGCAGCTTCCGGGGCTGCACGCGGGCGGCTTCCTCGGCACCGCGATGCCGCACTGGCTGGTGGCGTCGCTCGGGTTCGTGGTGTTCGCCTTCAAGACGTTTGTGCTGTGCTGGTTCCAGCTGATGATCCGCTGGACGCTGCCGCGGTTCCGTCCCGACCAGCTGATGCGGCTCGGCTGGAAACAGCTGTTGCCGCTGTCGATCGCCAACATCCTCATCACCGCCGCCGTCGTGCTGGCGCTGATGCCGACGGGAGGGAAATAGCTTGGCCATCGGAGTGAAGGTCGTCGCGCGCCCGTCGGGGATCGCGCAGGACATGTACGTCTCGGCGGTGGTGAAGGGGCTCGGTGTGACGATGCGCCACTTCTTCGAGAACCTGTTCGGCAAGAAGCACATCGTCACCGTGCAGTACCCCGAGGAGCGCGCCGTCTACCCGAAGCGCTACCGCGGGCTGCACCGCCTGATGACGCGCGACGACGGCTCGGTGCGCTGCGTGGCCTGCATGTGCTGCCCGACGGCGTGCCCGGCCCACTGCATCACGATCGTGGCCGAGGAGACCGGCAACGGCGCGGAGAAGCGACCGGCGATCTTCGAGATCGACGAGCTGCGCTGCGTGGTGTGCGGGCTGTGCGTCGAGGCCTGCCCGTGCGACGCGATCCGGATGGACACCGGGATCCACGCGCCGCCGGTGGAGCACCGCGGCGACGCCGTCCTCGGCAAGCTCGATCTGCTCGCGCACACCGGAAAATCGGAGGCGCACCAGGGTGGCCTGGGCGGCGAGTGGCGCGGCGCACCACCGGTTCGCACCGGTTGACGGACCGTCGGTCGCGGCGTACCTTCAACTGCGAAACCCGACTGTCGGGCCCGTGAGGTGAGACCGTTTTTTCCCTACGATGAATGAACCCGGGATCCGCCCCTGGCCGTGGCGAGCATGCCCGCTAGTCGGGAAGCCCATAGCGGTCATTTGTGGAGCCCACCTACGGATGTAGGGGTTCAAACGTCTCGGCCCACGGCCAGGGCGGGGGTTTTGTTGTCCGGCCGGCGCTGGAAACGGCGCCGGCCTTTTTTTTCGATTTTCTTGCTAAAAGCTGGGGAAACTACAAATTTACTTGACGGTGCCAACAGGGTCTACTTACTGTTGAACCTATGATTTCTGCGGAGCCCTCCTACCTCACTTCGCACCAGATCGCCGACCTCATCTCGGTCAGCCCGTCGACGGTGCTCTCATGGATCGACAAGAGGCTCCTGCCCGCCTTCCGCACACCCGGCGGCCATCGCCGCGTCGAGCGGGCCGCGCTGGTGCAGTTCCTGCGACATCACCAGATGCCGGTGCCGCGGGAGCTGGTCGGCGTCGCGCGGCTGCTGATCATCGACGACGAGACGGTCTTCCTGCGCACCGCCCGGCGCCAGCTCAAGCGGGCTGCGCCCTGGCTGGTCGTCGAGACCGCCGAGAGCGCCGCAGACGCGCTGCTCAAGGTGGGGACCTTCCATGCCGACGCGGTGGTGCTCGACGCGATGATGCCGGGAATGGACGGGATCGAGGTGTGCGGCCTCCTGCGCTCGGGGCCGGAGACCGCGCACATCATGGTCGTCGCGCTCACCGGCTACTCCTCGTCGGAGATCGAGGCCGGCTTCAAGCGCGCCGGGGCGGTGGCGGTGCTGCAAAAGCCGCTCGATCCGGCGGCGCTCCTCCAGATACTTTCAGAGCGGGGACTCCGAAAAGAGGCCCGGTGATGACCCCGCCGGCGGTCCGGGAGACGCGGTCCCAGAGACTGCGTGCGCGACGGATCCGTGTCGAGGACCTGAAGCTCGGCGACGTGGCGGCCACCGGGCTTCACGCGAGCTTCGGGATTCTCAACGCGAGCGTCGAGGATCTATCGCTCCACGGCATGGCGCTGGTGATCCCCGGGGGCACCGCGCGGGCCCAGATGGTGATGGGCGGCGATCGGCTGGAGAAGCTGACCGTCCAGTGCACCGGGGGCGTGCTGTTCGAAGGCAGCGCGATCGTGCGCCGTGTGACCGAGCGGGGCCCGAACCTGATCGTCGGGGTGGAGCTCGACTCGGAGGGGATCGACCTCGGTGAGCTGTACCGGCGCGGCACACGCCAGGGCTTCGCCGAGCGGTGGCAAGGGGCCCAGCAGGTGGCGCGGTATCCCGCCATCGCGCCCCCGTTCAAGGCGTGGGTGGCCGATCTGCGGTCGTATCTCGAGGGAACACGCGACTTCCTGGCCGGTGAGGAGCGCGCGATCGAGACCGAGGACCTGCAGAAGAAGCGGCAGACGCTGCAGCAATACCTCGACGAGGTGGCCCCCCACCTGGTGGCGCGGATGAACACCGCGGGGGCCGAGCTGGCGACGCACGTCCAGGGGCTGCGCGAGGAGCAGCACGCCGCCTACCGCGCGTTCTGCCGCGGCCACCTCGCGCCGCTGTTCGCGCACTCGCCGTTCATGCGGCGGGCCTACGACAAGCCGCTCGGCTACGCGGGCGACTACGAGATGATGAACATGCTCTACCGCGAGCACGCGGAGGGCGAGACGCTGTTCGGCAGGGCCCTGAACGTGTGGGCGACCCAGGAGGGTGCCGCGCGCGCCAACATCAATCGCATCGACTACCTCGGCGAGAAGATCCGCTCCTGCATCGCCCACTCCGACCGCGCGCGGGTCGGTGTGGCGAGCATCGGATGCGGGCCGGCCCGGGAGATCGCGACGCTGCTCGAGCGCTCGCCGGAGCTCGGGCCGCGCCTCGACGTGGCGCTGATCGACCAGGAGGAGCGCTCGATCGAGTACTGCGAGCGAACGCTCGCGCCGCTCGCCCGCCGGACCGGGGCGCGGGTGAAGTTCATCCGGGAATCGATCCGCCGCCTGCTGACCGCGCAGCGACTGTCACGCACCCTCGGCGAGCGCGAGCTGATCTACAGCGCCGGGCTGTTCGACTATCTCAACGACCGCAGCTTCGGCGCGCTGCTCCGGGCGCTCTACGACGCGCTCGTGCCGCGCGGGCTGCTGGCGATCGGCAACGTCGCCCTCCACAACCCCTCGCGCTACGCGATGGAGTACTTCAGCGACTGGTTCCTGATCCACCGCGCGCCCGATGCTCTGCGCGCACTCGGTGGATCGCTCAACCCCGCGCCCTCATCGGTGGTGGTCGACGCCGAGGCGCTCGGGATCAACTACTTCGTCCTCATCCGGCGATGAGATGACCGCGCCTTTCCTGGGCGACGGGACGACGCGGGGGGCGTTCGAGGCGGAGGTGGCGGAGCGGAACGTCTCCGCGGCCCGTCTGGCCTGCATCCTCGTCGCTGTGCTGATGCCGGCCGGCGTGGCGCTCGACTGGCTGACCCACCCCGAGGTGGTGGGCGAGTTCCTCATCCTGCGACTCGGCTGCTCGGCGATCTCCCTGCTGCTGCTCTTTCTCACCTACGCGGGCTGGGCGCGCGCGCACGCGTTCCTCGTCGGTGCGGCGCCGGCGTTCGTGTGCGCGGCGATCCTCGAGGTGATGGTCGAGCGCCTGGAGGGGCACGCCTCGCCCTACTACGCCGGCCTCAACCTGTGCATCCTCGGGATGGGCCTGGTGTTCACCTGGCGCGGCCGCGAGACGATGATCATCTGCGGGATGATCGTCGGGCTGTGGCTGGTGCCGAGCCTGCTCACCCATCGCCCGGTCAGCATCGGGCCGTTCTTCAACAACCTCTACTTCCTGTCGCTGACGTCGGTGATCGCGGTGTGGTCGAACGCCCGCCGCTACAGCCTGGCGCACCGCCAGTACGACGCGCAGGGGAAGCTGACCCGCATGACCGGCGAGCTCGGCGCGGCGCTCGACCGGCTGAAGGAGCTCGACCGGGTGAAGAACGAGTTCTTCGCCAACATCTCCCACGAGCTGCGCACGCCGCTGACGCTGATCCTCGCCCCGGTCGACGAGCTGATCGGGAGCGCGGAGAACCCCCAAAACCGCGGCCGACTCGAGGTGGTGAGGCGCAACGCCGAGCGGCTGCTCCGCCTGATCGATGATCTCCTGGATCTCGCGCGACTCGAGGTGGGCGGCCTCCGGCTCAACGTCGGCGTGGTCGACCTGCACGCGCTCACCGAGCAGGTGGTGGAGGCCTTCCGGCCCGCGGCGGAGGTGAAGTCGGTTGGTCTCACCCTCTCCGGCGAAGGCCCCGCGGCCCCGGTGTTCGGCGATCCGCACCGCCTGGAGATGGTGATCACCAACCTGATCGGCAACGCGCTCAAGTTCACCCCGGCCGGCGGCGCGATCCGGGTGCGGGTCGAACGGCACGGCGAGGGAGTGGGCCTGGTCGTCGAGGACACCGGCCCCGGGATCGCCGTGGAAGAGCTCCCACGGATCTTCGAGCGCTTCTACCAGGTCGAGGGATCGGCGCGCCGGCGCCACGGCGGCGCGGGGATCGGGCTCGCGCTCGCCAAGGAGCTGATCGATCTCCACGGAGGCCGGATCACCGTCGAGAGCGAGCTCGGCAAGGGCACCGCCTTTCGGCTCTGGCTGCCCCCCGGTCGGGCGCACTTCCGGCCCGAGGCGGTGGAGCGGCGGCAGGCGGCGACCGATCGCCACGAGGGGCGCCGCGCGGGCGATCGCGCGATCTTCGACGCCGGCCCCTCACCGACGGTGAGCAGGCCCGAGATCCAGCTCTTCGACGAGCTGCGGGACAACGCGGGCGGCGGCCATCGACCGCGCATCGTGGTGGCGGAGGACCAGGAGGAGCTGTGCGCCTTCATCCGCCAGATCCTCGAGCGAAGCTTCGACGTCGTCACCGCGGCCGACGGCCTGGCGGCGCTCGAGGCGGTGCGGCGCGAGCGGCCCGATCTCGTCCTCTCCGACGTGATGATGCCGGGGATGACCGGCACCGAGCTGTGCCGGACGATCAAGGAGGACCCGTCGCTGCGCGCGATCCCGGTGATCCTCCTGACCGCGCGAGTGGGGTCGGACGCCGCGCTCGAGGGCTACGTGCACGGCGCCGACGACTACGTGACCAAGCCGTTCCACACCCGGGTCCTGGTGGCGCGCGTGCAGGCCCAGCTAAGGCTCCGCGCCCTCGGGCTCCAGGTGGTGGCGCAGTCGCGGATGGCGGCGATCGGCACCCTCGCCGCCGGCGTGGCGCACGAGGTGCGGAACCCGGTGAACGCGATCGTCAACGCGGCCGACGTGCTCCTCCGCGAGCCGTCCGAGGGGATGACGCGCAAGCTGCTCCTGGTGATCGCCGACGCCGGATGGCGGATCGACGCGATCACCTCCGCGCTCGACGAGCAGGTCCGGCCGGCCGAAGCGGGCCAGGTGGCGCCGTGCGACGTGCGAGCGGGAATCGACGCGACGCTGCGGCTGCTCGAGTACCGCACCGGCGATGTCGCGGTGCAGCGCTCCTACGAGACCGAGCGGCGCGTGCTCGCTCCGGCGGGGGAGCTGAACCAGGTGTTCCTGAACCTCCTCGACAACGCGCTGCGCGCCGCGGCGAAGCGGATCGAGATCCGGGTCACCGAGGCGGAGGGCAAGGTGGTCGTCCGGATCGCCGACGACGGCTCGGGGGTGTCACCGGAGGTGGCGCCGCGGATCTTCGATCCGTTCTTCACCACCAGGCAGCCGGGCGAGGGCACCGGTCTCGGGCTTTACCTTTCACGACGGATGGTGGTGCAGTACGGGGGCGACCTGCGGCTCGATCGGATCGGGGCCGGGGGAGCCGAGTTCGCGGTGGAGTTGCCAGCGGAGGTGTGATCGTGGCGAGCGCGCTGTACGTCGACGACGACGAGGCCAATCTGACGGTGTTCGAGGCGGCGGTCGGGCGCGACCTGCCGGTACTGACCGCGCGCGGCGGCCTGGAGGCGCTGGCGCTGATGCGGCAAAAGGAGGTGGGCGTGCTGCTCACCGACCAGCGCATGCCCGGGATGAGCGGGGTCGATCTCGCGGATGCGGTGCGGCTGGAGTTCCCGGACACGATCCGCCTGCTCGTCACCGCCTTCTCGGACCTGAACGCTGCGATCGACGCGATCAACCGCGGACAGGTGCGGCGCTACCTGCGCAAACCGTGGGGCGGGGGCGAGATGATGGCGACGGTGCGCGAGGCGCTCGACCTCTACCACCTGACGATGCGCCTCCGCGAGAGCGAGCGACGCCTGGTCCAGACCGAGCGCGTCTACGCCCTCGGGGTGATCGCGGCCTCGCTCGGCCACGAGCTGCGCAACCCGCTGGGGTTTGTCACCGGCAACCTCCAGGCGCTGCGCGCGGCGACGCGCGATCTCGCGGCGCAGATCGCCGCCGGGCGGATCGATCCCGAGGATCTGCGCGCACAGCTCGACGAGATGGACGAGCAGATCACCGACGCGCTCGTCGGCGCGGAGCGGATCAAAGGGGTGGCGCAGAGCGTCGAGATCACGGTGCGCCAGACCGAGGCGCCGGAGGCGATCGACCTCGGTGACGCGCTGCGGATGAGCCTGCGCAGCGTGCAGGGCGACCTCCGCCGCCGCTGCGACCTGGTCCTCGACACCCGCCCGGTGCCGCCGGTGTTCGCGCCGCGGCACAAGATCGGCCAGGTGGTGCTCAACCTGCTCGTCAACGCGATCGAGGCGCTGCCGGAGCGTCCGCGCGACCAGAACCTGATCCGGATCCGCCTCGACAGCGACGGGGAGACGGTGCGCCTGGAGATCGAGGACAACGGGCCCGGCATCGCGCCCGTGGTGATGGACCGCCTGTTCGATCCATTCTTCACCACCAAGCCGAGCGGCGGCACCGGCCTCGGGCTGGCGATCTCGAAGCGGATCGTGGAGGAGCTGGGCGGGCGGATCGTCCCGCTCGCGGTGGACGGCGGCGGCGCCCGGTTCTGCGTCACGCTGCCCGCGCTCGGGAAGGAGCCGCTGGTTCGCTAGCGCGACTGGTGCAGCGAGAGGACGCCGACGTAGCCGAAGCCGAGGCAGAACAGCGCGAGGAAGGGCATCGAGACCCAGTGCCCACCGAAGGCGGCGAGGACGAGCGCGAGGGCAAAGTAGGCCGCGAAGAACACCTCGACCAGCGGGATGATCGTCCTCGATGCGCGGTACTTCTTGGCCGACCACGACTCGAAGAGCTTTCCGACGCCGTGCTTGGGTGTGCGGACGAACTCCCCCGAGCTGCGCACGAACAGCGCCTCGACCACCGCGCGCGTCTGGTTGATGCAGAGGCCGATGCCGAGCGACATCACCAGCGGCAGCCGCTTCAACATCCGCGGCCATCCGTCCTTGTCGATCTCGCGCTGCGACGTGATGTAGAACGACGCGATCGAGAGCGTGGTGCCGAAGAAGAGCGGGAGATCGATCAGCACCACTTCGCGCCAGCCGTGCCGCGTCCGCACCAGCAGGTTCGGCAGCAAGAGCATCGAGAGCAGCAGGAGCAGCGGGTAGGCGAAGTTGTTGGTGAGGTGGAAGAAGGCCTCCATCTTCACGTTGAACGACACGTCCGAGCGCAGGATCGTCGGCAGCAGCTTCTTCGCCACCTGGATCGATCCCTTGGCCCAGCGGAACTGCTGCGACTTGAAGGAGTTCATCTCCACCGGCAGCTCGGCGTCGGAGACCACGTCGGGGAGATAGACGAAGTTCCAGCCGCGCAGCTGCGCCCGGTAGGAGAGATCCATGTCCTCGGTCAGCGTGTCGTGCGACCAGCCGCCGGCGTCGTCGATCGCCGTGCGTCGCCAGATGCCAGCCGTGCCGTTGAAGTTGAAGAAGCGTCCCGAGCGGTTGCGCGCGGTGTGCTCGATGACGAAGTGCCCGTCGAGCATCAGCGCCTGGACCTGGGTGAGGCGCGAGAAGTCGCGGTTCACGTGGCCCCAGCGGACCTGCACCATGCCGATCTTCTCGTCGGTGAAGAAGTCGACCGTCTCGTGGAGGATGTTGGCGCCGGGGAGGAAATCGGCGTCGTAAACCAGCACGAATTCGCCGCGCGAGGTGGAGAGGCCGTGCTTGAGCGCGCCCGCCTTGAAGCCGGTGCGATCGGTGCGATGGATGTACTTGATGTCGATTCCCGTGGCGGCGATCTCGGCGACCTTCGCCTGGCAGATCTCCTGCGTCTCGTCGGTGGAGTCGTCGAGCACCTGGATCTCGAAGCGGTCGCGTGGCCAGTCGATATTCGCCACCGCGTCGAGCAGACGCTGCGCGACGTACATCTCGTTGAACAGCGGGAGCTGCACCGTCACCGTCGGCAGCTCGGCTTCGCTGAAGTGCCCCTTCGGCTGCGGCACGTTCCGCTTGTAGCGGTAGTACAGGTACACCAGCGTCGAGCGGTGGAACCCGTACAGCGCGAGGGTCAGGAGGACCCCCAGGTAGAGCGTGATCAGGACCTGTTCGAGCATCATTTTAGGGCGATCTCCAGCACGCCGGCCGGACGCTGGTGTTGTAACGCCCCCGGCAATAGGCAATTGTCACCGACCTGTAATTTCGTGTAATTGTTTGTCGGTGTGACGGGGACAATAGGCGAGCGATATCGAGCCGATCGCGTGTGATGGGGGGCTCCCCCTTGACAGATTTGACGCGCTGCGTAAATTGGGCGTTATAACGCGCCGCGTCAGACGGTGCCCGAGCCAAGGAGAACGGACCATGGAAACTGCCCTGAGCGAACGGATCCGCGGCACCTGGAGCCACACCAAGGATCGGCTGAGCGAGATCGACCGCCGCGTCTCGGCGCTCGAGAAGCGCGCCCGCGAGAGCGTCGCGGAGGCGCCCCGGCGGCTGCGCCTGGCGTGGGATCAGGCCACCGGGACGGTGCGGCAGAAGCTCGACGTCGCGACCAGCGACGATCTCGGCCGGCTCGCGGCGCGCGTCGACGAGCTGGCGAAGCGGGTAGAGAAGCTGACCCGGGAGCGCGTCGCCAGGGCGTCCGCCAAGGTCGTCCGTCTCACCAGAAAGTAGAACTCAGCGACGGTGGGAGAGGCGGCGCAGGAGCTCGATCACCAGCCGCCGGATGTCGCGGCGCTGGCGCTCCGATTGCGATACGAAGCGCAGCCCGACGTCGTAGCCGCGGTAGGAGAGCGCGCGCTTCCAGGCCACCACCGCGGTCGCTCGCGGCGGGTCGACTCCCGGCGGCAGGCCGGGCCCGGGGAGGAGCTCCACGTCGAACGGCTCGTCATCGGGAGGTGGCACCGGCAACGTCACCCGGAGGCCGCCCTCCCCGAGGTCGCGCATGCGGCCCTCGACGGCGATGTGGAGCCGCATCGGCAGGTCGCCCGGCATGCGGATCGAGGAGCGGCGTTCGTGGTGCGAGGCGGCGCCCCCGACCAGCGCGAGCAGCCGCCGCTCGATCCCCGCGAGCCGGACCGCCCGCACAGGATCGCCCCCGCTCCCGTCGCTGAGCAGCGCAAGCTCCTCCACCAGCTCCTCGAACGACAGCTCATCGACCGCGCGCATCGGGCTCCCGCGACGCTCCTAGAAATCGATCCGCAGCACCGCCGAGTCGACCTCGACGAAGCTCCGCGCGATGTAGAAGCGGCGCAGGTAGCTCTCGCGCACGCGGCCCTGGATCACCTCGATGCGCCGGCACTGCAGATTGCGCGCGTGGGCGACCGCGGCGTCGAGCAGCAGCGTGCCGATCCCGGCGGCGCGGCGCGCTGGCGTCACCACCAGCTCGTCGATCGAGGCGAGCAGCCCGGCGAGCCGCATCTGCGGCCGCACCGAGAGCGCCGCGTACCCGATCACCTCCAGCCCCTCGGCGGCGACGAACACCGCGGCCTCCGGGTGCTTGAGCACATGAGAGACCGTCTCGTCGGTGGAGCGCGACTCGACGGCGTAGCCGAGATCCTTCAGCAGGCGCCGCACGGCGAGCGCATCGCCGGGCCGGGCGCGCCGGATCATGACCGCGGAGGCCACGCTCAGCCCGCGCCCCGACGCACGGTGCGTTGCAGGAGCCCCGCGAGCTCGATCTCGCCCTCGAACACCTCGTCGGCCGGGCCGCGCATGGTGACGCCGGAGAGGTCGGCAGCGACGGTGATGTGGAGCGTGCCACCGAGCAGCGCGACCGCGATCTCGCTGCCCGCGCGCGCGCGACCGGTGAGGCACGCGGCCACCGCGGTGGCGCAGGCGCCGGTGCCGCAGGCGAGGGTGATCCCGCAGCCGCGCTCCCACACCACCAGCTCGATCTCCGTCGGTGAGCGGAGGCGCGCGAACTCCGCGTTGGTCTTCCGCGGGAACCACGGGTGGAGCTCCAGCGACTTCCCATGGCGCTCGGCGAGGGTCCGCAGGGGCTCGCTGCCGTCGACAAACACCACCGCGTGGGGGTTGCCCATCGAGACCGCGGTGAAGCGGAACGAGCGGCCGTCCAGGTTGATCTCGGCGTCGACCGCGCGCTCGGTCGAGGGGCCGTGGTCCATCGGGATCTCGCCGCGCTCGAGCCGCGGGCGGCCCATCGCGACCGAGACGTGGGTGACGTGGCGCCGCGCGTCGACGGTGACGCCGCAGATGAGGATCCCCGCGCCGGTCTCGATCGGGATCTCCGGGAGGCGCAGCCGCGAGTCGCGCTCGTAGAGGTACTTGGCGACGCAGCGGATGCCGTTGCCGCACATCTCGGCCTCGCTGCCGTCGGCGTTGAGGACGCGCATCCTCGCCAGCGCGCCGGGCAGCGACGGGGGCAGGATCACCAGGACGCCATCGCCGCCGACCCCGAACCGGCGATCGCACAGCGCGGCCGCTGCGGCGGCGTCATTCGGCGAAGGATGCGCCCCATGGGCCGCCCCGCCCTCGCGAAGATCGACCACCACGAAGTCGTTGCCGCACCCTTCCAGCTTGGCGAGCCTCAACATGGCCCGACGATACCGCCGCCGTCGATCGGCGGCAAGATCCGGCGGCTACCCTACCCTACCGAGAGCACGCGCGTCAGCCGGACCAGATCGAGCGCGCGGCGGAGCGAGTCGAGCGGGCGCGGGATCGGAAAGTCGACCAGCCCGGCGATCTTGATCTCCCGCCGGAGCAGCGCGCGCACGAACTGCCGGCCCGCCTCGTCGAGGACCCAGGGCAGGCCGTAGCGGATCTGGAGCAACGACAGCGACGGGATCTTCTCCGAGTCGGCGGTGATCACCACCTCGGCCTCGGGGCGCAACCCGTCGTAGACGGTGCAGCGGCCGCGATCGAAGGCGAGCGTCACCGCCACCTCGGCGTCGGGGGCGACCACCCCGAAGTGGGTGCGAATCGCCTCGAAGTCGCGTCGCTTGGCTTCGCTGGCGGCGAGGTTCTCGCTGAGCAGGCCGGAGAGCATCGCGGCGAGGCCGTTGTCGTCGGCGCCGGGGTCGAGGGTGATCGAGTCCATGGGGCTCCCGTCCTTGGGGTTCCTAGAACGCCGCGCGGTAGACCGCAAGGACGAGGTCCTGGTCGGCCGCGAACTTGCCGTTGTAGACGATCGCACCGTCGGAGAGCGAGCCGTCGGCGCAGGCCGCGAGATCGTCCTCCGGCACCCCGGCATCGCGAAGGCGCGTCGGCAGCCCGACCTGGGCGATCAGCTCGGCGACGCGATCGGCGGCCACCGCGGCGGCAGCCTGAGCGGTCAGCCCGCGCACATCGGCCCCCATCGCGCTGGCGATCGCGGCGAGCTGCGGGGCGAGCTCGTCCGCGTTGAAGCGCATCACGTGCGGGAGGCAGATCGCGTTGGCGGTGCCGTGGTGGAGGTGGTGGCGGGCACCGATCACGTGCGCCATCGCGTGCACCAGGCCCACGCCCGAACCATTGAAGGCCTGGCCGGCGAGGTTCGCAGCGAGCAGGAGCTGGCCGCGCGCAACGAGGTCGCTCCCGTCGCTCATCACCACCGGAAGCCAGCGGGTGACGAGCCGGATGGCGTGCAGGGCCGCGGCGTCGGAGACCGGATTGCGGGCGATCGACTGGCAAGCCTCGATGGCGTGGGTGAGCGCGTCGAGCGCGGTGGCGGCGGTCAGCGCGCGCGGCATGCCGACGGTGAGCGCAGGGTCGAGGATCGCCGCGTCGGGGATGATCCGATCGTCGGAGAAGTGCATCTTCTGCTGATTCGCGAGGTCGAGGACCACCGCGAACATCGAGACCTCGCTGCCCGTGCCGGCGGTGGTCGGGATCGCGAGGTGCGGGGTCTGGCGACGGGTGAGCCGCTGCGAGCCCTGGTGATCGCGGATCGATCCGCCCTCGGTGAGCACGATCGCCATGCCCTTCGCGGTGTCGATCGAGCTGCCGCCACCGACGGAGCAGAGCCCGTCCGCACCGAGCGCCCTGGCGTGCGCGGCGCCGCGATCGATCACCTCGGCGGGCGAGTCGGCCACCACCCCGTCAAACACCCCGGCGAGGCGCGCGCCGAGGGCCTTCTCGACGCGGGCGACCACGTCGGTGCGACCGCGCAGGACCGTGTCGGTGACGATCACCGCGCGCTCGACGCCCAGGCGCTTGAGCTCGATCCCGGCGTCCTTGACCGCGCCGTTGCCGAAGCTGAGCCGGGTCGGCTGGAACCAGTTGAAGGTGAGATCCGCGGGGTAATCGGTGGCGCCGCTCATCATGGTTGCCCGGTGGCCCGGTCACTCGTCGAGAAACTTCGTGTCCACGCGGGTCGAACATTCGACCAGCTCCTTCGAGGCATTGACGAACTTCACGATGATCGTCATCGGCCCCTTCAGCTCCAGCTTCTTCTGCATCATCCCCTTGATCGGGTCGAGCTCGCGCCGCATCACCGACTTCCAGCGCGCGTACTCGCCGCTGATGCAGAAGGGCGCCTTGGCAGCCTCCTCCCGGCTCACCACGCGCGCGGCCTGGCAGGAGCCGCGATCGATATCGAGGAACAGGCCCACGTCGTCGGGGAGGCCGAGCGCCGGGTCGGCCTTGACCACCAGCGCGACCGCGCCGTGGGTCCACTGCGCCGCGGCGGTGCGATAGGCCGGACTCTGGTTGACCTGATCCTTGAAGGCCTGCGCCCACTCGTCGCTCGGAAACGTGTAGCTCATCGCGCGCTCCTCCTCACCCTGCGAGGCGGTGAACCTTGGCGCGAAGGGAAATCGATGTCAATCGCGGAGCGCCATCGGGGTGCTTAACGGAGAAGGGGGTCCCTCCGCTCACGGAGTCGTAGTCGTAGTCGTAGTCGTAGTCGTAGTCGATTCAGGGGCACTCTCGCGCGGGGGATCAGCTCTCCGGCACAAGCGCGTGAGCATCTCCACGATGCGGGTCAGCAACTCCATGGCCTGTCGCCGAGTGTCTTCCAAGGCGAGTTGCAGGACCGCAAAGGCATCCACGATCGCCTTGCACTCCATCGCGGAGCCCCGGGCGATGCTGTA
>SHYY01000261.1 GCA_009692555.1 Myxococcales bacterium
GTCGACAAGGCCGACCTCGAGTTTCCGAACGATCTGCTCCACGAGCTGGATCGGATGCGCTTCACAGTCTCGGAGACGCAGGACGAGGTGATCGCCCGCGAGCGGCCCGTGGTGCTCATCACCTCCAACGCCGAGAAGGAGCTGCCCGATGCCTTTCTCCGTCGCTGCGTGTTCCACTTCATCGAGTTCCCCGACCGCGAATTGATGGCCCGCATCGTGCGCGTCCACCATCCGCAGCTGGAGACGAAGCTGCTCGAGCAGGCGCTCGCCGCCTTCTACGCGCTGCGCGATCTCGCCGGCCTTCGCAAGCGCCCGTCGACCAGCGAGCTGATCGACTGGATCGCCGCGCTCAAGCGGGCGGGGATCGCCAGCGTGAAGCTCGACGACGGCGTGCCGTTCCTCGGGGCGCTCCTGAAGCGGGAGCAGGACCTCCTGGCATACGCCGAGGCGCAGGCGGGCGGGCGCCGCTACCGAGGCTGACGTGTTCGTCGACTTCCTCTACGAGCTGCGTCGGCGCGGCGTGAAGGTCGGGCCCCAGGAAGGGATCGCCCTCGCGCAGGCGCTCGATCGGGATCTCCACGGCACCTCCCTCGACGGGTTCTACCAGATCGCGCGCGCGCTCCTGGTCCACCGCGAGCAGGATCTCGATGCCTTCGATGCCGCCTTCGCCACCCACTTCCAGGGCGTCACCGAGGAGGCGATCCGGCTCACCGATGAGGTGCTCGACTGGCTGCGCGACGCGGCGCCGAGGCGCCCGCTCACCGATGAGGAGCGCGCGCTTCTGGAGAAGATCGATCTGGTCGAGGCCCGGCGGCGTCTCGAGCAGCGGCTTTTGGAGCAGCGCGAGCGCCACGACGGCGGGAAGAAGTGGGTCGGGACGGGCGGCGCCTCACCCCACGGGCGCGGCGGCGAGCACCCGAACGGGATCCGCGTCGGCGAGGGCGAGCGGGGCGGGCAGGGCGCGATGCGGCTGGCCACGGAGCGGCGGTTTCGCGATCTGCGCGGCGATGTCACCCTCGATACCCGGCAGATCGAGCAGGCATTGCGCCGCCTCCGCGCCTTCGCCCGCGATGGTGCCCCCGACGAGCTCGACCTCGCAGGGACGATCGACGCGACGGCGAAGAACGCCGGGGAGCTGGAGGTGAAGCTCCAGGCGCCGCGCCGCTCGAACGTGCGGGTGCTCCTGCTCCTCGACGTCGGCGGCTCGATGGATCCCCACGCCGAGGTGTGCTCGCGCCTCTTCTCGGCGGCGAAGCGCGCGACGCATTTCAAGGAGCTGAAGATCCTCCACTTCCACAACTGCCTCTACGGGCGCGTCTATCCGACGGCGGCGCTGCGCGGCGGGATCGCGCTGCCCGAGCTCCTGCAGGCGTGCGATCCCAC
Organism: Myxococcales bacterium; assembly: GCA_009692555.1. Classification (GTDB taxonomy): domain Bacteria; phylum Myxococcota_A; class Polyangia; order Palsa-1104; family SHYY01; genus SHYY01. Next base: position 1,384 of record SHYY01000261.1, read on the forward strand.
CTGGCGTCTGATCGTCGTCGGGGACGCGCTGATGCACCCGTCGGAGCTGTTCGCCGACGGTGGGACCTGGACCTACGACGAGTGGGGCGATGTTCCCGGCGTGGCCTGGTTGCAGTACGTCGCATCCCACTTCCAGCGCAGCGCGTGGCTCAATCCCGAGCCCGAGACGGCGTGGCACGGCACCGCGGCCACGATCGCCAAGCTCTTCCCGATGTACCGCCTCACCCTCGACGGGCTGACCGAGGCGGTGGCCCGGCTCTCGCGCGGGGGGCGTCGGCGGTGAATTCGCCCATCCCCGGTTGGCGATTCGCTACAATCCGGGCGCGATGAGCCACCAGGTCAGGGGCAGCGGCTAGGATGCCGGTCGAGGAGGAGCTGTCGCCGGGCACGCTCCTCGAGCGGCGCTACCGGATCGAGCGCACGATCGGTGGCGGCGCCAGCGGCACGGTCTACGTCGCCTACCACGCCCACCTGAAGAAGTCGGTGGCGCTGAAGGTGCTGTCGCCGCGCTACGTCCTCGATCACGAGAACATCGAGCTGTTCCGCAAGGAGGCGCGGCTGGCGGCGCAGCTGGTCCACCCGAATGTGGTCGAGATCCTCGATCTCGGGCAGACCGATGGCGCGTGGTTCGTGGTGATGGAGCTGCTCGACGGGCAGGACCTGGCGCACGCGCTGCTCCGGCGGGGCAACTTCTCTCCCGAGGAGATGGTGGCGGTGCTCGGCGAGGTGCTGGAGGCGCTCCAGGCGGCCCACGGGGTCGGGCTGGTCCACCAGAACCTGAAGCCGGAGAACCTGTTCCTCGCGCGACGGGAGGGCGGCGGGGCGCAGGTGAAGCTGCTCGACCTCGGGCAGACGCGGGTGGCGCGCGAGACGGCGCTGGCGCAGCTCATCCGGCGCGGCACGGTGGTGGGGACGCCGGAGTACATGTCGCCGGAGCAGCTTTCGGCCGGCGTGGTCGACGCGCGGAGCGACATCTACGCCGCGGGGTGCGTCGCCTACACGATGCTCTGCGGCCATCCGCCGTTCGCGATCAAGAACAAGTTCGCGGTGGTCCAGGCGCAGATGCGCGACCCGCCGATCCCGCCCAGCACGGCGCGCCCCTGGCTGGCGGCGGCGGAGGCGATCGACCGCTTCGTGCTGCGTGCGCTGGAGAAGGACCTGCTGCGGCGCTACCAGAGCGCAGGGGAGATGCGGGCCGCGCTGGCGGAGCTCCTGGCGCTCCTGCCGGGGGAGTCGGAGGCGGTGGAGGCGGGCGCCGAGGCCGCGACGAAGGCAGACGCCGGGCCGCGACAGTCACCCGGATTGCCGTCGGCGGCGGCAGCGGTGGCGGAGATCTCGGCGCCGACGATCTCCGCGGCGCTGTGGGCCGCTGCGGAGTCGAATCTGGTGGTGGAGGAGGAGCTTGCGGCGGCCGGCGCTCCCATCGCCGAGACGGCCCCGGTGGTCCCGGAGGCGCTCGCGGTGCCCGCCGCGCAACCAGCCCCACCAACGGTAGCGCCGGCCACCACGGCGGAGCCCCATCCGGGCTCCGCAGCGCCGTCGGTGAAGCCTGCGCCCCCACGGCCGATCGTCGTCGCCCTCGCCCTCCCGCGGCCCGATCCAGGGGCCCGCGACGACGAGGACGAGGGGCGCCCCGACGGCGAGGCGATCCTCCTGCGGGTCATGCTGGCGATGGCCCTCCTGGTGCTCGCCGCGCTGGTCGCCCGCCTGATCCTCACCGGCCCCTGAGCCTCACTCGTAGCGCAGAACGATCTTCCCCTCGCTGACGTCGACGGTGGCGGTGCCGCCGGCCTTGAGCGCGCCGAACAGGATCTGCTCCGCCAGCGGCTTCTTGACCTCCTCGGCGATCAGCCGCGCCATCGGACGTGCGCCGAACTTGTCGTCGAAGCCGTGCTCGGCCAGCCAGTCGCGCGCGACGGGCAGGAGGTCGAGCCGCACCTTCTTCTCGACCAGCTGCGCCGCCAGCTCGGCCACCAGCTTGTCGACCACGCGGCGGATCACCTCGGGCGGCAGCGAGTCGAAGGCGATCCAGCCGTCGAGGCGGTTGCGGAACTCCGGGTTGAAGGTGCGCTCGATCGCGCCCTTGCTGCGCTCGGCCGTCGAGGGCTTCGAGCCCGGCGTGCCGAAGCCGAGCTGGCGCGACGCGAGCTCGCGGGCCCCGGCGTTGGTGGTCATGATCAGCACCACGTGGCGGAAGTCCGCCTTGCGCCCGTTGTTGTCGGTGAGCGTGGCGTGATCCATCACCTGGAGCAGGATGTTGAACACGTCGGGGTGCGCCTTCTCGATCTCGTCGAGCACCACCACCGCGTAGGGCGTCTTCCGCACCGCGTCGGTGAGCAGGCCGCCCTGATCGAAGCCGACGTAGCCGGGCGGCGCGCCGATCAGCCGCGACACGGTGTGCTTCTCCATGTACTCGGTCATGTCGAAGCGCAGGAACTCGACGCCGAGCACCACGGCGAGCTGCTTGGCCAGCTCGGTCTTGCCGACGCCGGTCGGCCCCGAGAAGAGGAACGAGCCGATCGGCTTGTCGGCCGGACCGAGCCCCGAGCGCGACAGCTTGATCGCGCTCGCCAGCGCCTCGATCGCCTTGTCCTGGCCGTAGATCACCTTCATCAGCGACGGGGCGAGATCCTTCAGCGCGGTCTCATCGGAGGCGGAGACGCTGCGCGCCGGGATCTTCGCCATCCTGGCGACCACGTCCTCGATCTCCTTCGCGCCGAGGGTGCGCCGCCGCAGCGCCTCGGGACGCAGCCGATCCGCCGCGCCCGCCTCGTCGATCACGTCGATCGCCTTGTCGGGCAGGTGGCGGTCGTTGATGTACTTCGCCGCCAGCCCCGCCGCCGCCTCGAGCGATTCGTCGGTGTAGGTCACGTCGTGGTGCTTCTCGTAGGCCGACTTGAGGCCGTGCAGGATCTGCCGCGTCTCCTCGACGGTGGGCTCGAGGACGTCGATGCGCTGGAAGCGTCGCGCCAGCGCTCGATCGCGCTCGATCGAGGCCTTGTACTCCGAGAACGTGGTCGAGCCGATGCAGCGCAGCTCGCCCGCCTGGAGCGCCGGCTTGAGCAGGTTCGAGGCGTCCATCGAGCCGCCGCTGGTCGCGCCCGCACCGACGATGGTGTGGATCTCGTCGATGAAAAGCACCGCGTTGGGGATCGCCTTGACCGCGTTGACGACGCCCTTCAGCCGCTCCTCGAACTGCCCGCGGAACTTGGTGCCGGCGAGCAGCGCGCCCATGTCGAGCGAGTAGATCACCGCGTCCAGCAGGGTCTTCGGAACGCGCCGCTCGTGGATCGCCAGCGCCAGCCCCTCGACGATCGCGGTCTTGCCGACGCCCGCCTCACCGACGAGGATCGGGTTGTTCTTGCGGCGCCGCGCGAGCACCTGGATGGTGCGCTCGAGCTCCGGTGCGCGACCGATCAGCGGGTCGGTCTTGCCGTCGGCGGCGCGCTGCACGAGGTTGACCGTGTAGGCGGCGAGGGGATCCTTCTTCGGGTCGCCCGCGGCGGACTCATCGCCTTCGTCGCCCTCGTCGCCTTCGCCCTCCCCGTCGCCGTCCGGCCGATCGTGGATCTCCCGTCGCGCCCGCTCCCGCGCCTGGGAGGTGGCCTTGGTGATCCCGTGCGCGACGTAGTTCAGCACGTCGAGCCGGCGCACGCCCTGCGCCAGGAGGAGCGACACCGCGTGCGAGTCCGGCTCACGGAAAAAAGCCACCAGGAGGCTCCCGCCGTCGATGTCCTCCCTCCCTGCCGAGTGGACATGCATCGCCGCGCGCTGCAGGCAACGCCAGAAGGCCATCGTCTGCTGAGGTTCGCGCTCGACGTCCTCGGGGAGCGGCTCGATGGTCTCGGCGAAGAAGGCCTCGATGTCCTGCTCCAGGCGCACCAGATCGGTCCCCGCCGCGCGCAGGATCTTCGCGGCCGACGCGTCGCGGATGAGCGCAAAGAGCACATGCTCGAGGGTGACGAACTCGTGGCGCCGGCGCCGCGCCTCGGCGAACGCCAGCTGGATGGTCGATTCGAGCTCCTTGGAGATCGTCATGATTCGTCCTTGCCGTCGCTGTCGCCGTCACCCTCGGTACCGTCCTCGGGTTCCAGCGTCACCTGGAGGGGGAACTCCGCTTTCTGTGCCAGCTCCATCGTCTGTGCCACCCGGGTCTCCGCGATCTCGAAGGTGTAGATGCCGGCGATGCCGATCCCGGTGCGATGCACGTTCAGCATGATCGCCGCCGCCGTCGATTCGGAATGGTGGAACACCTGCTGCAACACCGCCACCACGAACTCCTGCGTCGTGAAGTCGTCGTTGTGGAACAGCACCTTGAAAAGGCGCGGGCGTTTTCGCTTGCGCTCGGTGCGCTTCTCGACGGCGACGCCGCCTTCCCGCTCGCTCTCCGGTTGATTGCTCATGACCGCGGATCCTCTCCCGGGGGCATCGTACGCTTGACCTCGTGCTTCAAGATCGGGGATGTCGCCCGCCATCGTTGCACGGCCAGCGCGCGCTCGGTGGATTCGTGTGCGATGGTTGCGGCGATCGGGGTCTCCAGGCGGCGGTCGAGGAAGGTGTGGCTGCTGAAGGTCTCGGCGGGCTCGAAGCCGCGCGCCAGCTTGTGCTCGCCCCCCGCGCCCCCCTCGAAGAAGCGGACGCCGCGACGGATGCACTCGTCGATCGAGTGGTAGAGGCAGACGTTGAAATGGAGGAAGCGGTGGTCTTCGAGGCAGCCCCAGTAGCGGCCGTAGAGGTGGGTGGACGAGGCGACGTTGAAGGCGCCGGCGATCAGCTTTCCGCCGCGGTGCGCGGTGACCACCTCGAGCGCGTCGGGCATGGCCGAAAAGAGGCGCTCGTAGAAGGGGAGGTTCAGCCAGCCGCGACCCCACATCAGCTTCTCCACCGTCGAGCGGTGGAGGTGGAAGGCGGCGCGGGCCCAGGTCGGGTGATCCGCCGCCAGCTCGTCGCCGCGCACGGTGCGGATCGCGATTCCCTGGCGCGCGGGCTCGGCGCGCTCGCGGCGAGCCACGTTCCTGCGCTTGGAGTCGAAGCGGGCCAGGAAGTCCTCGGGCTCGCGGTAGCCGTCGTTCCGCCAGTGGTACTGCAGCGCGACGCGGCGGGAGAAGCCGGCCGCCTGGAGCTCGTCCGCCTCGTCTGCAAGCGGGAAGAGGACGTGGACCGAGTGGGCGCCCGCCTCGGTTGCAAGCCGGCGCGCACCGCCGGTGATTGCTGCAATGCAGCGTGCGCGATCCTCGCCTGGCGCGACCAGTATCCGGC
>SHYY01000051.1 GCA_009692555.1 Myxococcales bacterium
AAGCGGGCGCCATCCGGCGCTCCGAACCGGCCCGCTCCCTCGGCGATGTAGGGGGCATCCTCCTGGGTGGCCAGGGGGGTCGGTTGGCAGGAGGAATTTGTTGCGGGAGGAAGTTCGATTGCCGTCGCTGCGGACGGGACGACTACGACTACGACTACGACTACGTGACGAGCAAGAGCCAGCAAGAGGGCCCCCTCCGCTGTTAGGCACCCGGCAGCCCCGGGGCAGAGGCGGGCGGGCGATCAGTGGGCCGGCACGGCGTGGAAGCCGAAGCCAACCGACAGGGCATCGCGCAGGCAGCACACTGGCGACGGGCGCCACGCACCGGCGGCGTCAACCAGGCGGACATCGGGGGCGCGCACGCTCTGCGTGACCGCCGAGTCGCGGAACTCGGCGAAGCTCACTTTCCCGTCGTGATCGCGGTCGAACACCATCACCGCCGCGCGGTGGTCGTCGGGGTGCGCGTCGATCATCTGGAGAAGCCCCCGCCAGGTGGCGTCGAGCACCGGCCCGTCCAGGTCGGCCGCCCGGATCGCGCCGTGAAGCACGCCCGTGAAGCCCGCGCCATCGGGACGCAGCTCGATCTCCACGCCGACCAGGGGCAGCGCGATCGGATCGCTGTCGGTGTAGAGCGGCAGGTGGACGGTTGTCGCGACCGGCAGGTGGGTGAGGCGCGTGCGATTCGACGTGAAGGCGCCCGCCACCAGCGTGCCGCCCACCGTCCCGGACGGCGCACCGGCCGCGCCGATGAAGGTCACTCCCACCGTGTCGTCCGCCCGCAGCGCGGCATCGTCGCTCACGACCTCCAGCAACGGTGCGAGGCGGCCGGAGCCGAGCAGGCGCGGGAGGTCATCGAGGGGTGCGTCCTTGCCCACCGCGATGGTGCCGATGACATTGCCGAACTGATTATCGGGCTTTCCGTCGCCGTCGAGGTCGTCGGCGAAGGCGCTCCTGGTCAGCGGCAGGTCGATCCGGTCGATCACGAAGCGCCGTACGGCGCCCGTGAACGGGCCCAGGTTATCGTCGGTGGTCGGGGGCAGGCCGCCGCCGCATCCGGCGACTCCAAGTACCGGGAGAGCAAGGAGAACGAGGTGTCCGAGGTTCATGCTCGCCGCGCCAAGCAAGCGGCGCGCCGCCCGGAATGGCGGCCCTTCCCCTCGCGGGGCGATGAGAATCCGACAGCCGTCGTCCGATCCTCGGCAAGATGGAGGACGGATACCCTGGCCTCGCCGGATCATCGAATCCCCATGAGAGTCCCGCTCGCTCTCGCCACCCTCGCCACCCTCGCCGCCGCGTCGCCCGCGCCGGCCGGGGAGCCGCCGCTGCCGCCGCTGCCGCCGCTGCCGCCGCTGATCGACGCCCACGCCCACATCGGGCGCTTCGCTGGCTTCGACCTCGCGCTCGCGACGCTGCAGAAGAACCTCGATCGCCAGGGCGTGCGCCACGCCGTGATCTCGAACCTCGACGGGGCGGCCCTCCCTGGCGTCACCGCCGACCTGGGCGAGCTGGCGATCAACGAGGAGACCGCGCGGGTGGCGAAGAGCGATCCGCGGCTGGTGCCGCTCGCCTGGGCCAGGCCCGGGGCGCCGGGAGCCTCCGCTGCCCTCCTGGAGCCCTTCCTGCGCGATCGCGGCTTTCGCGGGATCAAGTTCCACCCCGACTTCAATCACTTCTCGCCCGACGACGCGGCGCTGGTGCCGTACCTCGAGCTCTGCCGTCGCTACCGCGTTCCGGCGGTGTTCCACTGCGGCCTCTCGCTACGTTCGCGGGCGCGGGCGATCCAGCGCGCCGCGCGCCGCTTCCCGACGGTGCCCTTCGTGCTCTACCACATGGGCTTCGGGACCGACCACGAGGAGGCGATCGCCGTCGCCCGCGAGGCGAAGCGGGACCGGGACGCGATCATCTTTCTCGAGAGCGCGCAGGTCGATCCCGCGTCGCTCTTGCGGGCGATCGCGCAGGTGGGCGCCGACCGCGTGCTGTTCGGCACCGACGCCACCTACTTCGGCCGCGATCACTACGCGACCTACCGCCCCCTCCTCGCCGCCGCCCGCCGCGCGCTCACGCAGGAGGACTACCGCCGCCTGATCCACGACAACGCGGCGCTCCTCTTCCACCTCGACGGAAAGTGACCCCCCGTCTCCCTCGTTCCCGTCCCCGCGTTCGCTCTCGTTGCCGTTCCCGTTGCCGTTCCCGTTTCCGCTTCCGGTTTCTCCCGACGCTGCTAGCCTCGCATCGTGCCTGCTCCCGGCGCCCCCTCCCTCGCCCGCATCCGCGACCACCTCGCCTCCTGGTATCGCCGCGGCCATCGCGATCTGCCGTGGCGTCGCACCCGCGATCCCTACGCGATCTGGATCTCGGAGGTGATGCTGCAGCAGACCCGCGTCGACACCGTGATCCCGCGCTACACGCGCTGGCTCGCCCGTTTTCCGACGGTGGAGGCGCTGGCGCGGGCGAGCCTCGACGAGGTCCTCGAGGAGTGGGCCGGCCTCGGCTACTACGCCCGCGCGCGCAACCTCCACGCCGCGGCCCGCGCGGTGAGCGAGCGCCACGGCGGCCACCTCCCCGACGATCCCGCCGCGATCCGCGCCCTCCCCGGCATCGGCCGCTACACCGCCGGCGCGATCCTCTCCCTCGCCTGGCACCGAAGGGAGCCGATCCTCGACGGCAACGTCCTCCGCGTCCTCTCCCGCCTGTTCCGCCTCGCGGGGGATCCGCGCGCCGCTGCGGGTCAGAAGGCGCTCTGGACGCTCGCGGAACGGATGGTGGAGGCGGGCGATCCAGCGACGATCAACCAGGCGATGATGGAGCTCGGCGCGACGGTGTGCGCGCCCCGCGATCCCTCCTGCGCTTCCTGCCCGCTCTCCCGGGTCTGCGCGGCGCACCAGGCAGGCGACACCGGGGCCTTTCCCGCCCCTTCGCGCGCGACGAAGGTGATCGCGATCGATCAGGTCACGGTGGCGATCATCCGCCGCGGCCGGATGCTGCTGGCGCGCCGCCCACCGCGCGGGATGTGGGGCGGTCTCCTCGAGCCACCGACGGGAGCGCCGCGCGAAGGTGAGCCGCTCCCGGACGCCGCGAGACGGATCGCCCGCGAGCGCGCCGGCCTCGCGATCACCGACGTCACGCCGCTCGTCCGCTTCCAGCACCTGCTCAGCCACCGACGGATCACCTTCCACTGCTTCCACGCCGAGGCGCCGCGCGGCCGGGTGCGCCTCGAGGGCTACGACGCCTTTTCCTGGATCGAGCCCGACGCGGCCGGCGGTCTCGGCATCTCGCGCGCGACTGCCCGCATGATCGAGGCGCTGATTCGCATCCGCGCGCCGAAGTCGACAAGCCCTCCCGGGTAGCAGTATTGTGGTGCATATCCTAGCCGGGAGAAAACCCATGACCGCACCCACTCGTCTTGCCCATTTCCTGCGCCCCTGCGCGCTGCTCGCCGCACTCGGCCTCGTCGCTGCTGGCTGCGGCGACGACCCGAACCCCGACGGCGGCACCGCCCAGGACCTGGCGAAGGCCAGCGACCTCACCATGGCCAAGAAGGACATCGCCCAGCCGCTCCCCGACCTGCCCCAAGAGGAGCCGGATCTCGCCGGAACCCCCGAGGATCTCGCGAACGAGGCCGATCTCGCGAACGAGGCCGACCTCGCCGGGAACCAGAACGGAGACTTCGATCTCCCCGCCGCGGACCTCGCGGTCGAAGTGGACCTCGCGATGAACCCCGATCTCGCGATGCCCGCGCCGCCCGACCTGACCGCCCTCCCCGACCTCACGCCGCTCCCCGACCTCATCGTCCCCGGCTGCGGCGCCGACAACGCGCCCTGCCAGGTCAACAACCAGAACGGCCTGTGCAAGAACAACCTCTGCGCGCCGTGCGCGGATCCCGCCGATGACGCCGCCTGCAACAAGGCCTACACCGTCGGACCGACCACCTTCCTCTGCGCCGCCGGCGTATGCGCCCCCGGCAACTGCAAGAAGAACCCGGACTGCCTGAATCCGGCCGGCCAGATCTGCGGCCTCGCCACGCCGAACCTGTGCGGCAAGTGCGCCAACGACGCCCAGTGCGTCGCCGGCTACGGCAACGGCTTCGTGTGCAACCCGATGACCGGCACCTGCGTGAGCGGCGCCTGCGCGCTCAAGGACAACACCGCGTGCGCCCAGAACGGCGCCGACGTGTGCTGCGCGATGGCCTGCACCCCCGGCAACTGCTGCGACGATCAGTACTGCAAGACCCTCAAGATGAACAACGCCTACCTCTGCTCCAACCACACCTGCACCCTGTGCGACGTGGTCGCCAACAAGACCTTCCTCGTCGACCCGGTGAACGGCAACGACGCCGGCGCGACCGGCAGCGGCACCGGCGGCGGCGCGCCCACCGCGGCGTGCGCCTTCAAGACCATCAGCCGCGCCCTCCTGGCGATCGGTCCGAACCCGCCCGCCGGAACGCGGGTGATGGTCAAGGGCCCGTCGACGGTGGACATGGGCGAGAGCTACCCGATCCAGGTGCCCGCCAACACCACCATCATCGGCTCCGGCGCGGTCACGGTGAAGGTCCCCGGCAACGGCTCGGGCTTCAACCTCGCCACGCCGCTCTCCGCCCTCGCCAACCTCACCCTCGACGGCTCCGGCAACACCGCGCTGAACGGCGTGCTGGTGCGCAAGGGCGCCTCCGAGTGCGGGATCGAGAACCTGGTGATCAAGGACTTCCTCCGCGAAGGCATCCTCGTCACCGACGGAACGCTCAACATCTACTACGGCGTCTCGTCGACCAACAACGGCACCGTCGCCTCGCGCCGCGCCGGCCTGCGCATCAACGGCGTCGGCAAGGTCAGCATCAAGTCGACCGCCGGCCAGCCGCAGACCTCCTTCAGCGGCAACAGCGGCTTCGGCATCCTCGTCGAGGCGGCGGGCGGCGTGCAGATCATCGGCGCCCCGGGCGTGAACGGCGCCGGCACCGTGGTGGCGAACAACAACTACTACGCCGGCCTGTGGATCCAGCAGACCCCGACGCTGCAAAACCTGCCGCCGAACGTGATCAACGGCCTCGTGGCCTGGACCAACGCGCCCTACTACGGCGTGCGGCTCTACGGCGGCGCGGCGGTGAAGATGCGCAACTGCTACATCCTCTCCAACGCCAGCCACGGCCTGATCGTCACCCCCTGGGTCTCGGGGATGACGCGCAACAACGACACCTCCAAGATCGACCTCGGCAAGCTGGGCGACTTCGGCAAGAACACCTTCCAGGCGCCGCTCGGCCAGGCGCAGAACCAGGGCTCGGGGCTGTGCTTCAACCTCGACGACAACGCCAACCAGGCGCTCCAGGCGGCGGGCAACATCTTCGCCGGCCCGAAGGACTGCTCGGGGATGAACCCGGGCGCGCTGGTGAGGATCGCCAACACCTGCGCGAAGAACTCCGACGTCGGCTTCACCGGCATCGGCAACTCGATCATCACCGCCAACTGCACCAACTGATCCGTCATGACGGAGGTGCCCGTCGTGGGGCGGGCACCTCCGGTTCATCCCCCCGAAGTTCGGCGCCGCGCTAGAGTAGCCGGCCGATGAGCGCCGACCTCGAATTCCGTCCCGTCACCGCGGACGACTACCCCGCCCTCGCGGCCCTCAGCGTGCTCGCCTATCCGTGGGGCGGCGACGAGGCCGCGACGCGCGTCGAGCGCTACCGGGCCCGCTTCGCGCTGTGGGACGCCGAGGCGATGATCGTGCAGCGCGCCGGGCACCACGTCGGGATGTATACGACCCTCCGTTATAACGGATGGCTCGGCGGAGTGACCACGCGGGTCGCCGGACTGGCCGGAGTCGCGGTGGCGCCGGAGGCCCGAAGGAGCGGCGTCGCGGGGGCGATGGTGCGCGATCACCTGCGACGGGCGCACGCCGCCGGCAGCGCGTGGTCGATGCTCTACCCGTTCGCGGCCGACTTCTATGCCCGCTACGGCTGGGCCACCGTGTCGCGCCGCGTGCGCTGGCGGATCCGCCCGTCGGAGCTGCCACCCGCGCCGGGGCCTCTCCCCGTCGAGCGCTTGTCGCTGGCGCGGCCCGAGCACCTCGCGGCGGTCCAGCGCGTGTACGAGGCGTTTTGCGCGCGCACCAGCGGCAGCCTGTCCCGCACCGCCGGGCAGCTGGTCTGGCAGTGGAGCGGCGACCGACGGATGGTGATCGGCACGCGTGACGAAGCGGGCGAGCTCACCGGCTACCTCCTCGCCACGCTGCGCTCCCCGAGCCCGCGACCGCAGGTCCTGGTGGTGCCGGAGCTCTCTGCCCTCGACGACCGCGCCCATCGCGCCCTGCTCGGTTTCCTCGGCGCGCAGGTCGATCAGGCGGATTTCATCGAGCTGGACACGCCGGTGGACGACCCGCTCGGCGCGCTCCTCACGCTACGCGCCCCGGAGCGCGAGACCCTGGAGATGCCGGAGGAGCACCAGCCCCTCGGCGCGGTCTACAGCGGGATCATGGCGCGGGTGGTCGATCTCTCGCGCGCGCTCGTGGAGCGGGGCTACCCGCCGGGCGCGACGGCGCGCATCGCCTTCGCGCCGCGCGATCCGCTCCTCCCTCACAACGAGCTTCCGATCACGCTCACCATCGAGGAAGGGCGCCCGCGGGTGGCGCCGGGGCGGTCCGCCGGGGCGCCGCTCCTTTCGGGGCCGGTGGGCGAGCTGAGCCGGATCCTCGTCGGTGGGGTCGCGCTTTCGGCGGCGCTGCGCTTCGGCCAGGTGTCCCTCGAGGGCGGCGACCCCGACCCGATCTCCCGACTCCTCGCCCTGCCCGCCCCCTACCCGCTGGTTGTGTTCTAGACTCCGCGCCATGAGCGATCCGAAAGTTCAGCAGCTCCTCGACACGGCCTATCGCGACATCGTCGGCGCGCTCGGCGAGATGGGCTACCCGATCGGCGACGACAACTTCCGCGAGACCGGACCGCGCGCCGCGCGCGCGCTGCTGGAGCTGGTGCTGCCGGTGGCGACCATCGAACAGGGCGTCGACGATCTGCTGGCGAAGAGCTTCACCGCCACCTACGACGAGATGGTGATCTCGAAGCACAACGTCTGCTTCGGGCTCTGCCCGCACCACCTGCTGCCGGTGATCTACCGCGTCTCGGTGGCCTACCTGCCGTCGGAGAAGGTGCTCGGCATCTCCAAGCTCTCCCGCCTGATCCGCCTGCTCTCCAAGCGGCCGGTGCTGCAGGAGCAGCTCACCCAGGACCTCGCCGAGGTGCTCCACTCGCGCCTCGCCAGCCGCGGCTCGGCCGCCTACATCGAGGGGCTCCACCTCTGCATGGCGGCCCGCGGGATCGGCGCCCACGAGGCGCGCGTCGTCACCAGCGCGGTGCGCGGCGTATTCCGGGATCAGCCCGCCACGCGCCAGGAGTTCCTCGATCTGGTGACCGCCGCGCCGACCTCCCTGCTGTGAACTTCCCTACCGTCGCAGCCAGTTCAGGTGGATCGTGCCGAGGAAGAGCGCCGTCGCTGCGCCGAGGAGCATCAGGTTGCCGATGATCGGGATCATGTCGGTTCCTCCCACTTTTGAATACATTATACTACCCTATCCCGATCATGGCAATTTCCTTTCCATTCCGTGATATCTGGACCCGTTAGATCCTGATATGGAACGAGGTACGAGGCTCAGCGCAGCTTGACGGTCCAGCCCGTGGTTGATTCTCTGTGACCTCCACTGGACGCACGATGCAGCCAGTGGTGCTTGGGCTACGCCCGGATCCGGGGGATCCGGGGTGCTTGCCCGGCAACGCCTTCTGGCGTACCCTCCGCGGGAGCGCCCGCATGAACCAAACTCAGAATCGTGGGATCGCGCTCGTCCTTGCGCTGGGCGCCCTGCTCCTCGGGGCGGGGGTCGCGCGCGGCGACAAGGAGTTCGACGATCCCGACACGATGTCGGCGCGGCGGCACTTCCAGCAGGGGATCGAGCACTACAACCAGCTCGAGTTCGCGGCGGCGCTGAAGGAGTTCCAGGCGGCGCGGCTGATCAAGGGACTCCCGGCCTTCGACTACAACATCGGCCGCTGCCTCGATCGGATGGAGCGATACGAGGAGGCCGTTTCCGCGTACGAGCGCTACGTGGCGCTGGCTCCGCAAGCGCCCGACGCGGCGGAGATCCGGGAACGCATCCGCACGCTCAAGGACCGCCGCGCCGCGATCGCGAGCGAGCAAGCCGCGCCGATTCCCCAGGCTCCACCGTCTTCGGCAGCTCCACCTCCTTCCACGGCTCCACCAGAAAGGCCGCCTCTCGCGCCCGCCCTGCCTGCCGTCGCACCGCCGCCCGCCGCGTCCGCTCCCGCCGCGCCGCCGCCCGCCGCCTCCTCTCGCGCCGGGTCCGATCGCCCGTCGCTGCGCCGCCCGCTCGCGCTCGGTCTGCTCATCGCCGGAGGAGTCGTCGCGCTCGGCGGCGGGGCTCTGCTGGTCGCGGCCAGCGCAGGTGCGGGAGGAGTGAATACCGCCCCCACCCTCGGGGAGCGCAATGATCGCATCGGAGCGCTCGACGGTACGACGGCCGCCGGCTTCGTCCTCCTCGGGATCGGCGTGGCGGCGGCGGTGGCGGGCGCAGTGGTATTCCTCCTGCCGCGCCCGTCAGGGACCCGCGCGGCGCTCTGGCTATCACCCTCCCCGAGCGGAGTCATCGCGGGAGGAGGCTTTTGAGACTTCTTGCCCGTGCCGTCCTGGCGACCGTCGCTCTGGCCGGCTGCAACAGCTACGACCCCTACGCCTGCGACTCCGATCAGCGGTGCACGGCTCCGGGACGGGTCGGGCGCTGCGTCGCCGCAGGCGAGAGCCGCTATTGCGCGTTCGACGATGACGCCTGTCCCTCGCGGCTGCGCTTCGATCCCTCGGCCGCGCCGAGCGTCGCCGGGCAGTGCGCGCCCGATCCGGGTGGCCCGCCCGATCTCGCGTCGGCCGACCGCACCCCACCGCTCGACGGGGAGGCGCCGGATCGGGCGATCGTCGACGGTGACCCGATCGATTCGGCGCTGCCCGACGGAGCGGCGAAGGATCTGGCCGACGTCGATCTCGCGGGGATCGAGGAGCCGATGGATCTCGCAGGGGACGATCTTCCACCCGGGCCGGATCTCGCCCTCCCGCCGCCGGATCTCGCCGGGGTGGACCTGACCGGGAGTGATCTCGCGACCCCGCTGCCCGATCTCGCGGGCCCGGTCTCCGACCTGCCTGCCGTCGACAAAGGGGTCGGCGATCTGGGCGCGCCGGACCTCTCGATGCCGGTCGATCTGGCGACGAAGGACTTCGCGGTGATCCCCGATCTCGCAGGCGACATGGCGGTGAACCTCGCGGTGCCGCGTGTGCTGATCTGCGCCGCCGACTCCTCGATGGCCGCGCAGAACCTGAGAGTGGCGCTCGAGGCGACCAAGGCGTTCGTCAGCGTCGCGGTGAAGGACTGCGAGGCCGCCATCCCGACGGCGGCCGAATTGAAGAACTACGACGTGGTGCTGGTCTGGAACACCATCCTCCAGGGCTACAAGGATTCGGCCACGCTGGGGATGGTGCTCAACACCTACATTGCCGGGGGCGGCGGCGTGGTGCGGGCCATGTACACCCTCGCCAGCGGTCGGGAGATCACCGGGTTCAACTACCCCTGCTTGTCGGCGGGCACGATCAGCGGCGCGAATGCGTTGAAGGCCCAGGCGAAGGAGCCGGCCAGCCCGCTCGCGGCGGGGGTCATGGGCCTCGGCAACGCCAACTCGGCCTCCGGCGGGGCGCTCTTCGCGGCCGCGGGCGCGGCGTCGGTGTGGGACTATGCGAGCGACGTGAGCGCGATCGCAAGGTGCCAGCTCCAGCTGCGGCGCCGAGTGGACCTGAACTTCTACCCGGGCACAGCGACGGGCGAGGCGACCGTGGCGGTGAAGAACGCGCTCCAGTGGGTGCTGAACGGAACTCCGATCTGGTCGGGCAGCGATTCGCTTTGGTTCGCATCCAACTTTGTGGGAACGCCCCTGGTCTCGAGCAGCGTGACGATCAAGAACGTCGCCGCCTCGTCGGTGGTGGTGTCCGCCGCAGTCGGCGGGGCGAACCCGGGCGACTTCACCTTCAACGGCACGTCGCCCAGCATGCTCGCCGCCGGCGCCAGCTACACCTATACGGTGACCTTCGCGCCGAAGGCCGCCGGTCCGCGCAGCGCCACCCTCACCTTCTCGGTGCCGGGGTGGCCGTCGATCGACGTGCCGATCAACAGCAGCGCCACCCTGCGCGGGCTCTTCTTTTCGTCCTACCAAGCGACCGGGGACCAGCTGTATGCGGCGATCGCCACAGCGGATCTCGACGGGGATGGACGCCCTGACCTCGTGGTAGCGCCCCAGAATTCAGGCACTGTCACCGTGATGCTGGCCGCGGGCGCCGGCTCCTTCCAGTCCACCAGCTACGCTCTGAGCGCACAAACCGCCCTGGCCATTGGCGACTTCGACGGCAACGGAAAGCCCGACATCGCCGCCATCAGCCCGAACAACTCCTACGTCAGCGTCCTGTACAACACCGGGGCCGGGAAATTCGGCGCCCCGATCTCCTACAACACGCCAGCGTCGAATGGCTTCCTCGTGGTCGGGGACTTCACCGGCGACGGGAAGATCGACATTGTGACCTCGACCGGTGCTCAGGTCAGCGTGCTGGTCAACGGCGGTCAGGGCGTCTTCAACGCCCCGGTCATCACCAATGCCACCAGCGGTGGCCTCTCGGCAGCGGATCTCGATGGCGACGGGATGAGCGACCTGGTCGCGGCGAACGCAGGCGGCGACGTCAAGGTCTTCGTGTTGCGCAGCGTCGGCGCCGGCAAGTTCGCGAACGCCGTTTCGTACGGGGTAAAAAACAACGTCACTTCAACCGCCGTCGGCGACCTGGACGGCGACGGCAAGCCCGACGTCGCCGCCACCCTGGGGGCAAACCCCGGCTATCATCAGGTCGCGGTCCTGCTGAACAGCGGGAACGGCACGCTCAAGGCGCCCACCTACGGCTGCCTGGTCACCAGCAATGTCCCGCCGACCCCGAAGATCGCGGATATCGACGGCGACGGCCGAGCCGATGTCGTCGTCCCATCGGGCAACACCGGAGTGACGGTCTGCCGGAATTTGGTGAATGGCCTGCTGACCACGGGGCCCTACAGTGGCACGCGTAGCAGTGGGCTCGCCATTGGGGACTTCAACGGCGACGGTCGGTTCGACGTTGCGACGGCCGGCCTGACGAACAACTCTCCGCGTGCGCTCGAGATTCTTTGGAACTCGGGCGGCGGCGGGCTCGGACTGTTCGCGCCGGCAGGGACGGGCCCGCGCGGGATCGCGGCGGGAAAGCTGGATGGCGACGCCTTCAACGACCTCGTGGTCGCCAACAGCGGGAGCGGCAACATCACGGTGCTGCGGGGGCTCGGCGCCGGCACCTTCGCTCCGCAGCCGGCGGTGATGGCGGGGATGAGCCCTTATCACGTGGCGCTCGGCGACTTCAACGCCGACGGGAAACTCGACGCTGCCGTCGCGCTGGCCGGCGAGGGCAAGGTGCTGGTGATGACCGGCGCGGGAACGGGAGCGCTCACCCCTGGGGCGAGCTTCACGACGGGGATGGCGCCGCACTACGTGGCGGTGGGCGACGTCAGCGGCGATGCCAAGCCGGACCTCGTGGTCGTCAACAATGGCAGCAAGAGTGTCAGCGTGCTCCTGGGCGCGGGGGCCGGGATGTTCGCGCCGGCGCAGTCCTACGCCGTCGGCACGGCGCCGGTGGCGGTGGTGATCGCCGACCTGAACAACGACAAGAAGCTCGACCTCGCGGTGGCCAACTACGGCACCGCCGACGTGAGCGTGCTCCTGAATCAGGGAAACGGTCTCTTCGGGGGCGCCCTCGCTTTCGCGGCCGGCAGCAACCCCGCGAGCTTGGCGGTGGCCGACTACAATCAGGACACGTTCCCGGATCTCGTGGTCGCGAATTTCACCGACAACACCGTGAGCCTGCTGCTCAACGAGGGCGCGGGCGCATTCCCGGTTCGCAAGACGTTCGCCGTCGGTGGCGCCGGCTACAACTGGGCGGTCGCGGGCCTGTTCAACGCGGATGCGGTGCCCGACGTGGCCCTGGTGCGAGCCAGCGGCAACCCGATCCACGTCTTGCGCGGCAATGGCGCCGGGCTGCTCCCGCTGCTGGTCACCCCCGACTACGAGTTCACCACCAGCCCCTTCGGCAAGCAGCCCTGGGCGGTGGTCGCGGCGGACTTCAACAATGACGGAAAGCTCGACCTCGCCTACACCGATTTCGCGCTGAACGTGGTGGGCACGCTCCTCAATTTCTCGCAGTAGCTAGGTCGAGCCGCAGCCAAACCGGCGGTCAATCGACCTCCGGCCTCGGAACCGTCGCCGCGGGCTTGTCGGTCAGGAGGTAGTGGAGCGTCCCGGCGACGAGGAATCCCACGAACCAGGCGTAGTCGTACAGCGCGAGCGAGCCGGACGCGAACGAGACAAACCCGGCGCTCTCGCGCGTCGCCAGCTCGGCGAGGTACTTCGCCTGCGCCACCTTGTCGCTGCCGTACTTGCCGGCAGCGAGCGCGAACAGAAAGCCGGGTACATTCGGGAGGATGGCGATCCCGGTGGCGCAAACCGCGCTCCAGTTGAACCCGTTGCGGTATTCGTAGCGTCCGCCGCGACGGTAGAGGTCGTCCACGTCCAGCTCGCGGCGGCGCACCAGGAAGTAGTCGGTGACCATCACTCCGCCGATCGGCCCGAGCAGCGCCGAGTAGCCGATCAGCCAGATGAAGAGGTAGGTCCCGGCCGAGGAGAGCAGCTTCCACGGCATGATCAGGAAGCCGATCGTCGCGGTGATGTAGCCGCCCATCTTGAACGAGATCTTCCCCGGCCGGAGGTTCGAGAAGTCGTTGGCCGGCGAGACCACGTTGGCGGCGATGTTGGTCGAGAGCGTCGCCAGCGAGAGCGCGAACATGGCGATCACGGTGACCACCGGATTGCCGACGCGCGCCATCACGGTGACCGGGTTGTCGACCACCTCGCCGAAGATGAGCGGCGTGGCGGCGGTGACCGCGACGCCGATGAAGGCGAACAGCGCCATCGTCGGTGGCAGGCCGATCGCCTGGCCGAGCACCTGGTCGCGCTGGCTCTTCGCGAAGCGCGTGAAGTCGGGGATGTTGAGCGAGAGCGTCGCCCAGAAGCCGACCATCGCGGTGAGGCCCGGGAAGAACACCGTCCAGAAGGTGGTCCCGGTCGGGAAGTGCGAGCCCTGCGAGAGCACCGCCGAGACCGAGCCGACCCGCACGAAGGCCCACAGCAGGAGCGCGAGGCCGGCGATGATCAGGAGCGGCGCGGCGAGGCTCTCCATCCACTTGATCGATTCGGTGCCCTTCCAGATGAAGTAGACGTTGGTCAGCCAGAAGCCGAAGAAGCAGGCCAGCTGCCCCGGCGAGAGGCCGAGGGCGAGCCAGAGCTTCCACCACGTCTCGGCGGCGAGCGGGCTATCAGCGACGGGGAGCGAGGCGAGGATCGGCGCGGCGGCGGTGCCGAACGAGTTGATCAGCTCGAAGATCGCCAGGCCCCCGAACCAGGTCTGGATGCCGAACCAGCCGCACGCGACGATCGCCCGCATCACCGCCGGGATGTTCGCGCCGAGGACGCCGTAGCTGGCGCGCGCGAACACCGGGAACGGGATCCCGTAGCGCGTCCCGGCGTGCGCGTTCAGCACCATCGGGAACAGCACGATCAGGTTGCCGAGGGTGACGGTGATCACCCCCTGCCACCACGACATCCCCTGCTGCACCAGCCCCGATGCGAGCTGGTAGGTCGGGATGCAGATGCACATCCCCACCCACAGCGCCGCGATGTGCCACATCCCCCAGGTGCGCTTGTCCTGGGGGACCGGCGCGAGGTCCTCGTTGTGGAGCTGCGGGTTGTGAAGCTGCGGATCGTGCCCGGTCGCCATCTACAGGCTGAAGGTGCCGCGGCGGAGGAAGTGGCCACGGCCCGGGCGCGAGAGGAACTTGTCGTGCTCGACGATCAGCTCGCCGCGCGAGAAGACGTGCGACGGGGCGCCGATCACCGTCTTGCCCTCGAAGGCGGCGTAGTCGGCGCGCATGTGGAGGTTCTTGTGCGAGAGCTCGAAGCGCTTCTCGGGGTCCCACACCACCACGTCGGCGTCGGCGCCGATGCAGATGTTGCCCTTGCGCGGGTAGAGCCCGAAGATCTTCGCCGGCGCCGTCGACGTGATCTCGACGAAGCGGTTCATCGAGATCTTCCTCTCGCGCACCGCCTCCCACAGCAGGTGCAGGCGCGTCTCGATCCCCGGCATCCCGTTCGGGATCTTCGAGAAGTCGCCGCGCCCGAGCTCCTTCTGCCCCTTCATGCAGAACGGGCAGTGATCGGTCGACACCACCTGGAGGTCGTGATTGCGGAGACCGCGCCAGAGGTGCTCCTGGTGGTGCTTCGGACGCAGCGGCGGGGTGCAGACGAACTTCGCCCCCTCGAACTCGCCCTCCCCTTCCCCCTCCGGCTTGCCGCGCAGATCGTCCTCGCTGCAGAAGAGGTACTGCGGGCAGGTCTCGGCGTAGGCGGGCAGGCCGCGGTCGCGCGCCTCCATCACCCGCTCGAGGGCGCGCTGGGCCGAGAGGTGTACGATGTACACCGGCACCTTGGCCATCTCGGCGAGGGCGATCGCCCGCTCGGTGCCGGTCGCTTCGGCCACCTCGGGACGCGACAGCGCGTGCCAGACCGGCGCGGTGTGACCCTCCGCGAGCGCGCGCTGCACGAGCACATCGATCGGCAGCCCGTGCTCGGCGTGCATGCAGATCAGCGCGCCGATCTCGCCGGCGCGCAGCATGGCGCGAAAGATCGACTGGTCGTCGAGCAGCAGCACGCCCGGGTAGGCCATGAACAGCTTGAACGAGGTGACCCCTTCGCGAACGATCTTCGCCATCTCCTCGAGCTGATTCGGCGGCACGTCGGTGGCGATCATGTGGAAGCCGTAATCGATCGCCGCCTTGCCCTCGGCCTTGGCGTGCCAGGTGTCGAGCGCCTCGGTGAGCGTGCCGCCCTTCTTCTGGATCGCGAAGTCGATGATCGTGGTCGTGCCGCCGTGCGCCGCAGCGACGGTGCCGGACTCGAAATCATCGACCGAGTTGGTGCCGCCGAAGGGCATATCGAGGTGGGTGTGGGCGTCGATCCCGCCGGGGATGATGTACTGCCCGGTGGCGTCGATCTCGCGCGTCGGCGAGCCGGCGCGCTCGCGGCCCGCGGGGTGGGTGAGCGCCACGATCCGCCCGCCCTCGATCCACACATCGGCGACGAAGGTGTCCGACGCCGTGACCACCGTTCCGTTCTTGATCAGAGTTCGCATCGCGTTCCTCCGGTGACCCGTTTCTACCGCCTCTTACCTCATGACCAGCGAGCGCGCGCCGCGGCCGAGATCGGAGAGGCCGGCGCGCCATGCCTCACCGAGGGTGGCGCCCTTCGCGCCGTGCTGCCCGACCGCGCGCGCGAACAGGCCGGCGACGACATACCAGGCGAGCATCAGCGTGCCCTGGAATCGGCTCGCCTGGGGAATCAGCGGCCAGCCGAACGCGAGGTGCATCGCCGCGCTGTACCAGCCGGCGAGGATCGCGAAGGTGGCCACGCCGTAGAGCGCGGCGATGCTCTGCGGGCTCATTCGTGCTCCCCATGCTCGCTCGGCCAGGAACGTTCGTAGGACTCGACGTCGCCGAACGCCTCGCCCGACGACGGCAGGTAGACCACGCCGCCGAGGCGCCGCTGGATCTCCGCCGCCATTCGCGCCATCCAGAAGCCGCGCGAGGCCGAGAGCACCGCCGAGGCGCGCAGGGTCGCCCGCGCCGTCGGGACCAGGCGCCGCACCGCATCGGGCGGGGTCGCCACCTCGACCAGCACCA
This sequence comes from Myxococcales bacterium, assembly GCA_009692555.1. Lineage (GTDB taxonomy): Bacteria > Myxococcota_A > Polyangia > Palsa-1104 > SHYY01 > SHYY01. The sequence continues at coordinate 15,883 of SHYY01000051.1, forward strand.
GCGGCACGCCGCCCTCGACCTCCTCGTCCCCCTCGACGAGGCGGAGCGTCCCATCGCGGCCCTCATGGAGCGCGCCGAATCGCTCCAGCGCGATCGCGATCGCCGCCGGCGCAGGCGCGGTGTCGAACCAGATCTCGACCTCCTGGCTCATGTTCAATCGAAGGCCGCCCGCCGCAGAAGCGGGGTTACGGCAGCTCCTTCACCATGTCGCCGTAGGAGTCGGGCCGGCGGTCGCGGTAGAACTGCCAGGTGCGGCGCGTCTCCTCGATCATCGCGAGATCGAGGTCGGCGATCACCAGCTCGTCCTTGTCCTCGGAGGCGACCGCCACCAGGTTGCCGCGCGGATCGACGAAATAGGAGGTTCCGTAGAATTTGCCGATGTTCCACGGGCCCTCGGTGCCGACGCGATTCGAGCACCCCATGAAGTAGCCGTTGGCGACGGCGTGGGCGGGCTGCTCGATCTTCCACAGGTACTGCGAGAGGCCGGCCACCGTCGCTGACGGGTTGAATACGATCTCCGCGCCGTGCAGGCCGAGCAGGCGCGCACCCTCGGGGAAGTGGCGGTCGTAGCAGATGTAGACGCCGATCGTGACGCCCGAGGAGAGCTTGAAGGTCGGGTAGCCGAGGTTGCCGGGCTTGAAGAAGAACTTCTCGAAGAAGCCCGGGTTGACATCGGGGATGTGGTTCTTGCGGTACTTGCCGAGGTAGCGCCCGTCGTGGTCGACCACCGCCGCGGTGTTGTAGTAGACGCCGGCCATCTCGCGCTCGTAGACCGGGATCACCATCGCCATGTTGTACTTCTTGGCGATCGGGGCGAGCCTCTCGACGGTGGGGCCGGGGACGGGCTCGGCCGCGTCGTACCAGCGGGTGTCCTTCGACGGGCAGAAGTAGGGCCCGTTGAAGATCTCCTGGAGGCAAAGGATCTGCACACCCTTCTGCCCCGCCTCCTCGATCATCGGGAGGTGCTTCTCGAGCATCGCGCGCTGGATCTCGGCGACCGGCACCTTCTCGTCGTTGATCGGGTTTCCCGCCTGGATGAGGCCGCACTTCACGATCCGCTTGTTCATGGTCGGCTCCGCTTCCCTGGATTGGTTAATAGATGTTGGTGGTGCGCTTGGTCCCGGTGTAGTCGACGTACACCGTCTTCCATTCGGTATAGAAATCGAGCGCGGTCTTGCCCATCTCGCGCTGCCCGACGCCGGTCGCCTTCATCCCGCCGAAGGGGAGCTGCGCCTCTCCGCCCACCGTCGGTGAGTTGACGTGGGTGATGCCGGTCTCGATGCGCTCGACGAACTGAAACACGCGCTGCATGTCGTTGGTGTAGAGCGACGACGAGAGGCCGAAGCGGGTGTGATTGGCGATCTCCAGCGCGTCATCGAAGTCCTTCGCCACCAGGATCGAGAGCGCCGGGCCGAAGACCTCCTCCTGCGCGATCCGCATCTCGGACTTCACGCCGGCGAAGATGGTCGGAGCGATGAACAGGCCGCGACCGAGATCCCCGTCGGTGAGGCGGCCGCCGCCGAGGATGCAGCGCGCCTCGCCCTTGCCCACCTCGAGCAGCTCGAGGACCGACTTCATCTGCCCGTTGTCGACCACCGGGCCCATCGTGACGCCGGGCTTCGTCCCGTCGCCGATCACCAGCGCCTGCGTCTTGGCGACCACCAGCGCGGTGAACTCTTCGAGGACGCTGGCCTCGACCACCGCCCGCGACGTCGCGGTGCAGCGCTGGCCGGTCGATCCGAAGGCGCCCTGCACCGTCGCTGTGGCGGCGAGATCGAGGTCGGCGTCGGCGAGCACCACCAGCGGGTTCTTGCCGCCCATCTCGGCCTGCACCTTCTTGAGATGCTTCGCGGCGCCGACGTTCAAGTGGATGCCGACCTCGTTCGATCCGGTGAAGGAGAGCGCCACGACATCGGGGTGATTGACCAGCGTGTCACCGACGGCGGAGCCGGGTCCGAAGACCACGTTCAGCACCCCCGGGGGGAGGCCCGCCTGGAGGTACGACTCGCAGAGAATCTGCGCCGTCCAGGGAGTGTTGGAGGCGGGCTTGAGGACGATCGTGTTGCCGCAGATCAGCGCCGGGGCGACCTTCCACGACGGGATCGCCACCGGGAAGTTCCACGGCGTGATCAGCCCGACCACGCCGAGCGCCTCACGCTGGGTCCAGCAGAAGGTGGCGGAGAGCTCCGACGGGATGGTCTCGCCGTTCAGCCGCCGCCCTTCGCCGGCCATGAACTCGATCACGTTGATCCCCTTTTGCACCTCGCCGCGCGCCTCGTGGAGCGTCTTGCCCTCCTCGAGGGTGAGAGCGGTGGCCAGCTCCTCCTTACGCGCCGTAAGGATTTGCGCCGCGCGCGCCAGAATCTCGCCGCGCTTGGGCGCCGAGGTGCGTCGCCACCCCGGGAACGCCGCCTTGGCCGCGCGCACCGCGGCCTCGGTCTCCTCGCGCCCCGACATGACCACCTCGCCGATCGACTCGCCGGTGGCGGGGTTGATATTGGCGACGGTGCGCCCGCTCTTCGCGCCCACCCACTCGCCGTTGATCAGGTTCCGGATCAGCTCGTGTCCCATCGTCATTCCTAGTGGTGCGGGTCCTTGAGGTAGGCGAACTTGTCGGGGTCCTTCGAGAAGTCCTTCCAGGTCACGGTGGGGCGGCCGGTCTCGACCTTCTTCATGGTGATGCAGCCGGAGACCGGGCAGACCAGCGAGCAGAGGTTGCAGCCGACGCACTGGTCCTCGAGGATCCACACATCGGTGCGGCCATCGGCGCGGGGCTTCGCACCGATGCTCTGGTGCGCGCCGTCGTTGCAGGCGACGTAGCAGAGGCCGCAGCCGATGCACTTCTGCTGATCGACCGAGGCGATGATCTTGTAGTTGAGGTCGAGCTCCTCCCACTTGGTGACGTTCCCGAGCGAGCGGCCGACGAGGTCATTCACCGACGCGAAGCCCTTCTCGTCGAGGTAGTTGGAGAGGCCGTCGACGAGGTCCTCGATGATCCGGTAGCCGTAGTGCATCACCGCGGTGCACACCTGCACCGTCGAGGCGCCGAGGAGGAAGAACTCGGCGGCGTCGCGCCAGGTGGAGATCCCGCCGATCCCGGAGATCGGGATCTGCACCTCGCTGTCCTTCGCCACCGACGCCACCATGTTGAGCGCGATCGGCTTCACGGCGGGGCCGCAGTAGCCGCCGTGCGACGAGCGGCCGGCCACCATCGGGCGGGGAGAGAAGTTGTCGAGATCGATCCCGGTGATCGAGTTGATGGTGTTGATCAGCGACACCGCGTCGGCGCCGCCCTTCTTCGCCGCGCGCGCGGCGTAGGTGATATCGCCGATGTTCGGAGTGAGCTTGACGATCACCGGGGTGCGCGCGGCCTCCTTCACCCACTCGGTGATCTTGCAGGTGTACTCGGGCACCTGCCCGACGGCGGCGCCCATCCCGCGCTCGCTCATCCCGTGCGGGCAGCCGAAGTTGAGCTCGAGGCCATCGGCGCCCGAGCCTTCGGCGCGCTTGACGATCTCGTGCCACGTCTCGCGCTTCGACTCCACCATCAGCGACGCGATCACGGCGTGCTTCGGGTAGCGCTTCTTGACCTCGGTGATCTCGCGGAAGTTGATCTCCGGGGTGCGGTCGGTGATCAGCTCGATGTTGTTGAGCCCCATCATCCGGACGCCGCCGATATCGACCGACGAGTAGCGCGAGGAGACGTTGACGATCGGATCGCCGATCGTCTTCCAGACCGCACCGCCCCAGCCGGCGTCGAAGGCGCGCATCACCTGATCGCCGGTGTTGGTCGGCGGGGCGGAGGCGAGCCAGTAGGGGTTGGGCGACGAGATCCCGGCGAACTTGGAGGAAAGATCGGCCATCACGCGGCTCCCTTGGTTTGCGAACGAAGCCAGCCATCGATGCTGCGCGCGGCGCGCTTGCCTTCCGCGACAGCGTTGACGACCTCCTTGCCGCCCGAGACGCAGTCCCCGCCGGCGAAGTAGCGCGGATTGGAGGTCTGCCCGTGCTCGTCGACCACCGGGCGATTGCGCACCAGCTTGACCCCCGGCAGCGACGAGAGCAGCGCCGAATGGGCGACCTGGCCGGAGGCCTTGAGGACGAGATCGCACGGGATCTCGGAGTAGCTGCCGGGCACCGGCTCGAGCGCGGCCGATCGGCCCTCCTGGCCGCCCTGGGCCCGCATCCTGGTGAGCGCGAGCGACTCGACGTGGCCGGCCGAGCCGTTGACCGCCGTCGGTGCGGAGTCGAGGACGAAGCGGCAGCCGTCGTGCTGGGCCAGCTCCTGCTCGTGGTGGTAGGCCGGCATCTCGGCGCGCCCACGACGGTAGACAAGGTGGACCTCGCGGGCGCCGAGGCGGGCCGACTGGGTGACCGCGTCGATCGCCGTGTTGCCGCCACCGATGACGATGACCCGCTTTCCGAGCACGCGCTTTTGCGCGGCGGCGCGATCGGTCTTGAGCTCGGCGATCAGATCGAGCGCATCGAGGACGCCGTCGAGGTCCTCGCCGGGGATGCCGAGCGCGCCCACCTTCCCGAGGCCCACACCGACGAAGATCGCCGCGAAGTCGCGCTCGAGATCGGCGATCGATACGTCCTTGCCGACGGTGACGCCGGTCTTGACCTCGACCCCGAGCTGCCGCACCCACTCGATCTCCTGGAGCGCGAACGCGGAGCTCATCTTGTAGTCGGCGACCCCGACGGTGTTGAGGCCGCCCGGCCGCTGCGCCGCCTCGAGCACCACCGGGAGGTGGCCGAGCCGGGCCAGCTCGGCGGCGCAGGCGAGGCCGGCAGGTCCCCCGCCGATGATCGCCACCCGCGCCGCGTCCACCCTCTTTTGCGGCGGCGGGAAGAGCTTCGCCAGGCTGTCGCCGCCGCGCGCCATCAGCCAGTCGGTGCTGTGGCGCTGGAGCTGGCCGATCTTGATCGGCTTGTGGTGCAGATCGTTCAGCACGCACGCCCCCTCGCACAGCACCTCGGTGGGGCAGACCCGGGCGCACGAGGCCCCGAGGATGTTCGCCTCGAGGATCGTCCGCGCCGAGCCGCGCAGGTTGCCGGTGCCGATCTTCTTGATGAAGCCCGGCACATCGATGTGCGTCGGACAGGCCCTCGTGCAGGGGGCGTCGAAGCACATCAGGCAGCGGTTCGCCTCGGAAAGCGCTTCGTCGCCGGCCAGAGCCGGTTTGATCTCCTGGAAACGGTCCACCCGTGCCTCCCTGATCGGCGCCGCGCAGGGCGCTGCTTTGCGAGGGCCAGAGCTTACCAGAAGTCGACAAGCTCCTGTCGACACCTTCGATCGAACCTCGTCAATCGCCAGTGATCCGGTGGACCGCGACGCAGACCGATTCCTGGCGATGGCGCTCCTCGGAGGGGCGATTCGCGTTGTGCGCGGCGCGCAGGACCTTGGTCGCCGACTGCATGAACCGATCGAGCGGAACGAAGGCGAGCGCGGCGGGGGCTCGGCCCGACGGGTGGTCGGCGGCGCACAGCTCGTGGGTGTCGAGGGCGAGGGCGTTGCGACAGCCGAGCGGGCGCACCGGGTAGATCGTGCAGCGGCCCTCGTGGTTGAACGCGCACAGGACCCGTCGCCGGAATTGCAAGAGGTGCAGCGCGTCGTAGCCCACCGGGTCACCGGCGACGAAGCGATCCGTCAGCCGCTCCGGCGCATCGCCCACCGCCACGCGCCAGGGGCGGTACGCCGCGAGGAAGGCAGCGCGCGCCGCCGCGTTCTCGGGCCGGTCGAGGAAGCGCGCGATCGCCAGCGCCTCGGGACGGTAGACCATCACCATCACCTCGCAGCAGGCGTTGCAGCCCTCCCGGCAGGCGATGGTGAAGCCGCTCTCGGAGGCGACGCGCGCCCGCGCGGCGGTCCCGAGGTCGACCTGGGCGGCGAGCGCGGCGGCGAGGGCGCTGCATTCCTCGTCGCCCACCGGGCGCGGGAACGGCCGCGCTCCGGTCGCGTAGCTGGCCTTTCCGGCGAGCTCTGCCGCCAGCTCCCCGAGGCGAGCGTCGTCGGTGGCGCCTTTGGCCGTCACAGCAGCTCGGTCACACCGCCGGCTTGTTTGCTTCGAGCTTGAGCACGCGCTCGCGGAGCTTGTCGCCCTCCTCGCGCACCTTCTCGAGCTCCCCGCGCAGCGCGTTCACCTTCTCCTTGTCGCGCAGCCCCTCGCCGAGGATCCGCGCCACCTCGCGGGCCCGCCTTCGCACCCGCCCGTCGAGATCGGCCCCCGCGGCGCGGGAGAGCGCGCCGATCGCGCGCGGATCGCTCAGGGTGCGGAGCGCCTCGACGGCGGCGATGCGCTCGCGGAAGTCGGGGGTCTCGAGCTGCTCGGTGAGCACCTCGAGGATCTGGCGCCTTCGCCCGGCGTGCTCGTCGCCCAGCACCCCGAGCGCGGCGATGGCGGCGCGCCGGGACGGATGGGGCCTCCCGACCGCGGCCTCGGCGATCGCCACGTCGACGCCGCGCTCGTCGCGCAGCTCGGCCATCCCGGCGAGGCAGCTGGCGCGGATCACCTCCAGGTACGAGGGGCGCGCCATCGCCAGGGCGAGCTTCTCGAAGCTGCCCGGGGCGCGGGTCTTCGCCAGCGCGAGCGCCGACTCGGCCTCCACGAAATAGCTCGCATCGCCCTCCAGCACCGACGACACCGCCGCCGCCGCCTGCTCGTCGTGACGGAACGCGCCGAGCGCCTTGACGATCGCCCGGCGCGCCTTGGGGTGGGCCTCCCGGGTGATCGCCAGGGCGAGCCGCTCCCGCGCCGCCGCGGTCCGGAGCGCCCCGAGCGCCGCCGCCGCCTCGCTGCGCACCGCCCAGAACGGATCGCTCTCGAGCGCACGGCCGAGCGGATCGACCGTGGTCGGATCGGCGGCCTTGCCGAGCGCGCGCGCCGCGACGATCCGGTCGATCGCGTGCCGCGCCCCGCAGAGCTCGGCATGCCACACCTCGTCCGGCTTGGTGGCGTCGAGCTTCTTCAGGAGGTGGCTGCCGGGATCGATCACCACCTGGGTCGGGCGCGCCGCGAGCGGCAGGAGGAAGGTCTCCTGCGCCTCCTCGATCTCGAGGGTGACGTCGCGCTCGGCGTTGTCCACGACGAACCGGACCACCAGGGGAAAGGTGAACAGCGGTGTTTCCTCTTTTACCTCCTGCACCTGCTTCACCGCCACGCGGGCCAGCTTCCGGGCCTCGTCCCAGGTGTACTCCACCTTCAGGTCGGGGAAGCCTGCCTTGAAGACCCACTGATCGAAGAAGCGATCGACGTTCACCCCGGTCGCCTCGTCGACGGCGCGGGCCAGGTCGCGCGTCTCCACCGAGCCGTGCTGGTGCTTCTGGACGTAGTGGGCGATCGCCTTCCAGAAGCGCGCGTCGCCGAGCCGCGTGCGCAGCATGTGCAGCACCGCGCTGCCCTTCTCGTAGAGGTGGCGATCGAAGACATCGATCGGCGCGTGGAACAGGTTGGTGACGATCGGCCGCCGGTAGCGCTCGCCGTCCTCCTCGAAGTAGCACTCCACGTCCTGGAGGCGCGCGTGGTCGGCCTCGTCCTGCCCGTCGGCGTGCTCCTTCCAGACGATCTCGAGGTAGGTCGCGAAGCCCTCGTTCAGCCACCCCTGGGACCAGTCGCGGCAGGTCAGGAGATCGCCGAACCACTGGTGCGCCAGCTCGTGCGAGATCAGCGGCTCCGACGAGAAGTCGAGGTGCGCGCGCGCGTCGTGGAGGGTGAGTTCGGTGAGCGTGGTGGCCGAGGTGTTCTCCATCCCGCCGAAGATGAAGTCGTGGACCACGATCTGCGAGTAGCTCGGGTAGGGATAGGGGCGGCCGGTGAGGCGCGCGAAGAGGCGGATCATCTCCGCGGTCCGGCTGAAGCTGCGGTGCGCGTCCTCCTCGCGCCCCGCCGGGAAGTAGTAGCGCAGGTCCACGCCGTCGACGGAGTCGGTGATCTCGACGTACTCGCCGGCGACCAGGGTGATGAGGTAGCTCGAGTGCGGCACGTCATGGCGATAGTGGAATGTGCGGTTACCCCGTACAGGGCTCTCGGCCCCCCCGTCCTTCGGCGGGGGCCCAGCGGCCGTGATGCCGAGGAGGGCGCCGTTGGAGAGCACCCTCATCCGCGCCGGGACGGTGGCGATCACCTCGGAGGTCGACTTTTCGTGGGGGTGATCGAAGCAGGGGAACCAGAAGCGGTTGTCCTCGTCCTGGCCCTGCGACCAGGCCTGCACCGGGCGCTCGGGGTAGTCCTTGTCGGGGCGGATGAAGTAGAGGCCGCGGCGCGGCGTGCAGCGATAGGTGATCGCCAGGTCGAGGCGCTCCCCCGCGGGCCGCTCGCCGAGGTCGATGGTGAGCTGCCGCCCGTCGTGGACGAAGGCGTGCGTGGCCCCGTCCAGGCGGACCCCTTCGATGGTCATCTCCACCGCGTCGAGCACCAGCCGCGTCGCGCCCTGGTTGATCGGGGCGACCGTCTGGGTGCAGGTGCCCGACACCTCGCCGCGCGCGAAGTCGAGCGCCACCTCGACCTTGATGTGGGCGACGTCGCACACCCGATCGGGGACGTAGTAGGGGCGCGCACCGACGAGCGCGAACGGGAGCGCTCCCCCTCCATCGCAGCGCTTGCACACCATCTGTTGCTCCTGGCGGTCCTGGCGAACCATGCGGACTCCTCACACTGGAAAGCGGAAAACGCCGACGATAGCAGGAAACGGAGCTCCTCAAGCCTCTCCGAGGGCGCTCCGGGCCTCCGCGCTGTACCCGCCGTCCTCCTCGCGCACCACCAGCGGCGGCTCGATGACCAGCCCCCCCCGCCCTCCCTTCACCGCCTCGACCAGGACCCGGTTCGCGGGCACCGACGAACGCGGATGGACCGCCCGCAGGCGCACCGGGCGGAGGCCCTCACCCACCAGCGACGCCAGGAGATCGGGCAGCCGCTCCGACGGGAACACCACCGCCGCGCGCCCGCCCGGCTTGAGGAGACGGCGCGCCTCTCTGGCGAGATCGGCGAGGCTCATCCGCAGCTCGTGCCGCGCCATCGCCTCCCCGGCATCGAGCACCGTGGGGCCGCTCGCGACGGTGAAGTAGGGCGGGCTGGACACCACCAGGCGAAACGAGGCGCCCGGCAGCGCCGCCCGCGCGCGCCGCGCCTGCCCGAGATCCACCTCCACCACCTGCACCCGCTCGCGCAGGCCGTTCTCGTCGATGTTGCGCCGCGCCAGCGACGCCATCCGTGGCTGCAGCTCGGCCAGCACCACCCGCGCCTCCGGCCAGCGCAGCGCGAGCGCGAGGCCGATCACGCCCACCCCGGCGCACAGGTCGCACACCCGGTCCGGCGGCGGATCGGGCGCGATGAAGTGCGCCAGCAGGAGCGAGTCGACATTGAAGCGATAGCCCGTCCGCGGCTGCCATAACCTCAGGCGACCACGCAGGATTTCGTCGCGCGTGTCGTCGCACGGCGCGAGGGTGGACGCGGAGGGAACGGACCCGCTGAGCCTCATCGACCCGCCGAGGGCGGCTGAGTTTGTTGACCCGCCGAAGGCGGCTCCAAAGCGTCCCCCTGATGCGGGGACACCACAGCCGCCCCTGGGTCTTCGGGGACTCATCCGGCCGCCGGAAGCGGAACCTCCTCGGCGGGATCGATCGGATTCATCACCAGCCCCGAGGCGATCTTCGGGTAGAAGAAGGTCGATTTCTGGGGCATCACCTCGCCCGCGTCGGCCATCGCCTGCACCTGCTGCACGCGCGTCGGGTTCATCAGGAAGACCGCCTGCACGTCGGGGGAGTTGAGCTCGTCGAACGCCTTGTCCAGGGCCTTGGCGTAGCGGAGGTTGCTCTGCTTCTCCTGCGCGTGGCGGTCGATCCCGAGCAGCGTCTCGAAGAGGAGGCCGTGGAGCAGCGCCACGTCGAGCTCGCCGAACACCTTCGGGCCCTTCATCGCCGGGACGCTGGAGACGATCAGGTCGCCGCGCACGCGCAGGTAGGCGATGGTGCCCGCGCCCGGGCAGGCCATCGCGAACGTCGGACCTTTTTTTGCGTGACCGACGAGCGCGCGCTTGACCACCTGCGGGTCGGCCAGCGGCCCCTCCACGACCACGAAGAACTCCCGCGCGCGCTTGATCAAGGACGCGCGGTCGAAGCCTGCCAGCCCGTGAAGCACGCGGTGGGTCGGCAGCACCACCAGCCCGGGGTCGTCCATGTTGCAGAAGAACATCACCCCGTACTCGACGGCGGAGCGCCCGGACGGCGCTCCTTCCCCTGGCCCTGGCGGGACCTCTTTTCGCAGCTCCTCGCGCAGCGCGAGCATGGTCTCGTAGCGGTGGTGTCCGTCGGCGATGTAGACCTTCTCTTCGGCCAGGAAGTCGATCACTTCGCGCTGCGCCGCCGGGTCGACGAGGCGCCACATGCGATGGTGCACGCCGTCGGTGGTGGTGCCCTCGAGGGCCGGCTCGCTCCGCTCGATCTCGACGAACGGCGCGTCGGTGCGGCGGTCGGGGTCCTTGTAGAGGCCGAAGATCTGCGAGAAGTGGGCGCGGGTGGCGCGCATCAGCTTCAAGCGGTCGGCCTTCGGGCCCGAGAGGGTACGCTCGTGCGGGAGCACCACGCTCTCGTCGAAGCGGTGGAGACGGATGCGGGCGACGAAGCCCTTCCGCACGATCGGGGCCCCATCGACGGCGAAGCTCTGGTGATAGCGGTAGATCGCCGGCTGCTCGTCTCGCGCCAGCACACCCTCGCCGAGCCATTGCTGGAGATCGCGGGCCGCCCGCGGGTAGCGGGAATCGGGGTCCTTCTCGTCGGGCTGCGGCAGGATCAGGCGCACGCAGTTGTGGGGATCGAGCTGCTCGAGCTGGACGCGCTCGGCGTCGGAGATGACGTCGTATGGCGGGGCGAGGAGGCGGGATGGATCGCCGCTCTTGGGGGTGTAGAGAATGCCGCGAAACGGCGCGATCTCGGCCATGGGGTCTCCTCGGGGTGGCGGGAGTGGAGCACCTCGCACCACTGGCGTCAATCCGCCGTGAGCACGTCCGCAGCGTCGATCAAGTGGACATCGCCCGGGAGGTGGCGTGGCCGTGGCCTCGGCAACCTCGGCACGAACAGCGCGTACTGCACCCGCGCCCGCGCGGCACCGCGACGCTCCACGGGAGGCACACCCCGCCCAAGCAGCCGCTCGACGGCGCGCCCGACATCCGCCTCGCTCGTCTCGCCGGACCACCACTTCGCCTCGCCGACCAGCAGCGTCTCCCGGCCTTGCGACTCGGCGACCACGTCCCACTCGGGCCCCGCGCCGTGCCAGTAGCGACTCGCAGGACCAAACGCGGTGCGGCCGAGGCGACTCGTCAGCCTCGGCACGGCCTGGCGACACAGGTCCTCCCAGGCGCTGCCAGCGAGCCACGGCAGCGCCTCGTCGAAGAGCCCGAGGCGTGCCTCGCGCGTCGCCTGGATCAGGAGCGACCGCCGCGGTGCGACCACCCGGAACCAGAACCGCATCAGCGGATCAGAGAGCTTGTAGAGCGAGCGCTTCGACGAGCGCTCGGCCTCGCCGAACGGGGTCTCCCGGGTGACGAGATCGAGCTCCTGGAGCCGCGCCAGGGGGCGTGCCAGCGACGTGGCAGGTTGTCCGAGGCGACCCGCGATCTCGGACACGCAATGGGCCCCGCCACCGATCGCCTCGAGGATCGGGCGCAGCGTCACTGCCGGTGGGCTCTCCTCGAGCAGCAGCCGCACCGGCTCGTCGTGCAGGGGAAATCCTTTCGTGCAAGCGAAGGGCGCTACGGGACGAACCAGCCCAGGAGCTCGAAGATCACCTCGCCCGCCGTCGAGCCCGCCAGGCTCTCCCCCGCCGTCGCGCCGCCCAGGCCTCCTCCAAGGCTGCCGCCCTGGCCCTGCTGCTCGGTGAGTCGCCGTCGCTGCTCGACCAGATCCTCGCGCTCGCGGGCCAGCGACTCGGCCATCCCGCCCTGCCGGATGAACTCCACCACCCGCCGCAGCTCGTCGCGGTTGAACCACACGCCGTGCGGCTTGCAGACGTCGACCACCACGCCGGAGACGCGCGCGAAGTTCAGCCGGTTCATCCGCTTGCCGCAGTCGGGGCACGGCACGTAGCGCACCACCTGCCTTGCGGCCGGGGACGCCGCGGGCAGGCCGAGGAGCATCGCCGACTGCCGCTCGCTCTCGCGACAGACGCGCTGAAACGTCTCCACGTCGAGCCACACGCCGCTGCAACGGGAGCACTGCCCGAGCGGCGTGGCGCCGACCGACCGCCCGTCCAGCGGCAGCGCGCACTCCGGGCAGGGCTGGAGCCGCCCGTCGCTGCGCGGCGCATCGGCCGGCCGCGCACCGCAGTGGGAGCAGAACTTCGCGCCGAGGAACATCCTCCCGAAGCAGCCCGGGCAGGCGACCGTGGCGAGGGCCGCGCGGCAGAACGAGCAGCTCGTGGCGTCCGGCGAGGCCGAGGCGCCGCAGGTGGGGCAGCGGAGGGTACCGGCTTCCATGGCCGGTCAGTCTAGCAGAGCGAAGGTGTCGATCGCCCCCGGAAGGCGGGCTCGATTGACATCCCCAGCCCCGCGAAACTACCGTTCCCCTCGTGGCTCTCACCGTCGCCGCCTGGCTGGCCCTGCTGTTCCTCGCCGGCATCGTCGGCTTCAACGCGGTCACCTTTGCGGTCGCCTTCTCCCGCGGGCCGAGGCCGCCGCGCCTCCCGGTCGCATTCCTGAAAGAGTGCCTGGCGACGCTGGCGGTGATCCCGGCCTGGCCGCTGTTCGCCCTCCTCGGCGCCTCCTACCAGGCCCGCAAAGAGGGCACCGATCCCGATCCGGGCGACGCGCTGCCGCCGGTGATCCTGGTGCACGGCTACGCGATGAACCGCACCAACTGGCTCTGGCTCGGCGCGGTGCTCTCGCGCCGCGGGATCGGCCCCCTCTACGGCTTCTCCTACCTGTCGCTGCGCGCGATCGAGGAGTCGGCGAAGCAGCTCGCAGCCTACGTGGAGCGGGTCGTCTCGCGCGACCGGGTGGAGCGGATCGATCTGGTCGCCCACAGCCTCGGCGGCCTGGTGGCGCGGTGGTACATCGAGCGCATGGGGGGCGCGCGGCGAGTGCGCCGGCTGATCACCATCGCCACCCCCCACCACGGCACGGCGTGGGGCCGCTTCGCCGTCGGTGCGGTGCGGCGCGACATGGCGGGCGACTCCCCCTTCTTCAGCGCGCTCGGGGCGCCACCCACCACGGTCGATTACACCTCGATCTGGTCACGCTGCGACAACCTGGTGATCCCGGCCGACTCCGCCCGCCTCGGCGAAGATGTGGTGTTCGATGACCTCGGCCACCTCGGGCTGCTGGTCTCGCCGCGCGTCGCCGACGCCGTGGCCGACCGCCTGCGCGCCAGGTAATGACCGAGGTCGGCTCGCTCCACCTCGCCGTCGTGGTCGCGGTGGCCTTTGCCGCCGGCCTGGTCGACGCGATGGCCGGCGGCGGCGGGATCCTCACCGTCCCCGCGATCGCCAGCTTCGGTCTCCCCGTCGGTGCGATCATGGGCAGCAACAAGCTGGTCGGCACCAGCGGCTCCACCATCGCCACGCTGCGCTTCCTGCTGCGCGGCAAGATCGATCTCCCCGTCGCGCTCCTCGGAGGCGGGCTGGCGGCGATCGGCGCGGTCCTGGGCGCGCTGGCCCTCCTCGCCCTCGGGAAGTTCGACGACCGCATCGCCCGCTCCCTCCTCGGACTCCTGCTGATCGCGATGGCCCTCTACATGTTCCTCCGTCGTTCGCTGGGCGGCGCGAGCGCCTACGCCGGACCGACGGGGAGAAACCTCGCCATCACCGCCGCCACCGGCCTCGGCCTCGGCTTCTACGACGGCTTCTTCGGCCCCGGCACCGGCTCGTTCCTGGTGTTCGTGATGGTGCGCTTCCTCAAGTTCGACTTCGTGGTCGGCACCGGCAACGCGAAGTTCCTGAACTTCGCGAGCAACGTCGCGTCGCTGATCACCTACCTCGCGAGCGGCCTCGTGGTGTGGAAGATCGCCCTCCCGATGGGGGTCGCCAACGCGGCGGGGGCGTGGGTCGGCGCCTCGCTGGCGATCACCGGCGGCGCCCGCTTCGTGCGCTTCGTGTTCCTCGCCGTCGCGGTGGCGATCGCGGGGCGAATGCTCTCGGTCCTCCTCGCCGGCTGAATTTTCCCTACGCGCCCCGCCCCGCCCCGCGGTACTGTCGGCGCGCGAATTTCGAGGGAGATCACCATGTCCGACGACCGCAAGCAGAACTTCGACCTCTGCCGGAAGATGATCGAGCAGGTCATCCAGGCGCTCGGGCTCGATCCCGCGAAGAACCGGCGCGAGCTGGATGACGAGAACCGTCTGTGCTGGAAGCTCCGCCGCGGCTCGGCGGCCGTGTACATCTTCCTCCAGGCTTCCGACGACGCGAACTACCTCCAGGTGGTCTCGCCCCTGATGACGGTGCCCGAGGGCAAGGAGGTGGCGCTCTTCCGCCGCCTCCTCGAGCTCAACGCCGATGCCCTCTACGGTCTCGCCTTCGGCCTGCGCGGGAACCTCGTCCAGCTCTCCTCCGATCGCACCACCGACGAGCTCGACCCGAGCGAGGTGAAGGCGATGGTCTCCCTCGTGGGGAGGCTTGGCGATCACTACGACGACAAGCTGGTGGCCGAGTTCGGCGGGACCCGCAAGCGCGAAGCGGACTAGCTCTCGATCGCGAATACCTCGTAGGCGAGCACGAGGCTCGCCCCGAGGCTCCCGTCCCCGCGCGCCCGCAGGTAGAGCTCCCCCTTTCCGATCGCGAAGCCCGCTCCGTCGCGGGGCAGGTAGCGCACCGCCCAGGGCAGCGGATCGTCCGGATCAATGAACAGGCCGCCACCGTCCTCCTCGAAGCCCCACGCCCACAGCTCCCCGTCGAGCTCGGGGTGGAGATCGACCGCCCGATCGAGCTCGAGGCGCTGATCATCGCGCACGCCGTCGTGATCGAAGTGGAGCGCCGCCCCGTCGACACCGCAGCGCAGCCGGAGCTCGGCGCCGCCGCTGCTCCCGCCCTCGTCGATGCGCTGGACGTGGCAGGAGAGGAAGCGCAGGCGCTGGCGTGCCGGAGCGAGCGTGCCGCGCGGCTCGTCGTAGGGACCGAAGTAGCCCGCGCGAGCGTCGACGGCGTCGGCCTCCCCGGCGGCGAGGTGGCCGGTCCAGGTCTCGAAGCGGCGGTGATCGTCGGTCTCGCGGCGCTCGGTCTCGTGGAAGCACAACACCATCGTGTACGACCGGATGTGGGCGAACGCGCCTCCGACGCCGCTCCGCACCTGGCTGCGCCACGTCCCGCTGTCGATGAAGAACGGCTCGCCGCGCCGGCCGGCGGCCCCTGGCAGTGGCACCTGATCGGGGCTGTGGGTGTGGCCGGCGATCACCAGATCGATCGAACCGTCCGCGAGCCCCTCCTCGAAGCGCGCGGTCTCCGCCGGCGAGCCGCTGCTGGTGTCGAGCGCGAGCAGTCGCGGCACCTGCTTCTCGAGCGTCTCGGCCGACAGATCGCGCAGCGCCACTCCGATCACCCCGCGGTTGAACGGCGAGATGAGCTGCTCCGCGTCGAGGCGCCGGAGCTCCCCGCGCAGGAACGGGTCGAACGCCGCCGCCTGGTAGACATCGCGCAGCACCGGGCGCAGCAGCTCGAAGCTGTTGGCGCCGCGGCCGAAGCGGTTGGCGAGGTACGAGGCGAGCAGCGCGGCGGGCCGCACGTCGTCGAACTCGGTCAGGGCGGTGTAGAGCGAGCGGATGTGCTCCCCGTCGGCGCCGGGCGCCCGCAGCGAGGCCGCGTAGCGCGCTCGAAAGGCGGCCGAGATGCGACCCACCACGTCAAGCGTGACGTAGTCCCCGAGGCAGGGGAGGAGGTACTCCTCCTCGGTGGCGTGGAGCCCCGCGCCGCCCGCGACGTCGGCCGCGAGGTTGGAGCGATCGTACTCGTGCCCATGCCGGATCCGCACCCCGTAGCCGCTCGCCTTCGGGCGATCGATCGTGTGCGGGAACGGCTCCTCCGAGGGCGCCATCGCCAGCAGCCCACGCACCCGCCTGCGCACCGAGGGCCAGCCATTGGCGAGGCGATCGTGGTTGCCCGGTAGGTAGTGCGCCACCACCTCCACGCCGTCGCCCAGCGACTGCTCGGCCCCATGCGCGGTCCAGGCGCGGCGCGTCACGAAGCGCTCCAGCACCGCGAAGAACTGCTCGTTGTCGTTCTCGATCCCGTCGAGGATCCGGTGCACGCGCTCCCGGAGCGGGTTGCCGTCGTCGTCGGGGCCAAGCGCGCCCGCCGCCTCGCCGGGACGCCACGGCAGCGTCGGCCGGACCTCGATATCGCCGCCGGAGAACCACAGCGGCGTGCGCAGCAGCTCCAGAATGTCGCCGGCCAGGACCAGCTCCACCGTGCGCGCCCCGCGCCGCGCCGTGTTCTCGAGGATCTCCGAGAACAGGAGCTGCAACGCCCCGGCGGTGACGTTGCGCCGCACGCCGGTCTCCCGCACCTCGTCACCGACGGAATAGCGCAGCACGTCGAGCGCGATGTGTTGCAGGTGCAGATCGCTGATGATCACGAGCATCGGGCCCTCCTGGTGGGGACTGCGGAGACTATAGAGCACCGCAACCGATCGCGGGGCGGTCGGGCGGTCCGGGGGGTTCGCGGCGCGGCGGCGTACGTGCCATGATCACCGGATCCCCCGGATACGGACAGACGCTGGCGCAGGAGGCACCCTCGGGCGGGGTGGCCGACGCGCGGCCGTCGTCGCCCTGCTGCTCGTCGCCGGCTGCGGCGCTTTGCCCGATCCGGCCGGGGAGGCCGGTGCCTCCACCGACGCGGCGATCGCGGACTCCTTCCCCACCGACGGGGCCGGGGCCGCCGATCAGGCCGCCACCGTCGACCAGGGGCCGGTCCCTGATCTGCTGGCCGACCTCGCGGGGAGCTGCGTCGACCAGGTCCAGAACGGCGGCGAGAGCGACATCGACTGCGGCGGCTCGTGCCCGAAGTGTCCGGCCGGGAAGCGCTGCGCCATCGCCACCGACTGTTCCGAGGGCATCTGCAACGCCGGCCAGTGCGCCGCTCCCGGCTGCGCCGATCTGGTCAAGAACGGCGGCGAGAGCGACGTCGACTGCGGCGGCAAGAGCTGCCCGCCGTGCGCCGCCGGGCGCGCCTGCCAGGGTAACGCCGACTGCGCGAGCGACCTCTGCACCGCGCTGCTCTGCCAGCCCTCCTGCAACGACTCGCTGCAGGACGGCGACGAGAGCGACGTCGATTGCGGCGGCAAGCTGTGCCCGAAGTGCCCCGACGGCGCGCTCTGCACCGGCCCCCAGGATTGCCTCAGCAGCTTCTGCGCGAACAAGGCGTGTGCCCCTGGACCGACCTGCAACGACGGGGCGAAGAACGGCCTCGAGACCGATCTCGATTGCGGCGGGCCGAAGTGCCCGAAGTGCGCCACCGCGATGCTCTGCGCCGCCCACTCCGACTGCGCGAGCGGCGCCTGCTGGAAGACCCAGTGCGCCGCCGGCGCCGCCGACAAGGTGGCGCTCGCCGTCCCCCAGCTCCTCGCCGCCGAGACCTTCCCGCAGGCGATCGCGGGCGGCGACCTCGACGGCAACGGCAGCGTCGATCTGGTGGTGGTCAACTTCGGCGGCCACACCGCCAGCCTGCTCCTCGGCAAGGGCGACGGCACCTTCGCACCCGCGGTGGCCCACAAGACCGGCCTCGGCCCCGCGTACGTGGTGATCCGCGACTGGAACGGCGACGGCAAGCTCGACCTCGCGGTGGCCGACTACACCGCCAAGGACATCGGCATCCACCTCGGCAAGGGCGACGGCACCTTCGTGGCCGCCGCGGTCCTGCCGCTCGGCTTCGGCCCGTTCATCCTCGTCGCCGGCGACTGGAACGGCGACCAGAAGTTCGACCTCGCGACGGTCAACACGCCGAGCAACAACGGCAGCCTCCTCCTCGGCAAGGGCGACGGAACCTTCCAGCCCGCCGCCGGGCTCGCCACCGCCATGCAGCCGATCGGCCTCGTCGTCGGCGACTTCAACAGCGACGGCAAACCCGACCTGGCGACCGCCAACAACACCAGCGCCAGCGTGAGCTTCCTCGCCGCCACCGGCGCGGGCGGCTTCAAGCCGGGAGTGGACACCGCCGCCGGCAAGGCGCCGATCCACCTCGTCGCGCACGACCTGAACGGCGACGGCAAGCTCGACCTCGCGGTCGCCAACAGCGACGGCAACGACCTCTCGATCCTGCTCGGCAAGGGCGACGGCACCTTCACCGCGGCGGTCAATCCGGCGGTCGGCGCCTTCCCGCGCTTCGTGGTCGCCGCCGACTTCAACAAGGATGGCAAGGCCGACCTCGCCATCGCCAACCGCGACGCCGATTCGCTCAGCCTCCTCCTCGGCAACGGCGACGGGACCTTCCAGAAGGCGCTCGCCTTCGCCCTCGGCGGCAACAAGCCGCGCGCGATCGTCGCCACCGATCTCAACGGTGACCAGAAGATCGATCTCGCGGTGTGCAACTACGCCAGCAGCAACGTCAGCATCCTCCTCAATGCCA
>SHYY01000262.1 GCA_009692555.1 Myxococcales bacterium
GATGGCGCGGCGATAGACGTCGAGCTTCTGGTCGGCCAGCATGGGCATCCTCCTGTGTGGCCAGGGGGGTCGGTTGGCAGGAGGAATTTGTTGCGGGAGGAAGTTCGATTGCCGTCGCTGCGGACGGGACGACTACGACTACGACTACGACTACGTGACGAGCAAGAGGGCCCCCTCCGCTGTTAAGCACCCCTCCTGGTGGAACCGGGCGGGCGTCACGCCGGCTACTTGCGGCGGTGCAGGATGAGGCCGAGGCTGCCGATCACGTAGACGTCGTCCTTGGCGGCGCCCCACACGCCGGTGCAGAGGCTGCCGCCGGGGCGCTCCGAGGGGCCCCACATCCCGCCCGTGCCGCGCAGAATCGCGCACATCGTTCCGACGGCGAACGGCTGTGTCCCGTCGCTCCACACCGCGGCGAGGTCGCCGGCCTCCGCCACCGTCGCCTGGACGACCCAGCTGCCGTCGCCCGTGGAGTGCAGGATCGCGCCGCCCGCGCCGACCGCGTAGATGTCGGTGGGGCGCGCCGCCCACACGCTGCGGAGATCGAGCGGCTTCGGGCTCGCCTGCAAAGGCCACTTGCCGTCGCCGACGCCGTGCAGGATGGCGCCCTTGGTGCCGACGATGTAGATGTCCTTCGCGCTGGTGCCGGAGATGGCGAGGAGCTGGGTCATCTGGTTGGCGAGCGGCGCGCTCAGCTGCGGGGTCCAGGTGCCGTCGCCGGTGGAGTGGAAGATGTACGGCTCGCCCTGCGGGAAGAAGCGATTTCCGACGGCATAGACGTCGCTCGCCGAGGAGCCCCAGACGCCGTTGAGGCCGGTGGTGGTGCCGCTCGGCTCGGCCATCCATTTGCCGTTGCGGAGGTGGAGGATGGTGCCCATCTCACCGACGGCGAAGGCCTCGCCGGGCACGGCGAAGACGGCGTTCAGGGTGACCATCACCGAGCTGGCCTGGACCAGCCAGTTGCCGTCGCCCCGGGCGTGGAGGATGGTGCCGCCGGAGCCGACCGCGTAGACGTCGCTCGCCGAGCTGCCGGCGATCGCGCGGAGCGTGTCCGGGCGCGGGCTGGTCTCGGTGAACCACGCCGAGAGGGTCAGATCGGGGGTCAGCAGATCGGGCTCGCTGGCGAGATCGCCCGAGGGTGCCATGTCGGCGGGGCCGTCCTTGTTGGTGGAGGTGCAGTCCAGCGCGCCCAGGGAGGCCACGGCGAGCAGCGCAGGGCGCCAGGACCGCCCCACGGCTACGACGCCGGTTTGAGGATGCCGAGGAGCTGCTCGGCCCCGCGCCGGAGGAACGCCTCGGCGACCTGGGCGGCCTTCTCGCCGTCGCGCGCCTGGAGCGCCCGGAGGAGGTCCTTCTGATGCTTCCGCACCACCTGCGGCGGCGGGTTGAAACTGACGAAGAAGGCCGAGTAGTTCACCACCGCGGCGCGGATGGTGTTGATGAGGAGCTGGAGCACCCGGTTCTTGCCCGCCTGGGTCAGCGCGACGTAGAACTCGAAGTCGAGCTTCAAGATCTCCTCGGCGTCGATCGCCGGGTTGGCGGCGCGCTCCACCACCGCCTCGATCCGGCGGAGATCCTCGTCGCTGCCGCGCTCGGCGGCGAGCCGGGCGGCCTCGCGCCCGAAGAGGCGCCGGAACTCGAGCACATCGGCGATCACGTCGACGTTGGGGGTGCCGTCGCCCGGGATGAGGTGGGAGACCAGCTCCACGCCCGCGGTCTGCATGAAGTCGAGGACGCGGGTGCCGTCGCCCTGGCGGGTCTTGACCAGGCCCATCTGCTCGAGCGACTTGATCGCCTCGCGAAGGGACGCGCGGTTCACGCCCAGCTCCTCGGCCAGCCGGCGCTCGGGCGGGAGCTTCTGGCCGGGAACGTAGGATCCCTTGAGGATCAGCCCGCGCAATTGACCCACGATCTCCTCGGCGACGCGCTGCTTTCCGACTGGTCGAAGCATGGCACCGCGATAGTAGCAGATGCCACGCGGTGGCAAACAAACTTGAAGGCGCGGGGCCGGGCGTATACACTCGGCGGTTGCGATCGCCCCTGTTCGAGCGACCGGCGGAAAAAATCATGCGAAACCTGACACTGGCCGCGCTCCTCGCGGCATCGACCTTGGGCTGCACCGGACAGGTGCGGGGCCCCGACGCGGGCGACGCGCTGGAGCGGAGCCTGGCCCGGGTGTCGCTCTCGTTCACCCGCGATGCCCGCGAGGTCCGGGGCAGCGCGCCTCGCTTCGCCGCGGAGGGCCACTTCGTCCGGCATCGCGGCGGCGACAGCGCGCGCGTGGCGACGGTTCTCGGCGTGGCCGACGAGGGGGCGCTGGCGCTCGACACCTGCCGGCTGGTCGACGGGGCGGAGGAGATCGATCGCGCGCTCGCCGGGCAGAGCCCGGAGGCGGTGGAGCTGCTCGACGCGGGCCGGCTGGCGATCAAGGGGCCGTTCGACGCGACGCTGCTCCAGCCGCGCCACTACCCGGAGCTGACGCCCTACATCGCGGGCGTGGTCTACGGGCTCGGGGACACCGCTCCCCTGCAGCTCGAGCCGGGGGCGCTCTACGAGGTCACCGGCGACGGCGGCGAGGAGGTCGGCCCGTTCGAGGCGCAGGCGCCGGCGCCGCGCGCCTTCCCGACGCTGAGCATCCTGCCCTTCCGACGCGGAGACGATCTCGATCTCCGCTGGATCGAGGCGGGCGAGGTGTCCGACCCGATGGTGATCGCGGTGTCGTGGATCGGCAAGAGCGGGGCGCGCGAGGTCCGCTGCCGGGTGCGCGACGATGGCTCGTTCCGCGTGGCGCGCGACCTGCTCGTCGGGACGGAGGCGGGCGCCATCGCTGAGATCACCGCCACCCGGGTTCGCCGCGCGCCGCTGTTCGCGCCCGGCGCGGGACGGGGTGAGCTGACCATCGGCCTGCGCGAGATCGTTGCGCTGCCGGACAGCCCGCAGTGACGGCGCCTTGCCCCAACAGGCTCCCAGCGTGAGCGGCGAGCGCGAGCAGAGGGCCCACGCTCGCGCGGCGACCGAGGTGTCGGTGATGGTCGCCGACGCGCGGCATCGCGTGCATGGGACGATCTCGTTCGACACCCGCGACCTCTCGGCCGGCGGCGCGTTCCTGCGCTCCGACCTGCTGCTGGAGGTCGGCGAGGAGCTGGAGATCGAGTTCCAGATCCCGGGCACCACCGTCGCACCGCTCCGCGCGCGGGCGAAGGTGGTGCGGGTCGATCAGGCCGCCGCGATGCCGGGGATGGGCATCTCGTTCGACGGACTTTCCGATCCCGAGCGCGAGTCGGTGCGCGCATTTCTTGCCGGCGCCGGCTAGTCGCGCCCGCCGCCCTATCTGCTGCCACTCCCGGAGAATCCCCCATGGCCGAGACGATCGAGGAAGTTTCCTACAACTACGAGGACGAGGGGAAGCTCGTCCGCCGCGAGATCAAGAAGGAGATCCTCACCAAGGGCGCCTGGGCGACGGTGATGTTCCTCTACCAGGAGCTCGACAAGAAGACCGAGGTGTGGGGAGCGGCGAAGGTCTCGATCGTCCGGTTCAAGAAATCGGGCGGCGTTTATCGCAAGCAGTCGAGCTTCAACATCTCGTCGGAGAAGCAGGCGCGCCAGATCGTCGACGTGATCGAGCGCTGGTACGGCGAGGGGGGCGAGGCGCACGCCCTGCCCGGGGGCGCGGCGGCAGCTCCGGCGACCACCACCGAGGTGGTCGAGGACGACTGAGATACCCTAGGTTTTTTTCCGGAAGCGGTCGAGCAGGCTCTTGCCGCCCTGCTTCTCCTTGCGCGTGTTGATCAGGCGGATCTCGGACGCGGCGTCGGAGAGGCGGGGGTCGATCTCGAGCGCCTTGCGCAGCTCGCCGATGGCGTGCTCCGGATCGCCCTCGTCGCGCAGCACGACGCCGAGGTAGTAGTGGGCCCGGGCGCAGCGGGGTGACTTGGCGATCGCGTTCCGGAGGTCCCGCTTGATGTCGGCCAGCGTGGCCTGCTTGGCCGAGAGGCGCGACCAGGCGAGCATCGCGAGGTGCTCGCCCTCCTCGGGGTTGAGATCGACCGAGCGCGCAAAGGCCATCACCGCGGCCGCGAAGTCGCGCTTCTTGAAGGCCACCTCCCCCTGAAGGAAGGCCATCTCGCCGTCGAGGACCGCGCGCGCACGCGCCTCCTCGGCCGGACTCGACTCCGGGGCGTCCTTCTTCTTGACGTAGGCGCTGCGCCGCTCGTCGTCGAAGAGGGTGGCGTAGGCCTCGTTCAGGCGGCGGAAGATCTTGCCGACGTCGGCGCGCATCGGCGCGAAGCGGGAGGCCGAGAAGCGATCGGGGTGGAACACCTTCGCCAGGGAGAGGTAGGCGTTCTTGACCTGGTCCTTCCGGGCGTCGGGCTTGAGCCCGAGCACCGTGAACAGGTCGTCCTTCTCGAGCGTGCGGAGCTTGCCGCCGATCATCTGCCGGAGCTCCTCCATTTCCTGGGTCGGCGGGACGGCAGGATAGGTGCCCGAGCTGGGCTTGGTGGGCTCCGCGGCCTGGGGGGGGGGCGATCGCGGCACGCGGCTCGCGGCCGGCGGAGCGGGCGCCGCCTCGGGCGGAGAGGCGGCGCGAGGCGGAGCGGGGCGCTGCGGCTCCCGCGTCGTCGCCGATGGGCGCGCTTGCGCCCGCTGCGTCGGCGGCGGAAGGGCCACCTCGCCCGTCGGTGGCGTGATCGAGCGGGAGCGCGGCACGTTCCCGGGGGTCAGGTTCAGCGCGTCGGTGAAGTAGAGCGCGCACACCACGGCGTTCACCGCGTCGGCCGGCTGGTTCGTCGTGTGCGCCAGCGCTTCGAGGCGCGCCGGCTGCCCCGCCAGCACCGCGGCGATCAGCGCGTCCCCGTCGGAGAAGCCGTAGCGGGCGAGCACCGCCGGCTCGACGGCGAGCTGCAGCGCCTGGCCCTGAAGCTGCGCGACCGCGGTCTTCACCCGCTGCGAGGTCCAGGTGTTGCGGATGCCCTGGTAGATCACCCGGCGCGGCTGGATCCGCAGATCCTCGTTGCCCTCCACGCCGACGGGGTGGTCGCCCGACTGGATGGTGAAGACGCCCCGCTCGACGTAGAACAGGCGGAACAGGCGGCGGCGGATCTGCACCTTCAGCGCCTCGCGGAGCTGCTCGTCGCTGATCACGCCGGCGCTGATCAGGAGCTGCCCGATCCGGGTCCCGTCGTCGAGGGTGACGGCCGACCACTGATTGAACGCCTCCTGGGTGATCATCGCGGTGTCGAGCAGCACCCGGCCGAGCTGATCGATCGCCCCGCTCGCGCTGACACCGACGGGGTAGCCGGATCGGAAGTAGATTTGCTTGGTGCCGCCCGCGGCCTCGAGGAGGAGCACGCCGGTCAGGTGTTCGCGGTAGAGCGACTGGAGCAGGAGCGGGAGCGGCTCGCTCGTCAGATTGCCGCTGCGGACCAGGATCATCGAGGCTGCCTCGCCTGCTTCAGGAAGTAGACAACCGTCCACAGAACGACCGTTCCCACCACCAGCCCTGTGACGATGGGATCCGCCTCTACCGTTGCCGACAATAGCGCCATTCGCCGACCAGTTTGGCGCGGGCGGGCGGTGCGATCAACCCTTGATCTGAGCGCCCGTTCCTGTTGCCGCCCACTCCGCTCCTTGTTCCCTCCTTGTTCATGGCCCGGCGGCGGGGCAGGATGGCGCATGGCAAGAGCGGCGCCCCTCCCGGAGCACCGCGTGTGCGTCGAGTTTCTGCCCCACGCGGAGCTGGCGCGCCCGGCGGTGGTGCGGCTCCTGACCGCGCACAATGTGGCGCCGATGCTGGCGGTGCGCCCGGGCGAGGACGAGGCCGCGCTCTCCGCCCTCGCACCGTACCTCGACGCCGGGCTGGCGGTGTGCGCGTGGCCCCTGCTCGACGACGGCGACGGCTACTGGCCGTCGGAGACCAACGTGGCCGCCTTCGCCGTGCGGGTCTCGGCGCTGCTCGCGGCGGCGCGGCGGCGCGGGCTGACGCTGCCGTGGCTGGCGGTCGACCTCGAGCCGCGCTTCGAGGAGCGGGACACCGGGCGGGGCTCGGCGCTCGGCGCGGTGCCCCGGGTGGCTTTGCAGGCGTGGCGCCACCTCGACCTGCCGCGCTTCGCCCGCGCGACGCGGGAGTATGCTGCATTGCACAAGACGATCGCCGCCGCGGGCACCCGGGCGCTGGCGATCGCCTGGCCGTTCGTGTCGGCCGATTTCGCCACCGGGTCGTCGTCGATGCAGGACCTCTGCGAGGCGCCGCTCGGGTGCGGCTGGGACCGCGTGGCGATCATGACCTACGGATCGCTCATCGCGGGCTACTCGCGCGGGATGCTCACCACCTCGGATGTGCGCTGGTACGGCTACCGCGCGCTGGCGCGGCTGGGACGCGCGCTCGGCCCGCGCTCGGGGGCGTTCATCGGGCTCACCGGCTCGGGCAAGCTCGGTGACGAGCCGGCCTACCAGGAGCCGCGGGAGCTGGCGCTCGACGCGGCGGCGGCGCGCGCGGCGGGAGTGGGCGAGGTGAGCCTGTTCTGCCTGGAGGGGATCCTGGCGCGCCCCGATCCCGAGGTG
>SHYY01000263.1 GCA_009692555.1 Myxococcales bacterium
CCGCCTGCGCCGCCGCCGCCTGCGCCGCCGCCCCCACCACCGCCGCCGCCCCCGCCGCCGCCCCCGCCGCCGCCACCGTCGCCGACGATGACGTCGCTGCTCCCCTCGATCAGCTTGCCGTTGCCGCCGCAATGCTGGTCGGCGTCACCCATCCGGTGCGCCTTCTTGCCGTTGATGAAGACGTGCGGCGCTCCCGCGGTCGCGGTCCACATGTTCGGGCCGCAGCAGGCCGCGTGGATCCCCTTGTCGTCGACGCGCAGCGCCGGACGCTTGTTCACGTTGACGTCGGGCGAGCCCTGGATCGCCGGCCCGACGCCCGGATGCGGGCACCCGGGACAGCCGTGTGCGTCCGCGGGAACCTGCGACTTGTCACCGAGTCGACCCTGGGGCGGCATCTGGAGTACCTCGGGAGATTATCGCCAAGAAGCGCAGAGAGTTGCGGAAAAACCGCCTGCCAGACGCGCTACTTGAGCGCGACGCCGAAGACCATGCTCGGGATGGCCGCGCCGGGTTTCGCCCACGCCGCGGTCACCACGTCCTCGATGATCGAGACGAACATCCCCGGCTTGACCCCCTCCAGGTAGCGCGCGTTCACGGTCTGCGGACCGTCGGCCTTGTCAACGGTGACGGTCTCGTTCTTGATGCAGGTCGACTCGTAGACGATCGTGCCGTCGGACCGGATCTGCGTGACGCGCCGGCTGAACTTGACCTGCGCGCACTGGACCTGCTTGACCATCTGCTTCTTGAACGCGACGGTCACCGTCTTCGCGGATGGCTTCTGAGTTTGTCGACCCGCCGAAGGCGGCCCATCAGCGTCCCCCTGATGCGGGGACAGCTTGCCGATCACGCCGTCACCGCCGCCGCTGTACCCCCCGCCACCACCGCCAAACGACCGGCTGACGCCCGGGTACTCGAGCTTCGCGTCGCGATCGTCGAGCTCGATTCCGCTGGTCAGGATCGCCGAGTGGGTCGCGGTGCGCGGCCCGCGGAAGCCCGGCCAGCGCTCCATCGCATCGCCGAGCGCGCGGATCAGGAGGTCGTGCTTCGCGTCGCGCTCCTGACCCACCGTCATGCAGGTGACGAGCGCGACGGACGCGAGGTAGACGCCGGGGTGGCTGATGATCGGCCCCATCGCCGCGTGGAAGAAGCTCTTGCCGTTCGCGCGGTTGTCGTGCATTCCCTCGAACTTCTTCGCCGGGATCGCGCCCATCGCGCCCTTCCACGCCGCCCAGGTATTCTCCTCGCAGCCGGCGAACGCCTTGCGCGATCTGGTCGCGCGCGCATCGTCCATTGCCGCGGCGAGCCCGATCAAGGCCCCGTCGCTCTGGTAGCGCCCCTCCCACTCCTTGCGGGTCGCGTCGGCCGCCTCGAACAGCTTGGCGTAGCCCGGGTCGCTCGCGAGCAGCTTCTTCCCCTTCGCCGCGTGCGCGACCAGATCCGGCTTGAGCGCGTCGACCTCGATCCGGATCCGCACCTTGTCGGCCCCGGTGTACACCTTGTTGGCGCGCAGCTCGCTCGCGAGCTTTTTCCGGTCGAGCCGTTCGATGTCGCCCTGGCACATCGCCCACTGCACCGGGCCGTTGTTGCTGCTCTTGACGCAGCGCTGGAGGTAGGCGAACCGTCCGACCTCGGTGAGCCGGGCACCCAGCGCATCGACGAGGTAGTGGTGGTCGAGCGCGAGATCGCCCGATGCGCCGCTGTCGGCGGTGATCATCGCGTACTGATCGAGCGCGTCGAAGCTCGACCAGGCGCGCTTCAGCGACTCGCCGATGCCGATCTCCTGGCCGTTGGTGTTCACCCGCACACGGCCGTTCATTCGCTCGCCCTGGCCGAGGGTGGCGTAGTCGGCCGCGTCGGCCCAGTCGGCCTCTGTCAGGTCGAGCCGCTGCGACCACTTCTGTCGCGCGGCGTCGAACTCCTTCCCGTGCGCCTTCACCTCGCCGTCAGGCTTGCAGAGCCTGCCCACCAGGTTCTTGAGCGCGTTGCGCGGATCGTCCTCCTCCACCGCGTCCTTGATTTCGCCGCTGGCGTCGACGCGGTTGTTGGCGATCGCCGAGCACCACGCCGGCCGCGGCCCGGGTCACGAAACCGAATGCGGTGAGGATCGAGAGGGTACGGGCGGCGAGCTTCATCGCCCGACGGTCGCGCACTTGAGGGGAGCTTGCAAGGCGGAACGGGCGTTCGTTACTCGCGGCCCGAGCAGGCGAGCGCGTCGTGGAACCTCCGGTACTCCGTCTCGCACCCGTCGATCGAGGGTGCGCGCTGCTCGCGGCGGGAGGCGCCGCGCTCGGCCACTGGCTGATCGGGCTCCGGCGCGAGCGTGGAATGAGCTACCGCTGACGAGTGGCGCCAGCGCCGCTACTTCAGTTCGACGGTGGTGCGCGCGAAGATGTCGTCCTTGCCCTTCACCGCGCGCGCGATCAGCACCTCGTAGGTCTTGCCCGCCTTGATCCCCTCCTCGGACGAGATCGACACCTCGGAGGCGAGGGTCTTGGCGTTCGGCGGGGCCTGCAGCGCCACCGCGATCGCATCGCCGAGGACACGCTTCTTCTCGGCCAGGTCGTAGAAGACGATGTTCAGCTCGCCCGGCCCGGGCGCTTTCTTGAGGTAGGCGACGAAGAAGAAGTGCCAGCGCTTGTCGCCGGTCTGGGCGAGCGAGGTCTTCGCCTTCGCCTTCAGGTCCTTCTCGTACTGGCGGCCGTCGGTGCCCGCTTCTACCGGCGCCTCGAGGATCACCATCGTTCCCGGCGGCAGCGCGAACGCGGGGCCGGCGAAGCACAGCGTTGCGGCGACCAGCACCAGCGAGACCTTGCGGCGTGCGTTCATGGAGGACTCCTTCGAGCGGGCTCGATCCTGGGCGAGCTTACTCCAATCAGAGCGTGAGCAGAAATCCTGGACCGAGCCGGCGCGAACAGACGCGAGTCGGCCGAGGCGCCGCCCCGTAGGAATACCTGGGTATTTCGAGGGGCGGCAACGAAGGCCGGCGAAGCGAATGGGCGATGCCAGCGACGGGAGAGATTCTGCTCACGCTCTCAGGCTCCGAACGCCTCGGGGAGCGGCGGCGGCCGGCTGAGGAGCGCGATCGCTGTCGCTGCGCCGAGGAGGGCGAGCATGAGCGCGAGGCCGAGGTGCCACCAGCGGAAGCGGTCCCAGTACGGGGGGTGGACCGGCTCGTGCGGCAGGCGCATCCGTCGGTGCCGCGGGACGCCGGGCCGCAGATCGCCGCCGCAGTGTGGGCAGCGAGTGAGAGGTTTCGAGTCCGGCATTCAGCGTCAGTATAGCTTTCGCAGGGCCGCGTTGCGGTAGTAGTGGCGCAGGATCTCCTTGTAGTCGCGCCCGCGCTCGGCCATCCCCATCGCGCCGGTCTGGCACATCCCGATGCCGTGGCCGTGGCCGCCGCCGCTCACCACCAGCTCCTTCAGGCGCGCGCCGTCCCGAACCACCACGAGCGTGAACAGGGCGCTCTTCAGCATCCCGAGCGCGCGCCGGATCTCGAGCTCGCCGTGGATCTCCTTCACCCCGCGCTCACCGACGATCTTGAGGTGCACCGCCCGTCCCGACACGCCGCGGGTCACCACCGCCACGTCGCTGACCGGGCCGACTCCACCACTCGCTTCGACGGTGGCGGCCGGCACGCGCGTGGTCCAGCGGAACGCGGAGCCGCCGCGCACCGAGGTGCAGTAGGGGCGCGCCGGCAGCGGCGCGAGGAACCCGGGAACGTCGGTGACGGTCGCGAAGCGGGCCAGCGCCTTCTCATCCTCGGGCGCGGCGTCGAGGTGTCCGCGCAGCGCCGGGTCGGGCGTGCCGCCCCAGGCGCGATCGTTGTCCTCCGTGTGGCCGCCGCACGAGCCGCTGTAGACCGAATCGACCAGCCGCCCGTCGGGGCGCACCAGCACCTCTCCGCGCGTCGCGTCGACGGCGGCGGTGGTGCGCGGGTCCTCCTTGCCGGCGCCGGCGTAGACCTGGCAGTGGACGCTGGCGCAGAGGCGATAGGGGTCGGTGAAGTGGCGCGTGCCGACCTTGGCGATCAGCTCGTTGCGCGCCGCCACCGCCTGCGCCTTGAGCGCCTCGGGCGGAGCGAAGGCGCCCATCTCGGCGGGGAGGAGGCCGGCGAGCAGCTTGTCCTCGGGGACCGCGTTGACCGCGGCGAGCTTGCCCTGGGCGTCGATGGTGACGTAGACCTGCCCGGCGTAGGTCCTGCGCTCGCTCGGGCCGCCCGGGCCGTTCGATTTGTCGGCCGGCTCGACGGCCAGGAGCCCCTTCGCGACGGGGGCGAACCAGATCACGCCGTCGTTCTTGACCACCACGCCGCGCTCGTCGCGCGCCACCACCACCCCGCGCGAGCGCTCGATCACCTCGGGGTGCAGCGCGGTCTCGATGGCGAACTTCGCGGCGATCGTCCTGGCCTCGGCGCGCGCGGCCGTCTCGTCGCTCTTCGGGGAGACGGCGAGCACGATCTGGCGGCCGTCGATCACCTCGCCGCGGATGCCGAACACCGTCCCGATCTCGAAGGTGTGCGGGACGAAGCCTCGCTCGCGCCAGGTGGCCGCCGCGGCGCGCAGCGTGTCGGGCTCGGCAGGGGTGCCGCGGTCGACGATCACGTGCCAGCGGACCTTGACCGGCTCGCCGACCCCTTCGAGCCGCACCTTCCACAGGTTGCCGCCCGCCACCTCGGCGCCGCCCTCTCCGTCGGGCAGCACGCGCACGCCCGGCGTCGCGCCCGTGGGCGTCTCGGCAGCGACGGTGATCTCGTCGCGCCCCTCGGTGATTCGCACTGTCACCATCGGCAGACCGTCGCGCGTCCAGGCGAAGCGCGTCGACCAGACGATGCGCTGCTTGTCGGCGCCCGAGAGCTCATCGCCCCGCGCCGAGGAGCTCACCAGCGCGAGCAGGGCGAGGACGCGGGCGGTCACGACAGCTCGTGACGGGCGATG
Source organism: Myxococcales bacterium (assembly GCA_009692555.1). Lineage (GTDB taxonomy): Bacteria > Myxococcota_A > Polyangia > Palsa-1104 > SHYY01 > SHYY01. Next base: position 4,935 of record SHYY01000263.1, read on the forward strand.
TGGCGGAGGTTCAGCAGGTTGATCGTGAAGTGCGCGACGATCGGCCCGCCGAGATCGCCGAACTGGAGGAACAGCGCGCCCATCACGAGTCCGACGATGAACGAGGTGGCGGTCCAGGGCAAGAATTTGACCCCCGGGCCGATGTGGGGGAGTGCGAACAGGGCGCTCGAGAGCCAGATTCCGAGGTGCGGGAGGAGCGCCCCGCGGAAGAAGCACTCCTCGCCGATCGACGAGGCGGCGGCGATGAGGAAGATCTCGCCGCCGGTGAGCGGGCCGAGGAGGCTGCGGAACTCGCGATGCAGCGTGCGCGCCCACTCGAAGCGGTGCACCGAGAAGCGCGAAAGGAACACGACGAGCGCCGCGAAGCCGAGGCCGGCGATGATCCCGTAGGCCGTCCGCCCAAGCGAGGCGTGGCCGATCAGGTGAAACACGTCGGGCTGCCCGCGGAACGTGCCCCACGCCACCGCCGCCGCGGTCAGCCCGCCGTACAGGACGACGAGGACCCCGAGGCGGGAGAGCCGCGGCGCGCGCGGCGTCGGAGGCAGGGGCACGGCCGGGACTATAGCACCCGACCGCGGGCCCCCGGGTGTAGAGTCCGGGCATGGCGCGCACGGGACGCGGTTCGCCGATCGAGGAGCGCGTGCGTGCGCTCGCACATCGCTTTGCCGACGAGGTGGCCCTGGCGCTGCGCCAGGAAATGGACCATCAGGTCGCTGCGCGCGTGCTCGCGGTGGTGAAGAGCGCCACGCGCACCGACGGTCGCAGGCTATCCCTCGGCGGTGGCCCCGCGGATCGCCGGATCGGCAAGCCGCCGGTTCCGGTGGTGTGTCCGGTGAAGGGCTGCTGCGGCGAAGGGCTCCGCGCCAAGCACAACTTCTGCGCGGCCCACGCCGGGCAGCTCACCGACGGGGAGAAGCGCCGAATTCGCACGGCCCAGCAGGCCCGGCCGACCGCGGCCTCCCGCGCGCCGGTCAAGCCCGGCCCCGCTCGACGCTGAGGGGCCGCACACCGAAGCGACGGCGAACTGCCCCGCCCGGCCGGGTCGGACACCCCGTTCGTCCTGAGCCGCCGGGCGCGCAGCGACGGGCGAGTCGAAGGACGCGATCTTCGACCAGGCGTCAGCAGGGGAAATTGCGCCCTTCGACGGGGCTCAGGGCGAACGGATCTTGGGTTTGCCGTCGAGTCCGGGCCGTGAACGGTTACATCGAGCAGTGCGAGGAAGGGGACTCGAACCCCTACGCCTTGCGGCGCTAGCCCCTCAAGCTAGTGCGTCTACCAATTTCGCCATCCTCGCGGGACGGAGTGGGCGAGAGATATAGACGGGCGAAACTTGGCTGTCAAGCATGTTGCGGCTTTGGGGTGCTTAACGGCGGAGGGGGCCCTCTTGCTGGCTCTTGCTCGTCACGTAGTCGTAGTCGTAGTCGTAGTCGTCCCGTCCGCAGCGACGGCAATCGAACTTCCTCCCGCAACAAATTCCTCCTGCCAACCGACCACCCTGGCCACAAAGGAGGATGCCCCTGCTGGCCTACCAGAAGCTCGACGTCACAGGCCATGGAGTTGCTGACCCG
>SHYY01000264.1 GCA_009692555.1 Myxococcales bacterium
GGCCAGCAGGGGCATCCTCCTGTGTGGCCAGGGGGGTCGGTTGGCAGGAGGAATTTGTTGCGGGAGGAAGTTCGATTGCCGTCGCTGCGGACGGGACGACTACGACTACGACTACGACTACGACTACGACTACGTGACGAGCAAGAGCCAGCAAGAGGGCCCCCTCCGCTGTCAAGCACCCCCTGGGGACGGGGCGATTGACGCCGCCCCGGCGGAGCGCGTAGCCTCCCCGCACCATGGGTACCGAAACCGCGCCGCGGCGCTGCCTGGTCACCGGCGGCGCTGGATTCGTCGGGCGCCACCTCGTGCGGGCGCTGCTCGCGCGGGGTGATCGCGTGGTGGTGTTCGATCGCGGTGGCGCCCCCACCGGGGCCGGTGAGGAGATCGCGGGCGATATCTGCGACGGCGAGGCGGTGGCGCGCGCCGCCCGCGGATGCGACGTGGTGTTCCACCTCGCGTCGGTGGTGCAGGTCAGCGGGAGCGGGAAGGAAGCGCTCTCCGCGATCAACGTCGGCGGCACCGAGCGGGTGATCGAGGCGTGCCGTCGCGAGGGGGCAACGCGGCTGGTGTACTGCAGCTCGGCGAGCGTCGTGTTCGAGGGGCGCGATATCAAGAACGGCGACGAGGAGCTGCCCTACGCGCGCCGCACCGCGCCGTACGCCGAGACCAAGGGGATCGCCGAGCAGCGCGTCCTCGCTGCCAGCGATGGCTCGCTCGCCACCTGCGCGCTCCGGCCGCACCTCATCTTTGGCCCCGGCGACACGCGCATGATGCCGGCCATGCTGCGCCACGCCGCGGGGAGGGCCCGACTGATCATCGGCGACCCGCAGAAGCTCTCCGACTTCACCTACATCGACAACCTCGTCGACGCGCTGATCCTCGCCGCGGAGCGCCTCACGGTCGGGCCCCCGCCGCAGGACGGGGCGGGTCGCAATCGGCCGTCGATCGCGGGCCGTGCCTACTTCATCACCAACGGGGAGCCGCGGTCGTACTGGGGGTTCTGGAACGACATCCTCGCGCGCCTCGGGCGGCCGACGCTGCACCGGCGGATCCCCGATCCGATTGCGCGCTCGGCGGCGTGGGTGAACGAACGGATCGGTCGCCTGCGCGGCGATGGTACGGCGAGTACATTCACCCCGTTCACCGTCGCCTACCTTTCGACGCATCACTACTTCAGCCACGCCCGCGCCACGCGCGATCTCGGCTACCTGCCGCGCATCTCCGTCGACGAGGGGATCGCGCGGACGGTGCGGGCGCTCGGCGAGGGGTGAAGCGAGGAGTCATGGAGAACCTCTGGCGACTTCTGATCGAGAGCTGCTCGGACTTCACGCTCTACGCGCTGGGACCGACGGTGGCGGTGAACGTGGCCTACCTCGTCGGCTCGGTTTGCAGCCTCGCGCTCGACCGGCTCCCGTCGCTGCGGCGCTACAAGATCCAGCAGCGCTCGAACGATCGCGCGGCGCTGTGGCGGTGCGTGCGGCACGTGGTGCTGAACAAGTTCCTCGCGGAGATCCCGATGACCGTCGCGGCCTACCCGATCTTTCTCTGGCTGGGCGTGCGGAAGGATCTTCCGCTGCCGGGCCTGGGGACGGTGGTGGCGACGCTGGTGGCGTCCTTCGTGATCGAGGACGCGTGGCACTACTTCGCCCACCGCTCGCTGCACACGCGGTGGGGCTGGAAGCACATCCACTTCATGCACCACCACTACACGACGCCGTTCGGCGTGGCGGCGAACTACGCCCATCCGCTGGAGACGCTGTGGACCGGCTTCGGGACGGTGCTGCCGGTGCTGCTGTTCCGCCCGCACCTCGCGACGATGCTGCTGTGGATCATCGTCCGTCAGCTCCAGGCGATCAGCGTGCACGTCGGGTACGACTTCCCGTGGCGTCCCAGCCGCTTCCTGCCGTTCCTCGGGGGCGCGCGCTTCCACGACCGGCACCACCGTCGGTTCAATCGCAACTACGCGCCGACCTTCGTGTGGATCGATCGCCTGCTCGGGACGGCCGACGAGGAGAACCTCGGCCCGCAGGCGGCGGGCGCTGCCGAGGTGCCGGTGGTGGTGGAGTAGGCGAGGGGAGAGAGGGCACCCGATCACAGGGTCATTTTTCGTCGAGGCCGGATGGCCCGGGTGGGGCAGTAGGCTACGGCCCTGCGCACGTTTGCCTGCCTCGGGCGCCTCGCCGAAACACACCGCGTGGCCCCTGGCAGAGATAGCGATCGAGGGTGAAGGTCAGGCGCCTGGGCCCATCGCTCGCTGCACACGCGGTGGGGCAGGAAGCGAATCCCGCTCGGGACGGCCGACGAGGAGGACCTCGGCCCGCAGGCCGGTGGGCGCTGCCGAGGTGCAGGTGGTGGTGGAGTAGTGCGGCTTGGTTCCTTCATCCTTCGTCGAGGCGGATGGCGCGGGTGGGGCAGTAGGCAGCGGCCCTGCGCACGCTTGCGTGCAGGTCGGGCGGGGGCTCGCGGAGGAGCGCCTCGACCTTGCCGTCGGCGGCGACATGGAATACCTCGGGGGCCTCGCCGACACACACCGCGTGGCCCTGGCAGAGGTCGCGATCGAGGGTGATGGTCAGGCGCCTGGTGGATGGGGCACTTGCGGGGGAGTGCTGGACCGGGCAGCCGGTTGTTGCGGGCGCCGGAGGTGCGGAGACTCCCTCACCCCGACCCTCTCCCGCACGCGGGAGAGGGAGACTATCCGTTGGGTTCGTTCCCGTTCCCGTTCCCGTTCCCGTTTTCGTTCCCGTTCCCGTTCCCGTTCCCGTTCCCGTTTTCGTTTTCGTTTCCGTTCCCGTTTCCGTCGCCGGGTGCGCAACCGGACAGCCGCCGCCCGTCGCTGCCGTCGCTCCTTGCGCCGCGACCCTGGCCAGCTCGGCCCCTGCTGCCGTGCTCACCGACGGCTGCGCGCGGCGGCGGTAGCGCACGCGGCAGGGCTCCTTGGGCCCCACCACCAGGCCCTGAAAGTCGGCCACAATCGCGTCGCCGGCGAGCTCGAAGTCGTACTGCCCGAGGAGGAGGGTGAGGATCGCCTTGATCTGCAGGATCGCGAAGGCGTTGCCGAGGCACTTGTGGCGCCCGCCGCCGAACGCGATGAAGGCGAAGTCGCGCTTGTCCTCCTCGCGCGGGGGGGCGAAGCGGTCGGGATCAAAGCGGTCGGGCTCGGGGAACACCTCCGCCATGCGGTGCGATACCGTCGGTGAGACCACGATCCAGGTGCCTGCGGGGATGAAGAATTCCTTGTAGGTGAAGTCCTGCTTGGCCACCCGCACCAGCAGGAACAGCGGCGGGTGGAGGCGCAGCGCCTCCTTGACGGCGTTCTCGGTGAAGGGGAGGTCGCGCAGCGCCTGGTGGCTCACCGGCTGCCCTCCGCCGAACACGCCGTCGATCTCGGCGACCGCGCGGGCGAGCGTCTCCGGGTTGCGCAGGAGCTCGATCAGGGTCCACGCAGTGGTGACCGAGCTGGTGTGGTGGCCGGCGAACATCCCGGCGAGGAGGAGGCCGGTGATCTCGTGCTCGCTGAGTGGCTTGCCGTCGGCGTAGCGCGAATCCATCAGCGTCTGCAGGAAGTCCTCGCCCTCGCGCTTCTCGCGGCGCCGCGCGCCGACGATCTCGGTGATCATCTCGACCATCCGCACCCGCGCGCGATCGCGCTTCCAGAACGATGGGATCGGGAGGTGTGCGTTGATGTAGGCGATCGGTGCGACGCCGCGCTCGAGGTCGTGGTAGACGGCGGCGAACTCCTCGGTCATCCCCTCGCGGAACTCGCGGCCGAGGAGGCAGCGGCTGGAGGTGAAGTTGGTGAGCACCCGGCAGAAGTCGACCAGGTCCACCACGCCCACCTCGCCCCACTTGCCGATGGTCTGCTCGGTCTCCAGCACCACCGCCTCGCCGTAGGTCCGCATCCGGCGGTCCCGCAGCGCCGGGAGGAGCATCTTCAGCTGCTCGGCCATCTTCTCCGGCGCGGCGTCGTAGACCACGTCCTTGCCGAACACCGGGGTCATGATCTTGTAGGCCTCCGACGCGCTGAGCTGGGCGTCGGACGCACGGAACACCGCCTCGTGGGCCTCGGGGCCGAACATCGCCACCATCTTGCGGTTGAAGACCTGGAGGGCCGCCGCCTCGCCGAGCTCGCGCTGGGCGCGGAAGAGCAGCTCGATGGTCGAGGTGACGAACTCGATGGAGTGGCCGAGCACGGGCAGGCCGCGCGAGAGCTGTGGCGCGAGCCGGAGGCCGTGGGGGACGGAACGGGGACGGCGCAGCGCGCGTTCGAAGAAGCTCCTCACCTGCATGGTCACCTCGGGGTCGGAGCCGCTTATGGCACGGCGCGCCGGGAAAGTGAACGCGCGATTTCGGCGATCCGGAGGGTGGGCTCAGGGCAGGAGGGGAAGGCGAACGCGCAGCTCGTCGCCGCCGAGGAGGACCTCGCGCGCGGGGGCGGGACGGTCAAAGCGGAAGGTGATCTGCGCGCCGCGTTGCTGGCGGCGGATGGTCACGTCGCGCAGGCCGGAGCGGTTCACCTCGTAGACCCCGTCGGGGAGCGTCGAGCGTGCCTCGCGCAGCTTGACCACCAGCGCGGTGGAAGACGAGGCGCGGTACCGCAATGCGCCGGGTGGGCCGCGCAGCGGCACGCGGATGGCGTCCGAGGGTCAACCGCCCTGTGAGTTGCCGTTGCCGGTGCCGCTCCCATGCGTTGCCGTCGCCGTGGCGATCACGGCATGAAGGAGCGCGCGGAGGTTCTCGTCATCGCAGGCGCCGCCCTGGCGGGCTCCTGCTCCTCCTGCTCCGCGGAGCGCGTCGTCCCCTCGCGCGCGCGCTTCCCGGCGAGGTCGCCCTGCTCCTGGTCGGCGCGACCTCCTGGTGCGACGCTGCGCAGCGGTTCGCACTGTGGGACCCGGCGGGCGGGATCGTGCTCGCCGTCTCCGGGCTTATCGCGCTGACCGTTGCGAGGTGGCGGTGGGCGCGGCGCGTCGATCCCGGCCGCGGAGAGCAGGTCGTCGCGGGCCGGGCCAGCCTCGGTGAGATCCTGATGCTGTGCCTCGCGCTGCTGTTGGGCTTCCTGGCCGTGGTGGGCGCGATGGCGTTCCAGGAGGACGTGGCCGCCGTGGCGATCGGCCAGGGGGAGGAGAAGCGGATTCGCCTTGCGCTGCTGCTCGCGACCGCGATGGCGGCCGCGTCGTTCGCGATCTGGTTCGCCGGGGAATCTGTCCGGGCCCTGTTCGGCCTCCGCGTGGCACCGCTCCCCGCGACGGCGCGCTGGCGCCGGGCCGCGCGGCTCGCCATCGCCCTCGCGGCCTTCGCGTGGCTGTGCGGCGTGATGGGTCACCCCCCGTCGAGTGCGATCTGGATCCCGGAGATGCACGATCCCCTCCTCGGGCTCGCGCTCCTCGCTGCCCTCCTGCTGGCGACGGACGCCCCCGATCGACTGGCCCGCTCCGTAGCCCGCCTGCGCGCCTGGCACGGGATCGCCTTCGCCGCCCGGCTCACCGACGGGGATGCCCGAGCGGGCGCGCGCCCCGCTCAGACCTTGACGCGATTTCGCGGCCGCGTGCGGGCGGCGGGCGACACCCTCCCGGGCCCGCAGGGGGAGCGGTGTGTCTACCTCCGCGGGGCCAACGGCGGGGCCGCCGCCGCTCCGTTTCTCGTCGAGCGCGGGCGGGAGAGCGTGCTCGTTGATCTCGACCTCTCCCGCCTGTCGGTCGAGTCGCGCCTGATCGCCGCGCGGGTCTCGGCGATCCTGGTGGCCGACGAGGTCGAGGTGGTCGGGAGGGCGTCGACCCCGTCCGGCGGTGCCGCGCTGGCGGACGGCCCCTATCGGACCGCCACGGTGCGGATCGACGCCGGTCCGGATCGCCTCCACGTGTTCCAGGCCCGGGGGCTGTCACGGCTGCGACTGGTCGGCGCCGCCGCCGCGGAGGCCGCGCTGGCGGTGATTCTCTGGCTCGCCCCGATCGGCTTCATCCTGGGGGCCGACTGGCGCGGGAATTCCGGCTATCCCAAGGTGGAGCGCGCCGACCGCGCTGCGCCCTGCCGCGCCCCCCTGTGCCGGCTCGGGCCCGACGCGACTCCCTGGAGGTTCTGGCGCGGCATGCTGCTCCCGCCGCCTTCTCGCCCGCCCGTTATTCCAATTCCCCGGGTGCTTAACAGCGGAGGGGGCCCTCTTGCTGGCTCTTGCTCGTCACGTAGTCGTAGTCGTAGTCGTAGTCTGTAGTCGTAGTCGTCCCGTCCGCAGCGACGGCAATCGAGCTTCCTCCCGCAACAAATTCCTCCTGCCAACCGACCCCCCTGGCCTCCAAGGAGGATGCCCATGCTGGCCGACCAGAAGCTCGACGTCTATCGCCGCGCCATCGAGCTCCTCGCCCTTGCGTCGCAGATCGCGACGAGCCCCCCCAGGGGGAACTCGTTTCTCACCGAAGAGCTCAACCGTGCGGCGCTCTCCATCCCCTGGAACATCGCCGAGGGAGCGGGCCGGTTCGGAGCGCCGGATGGCGCCCGCT
>SHYY01000265.1 GCA_009692555.1 Myxococcales bacterium
GGATGGCGCCCGCTTCTACAGCATCGCCCGGGGCTCCGCGATGGAGTGCAAGGCGATCGTGGATGCCTTTGCGGTCCTGCAACTCGCCTTGGAAGACACTCGGCGACAGGCCATGGAGTTGCCGACCCGCATCGTGGAGATGCTCACGCCCATGTGCCGGAGAGGTGATCCCCCGCGCGCGAGTGCCCCTGAATCGACTACGACTACGACTACGACTACGTGAGCGGAGGGACCCCCTTCTCCGTTAAGCACCCGGAGCCGGGCTGGCGGGTGCATTCCCGGGATGATCCGCATAGAATCACGGGGCAGTGCACGACGAGACCAACAACTCGGGCAGGCGCGCGGCGCAGAACCGGGCGACGATGGCGCAGATCGACCCCGACGAGCCGGCGCGGCCCTTCGCGGAGGTGTTCGCGGAGGTGTTCCCGGTGCTGCGCTCGATCCACGCCGCCTTCCATCAGCCGGGTCTGCTGGTCGTGGCGGTGCGCGACGGGCGGCGCATCGAGAGCCACCTCCACCTCGATCTCTCGTCGGGAGGCGCTCACGCGCTGATCGGCCGTCACCAGCGCTGCGACCTCTACCTGGCGCACGACCCGGCGATCTCCCTCCGCCACGCCCTCCTTCGCGCCACCCGTGTCGGCAAGAGCGAGGTGCGGTTGCGCCTGCTCGACCTCTGCTCCGGGGTCGGCTTCTACACCGAGGACGACGTGCCCTGCGAGTCGCTCACCGCCGAGGGGGCGCTGTTCGTGCGGGCCGGCCACTACCACCTCCTGCTGCTCCCGACCGGCGACCTGCAGCCCTCCGCCTGGGGCGACGACGCAGGCGAGACGTGGGCCTCGTTTCCGGAGCGGATCTACCTCGACCGCCGGATCCCTGATCGCCTCCCGCGACCGATCCAGCTCGCCGGCGCGGCCACCCCGGAGCGTGCGAGCCGGACCACCCACATCGTCCCGGCGGTGCGGCCACTGCGGGCCCCGTCGGCGCGCGAGGGAGACCAGGGCCTGGTCATCGCCCAGCTGGCGCTGAAGTCCCGGTCCGGACAGATCTCCCATCCGGTCACCGACGCGGATCTCGAGCATGGACGGCTCGTGGGCCGCTACGAGCGTTGCCAGCTCGGCGGCGCGGAGAACTCGCTCTCGCGGGTGCACCTGCTGGTGCTGCGCGACGGGGACGGCACCTGGGCGATCGACACCGCCTCCACCAACGGCACCACCCTCGACGGCGACGGGGTGCGGGCGGTACGGCTCGACGTGGCCCGCGAGCTTGGCCTCGGCGGCTCGATGCTGCTCGAGTGGACACTCCAGGTCCATGCCCAGGCCTGACAGGTACCGGATGGGGACGGTCGATCCCTCCCTGGGGATCGAGACCCCAGGCTTGCACCCGGAAGGGCATGGTGGCCGATGGCAGTGGCTGGCCCGTCGGGTGCAGGTGGATGGAAGTAGAAGCGCACAGCAACCCACACGGAGGACACAGTGAACGCCTACCCAATTTTCCAGCGCCAGGGCCTGCCGACGTGGATGGCAGCGCTGCTTGGCTGCCTCGGCGCGGTCTTCCTCGGTCTCATCGTCGCGGTGGCCGCGGTGATGAGCCAATCGCCCGACCTGCCGCCGATGACCGCCTCCGTGGCGAGCGCCGCAGCGACGGTGGCCCCGCCCGCTCAGGCGGCTTTGGTGCCGGCCGCGGCCGCTCCCGCAGCCGAGAAACCCGCCCCGGCGGCGGCTCCGGCCGCGCGCGCCCCGAAGCGCCGTGCGGCGGCCCACCGGATCACCGCCGCCTCGCCGAAGAGCACCACCGTCGCCGCCACCAGCAAGGCGGGCAAGGGCGGCAAGCACGGCAAGAAGGACGAGCTCGACCGCATCCTCGGCCTTTACTAGTGTCCCGACACCGAAGTTCGTTGCATTGGTAGGCCGCGCACGGCCGCGGCCCGGCGGCTCGTGCCGTCGTGAACAGGGGTGGGGACCCAGGCGGCTCTGCCGACGGGGCGGGGCGGCACGCCCCGTGGGATCATGGCTAGTGTTCTGGCTGAGAAATTCTGCAAAGAATTTCTCGGACAGGACACTAGCGAAAACTCGGCTTTTACAGCTTGTCGCCGATCAGCCGGAACATCCATGGCTGCGGCGGCACCGCCTGCCACTTCCCCGGCCCCCCTACCCTCGTCGTCACGCCAAATCCGCCCTCGCCCCACGGGCAGGCGAAGGTCCAGCGCTCCGTTGCCGACGCATCCGACCCGATCCAGAGCACGCCGCCGATCGGCACCGGCTGATCGAGCCGCGCTGCCACCCAGCCCCACGTCGGCAGCGGGGTGAACGCGCCGCGCGCCAGGACCTTGCCCGGCTGCGCGCCGCCGCCGCCGTCGTGTACCGCGAGGTGGAACGTGCGCGCCTGCGCGTCGGCGGCGTAGAGGTCGACCCGCCTCACCCTTCCGGCGCCGGTAGGAACCGCGACGAAGGCGTAGTTGCCGACGGTGTTGCCCTGGAGCAGGCAACCCGGGGCTGGGGTCCGGCCGTCGTTCACGCCGAACAGGACCGTGCCGGGCTCGGCGAGATCGGGAGGGACCATGGCGTCGTGCGGGCGAAGATCGGCGGCGCCATCGGACGCCGCAGAGCCCGCCCCGTCGGTGAGCTCGAAGGGACCGGTCCGACAACCCGCGGCCAGGAGGGCGAGCGGGCCGAGCGCGAGGAGCCACCGGGCGCTCATACCAGGCGCCCCCGGATCTGCACCTCGGCGATCAGGCGATCAAGCGCCTCGAGGATCAGGCGGTTGCGGTCCTGGGTGTAGCCGCGGAGGTTGTCGGCGTACCCGTCCGCGCGGGCGAGGAAGCGCGCCATCCCGTCGGCGCTGAGCTCGCGGTGGTACTCGCCGTAGCCGAGCTTCGCGAGGTAGAGGGCGTTGGCGGTCTGCTCGAACTGCCCCTGCAGCGGCACCGCCAGCATCGGCTTGCCGAGGTAGACCGCCTCGCCCATCAGCGAGAAGCCGCCGCCCGCCATCACCGCGCGCGCGCTTTTGAGATCGCGCACGAAGCCGTCCTCGGAGAAGGCCTTGAGGGTGACGTTGCCCATCACCTCGTCGCGCTTGAAACCGTAGACGATGAACTGGCCGGGGAGCCCGCGCAGCGTCGGCAGCAGCTCGGTGAAGGTGTCTGAGGTCTGGTAGCAGAGCACGTGCGGGCCGCGCTCGGCGGTGGCGCGCGCGTCGAGGATCCCGTCGCGCAGGATGGGCGGGTAGAGCGAGGTGCGCTCCTTGCGCAGCGGCGGGTAGAAGAAGGTCGTGATCAGGTAGTGATCGCAGTGCGGGAGCTTGGCCTTCACGATCCCCTTGGCGAGCTGGAAGCTGCCCTTCTCCTCGTCGGGGATGTCGATCTCGAGCGTGCAGCGGTTGAGGATCTGCATGTTGTCGATCGAGAGGATCGGCAGCCCGCCCGCCTTCGAGAAATAGTAGGACAGCGACTCGAAGTCGGAGATCACCAGCTGCGGGCGGAAGCGCTCCTTGATCCGCGAAAGCACCTCGTGGTTGTCGGCGAGCCGGGGCAGCTTCTTCAGGAGCGCGAAGGCGGTCTTCGAGATCTGGACGCGGTTGTCCTCGTAGACCATGCTCAGGCCCTCGACCTCGTGCACCCGCAGCGACGGGAAGGCGCCGGTGAGGAAGCCGTGGGCGCGGCCCGAGACCACCACCTCGATCGCGTGCTGCCCGCCAGCGAGGAGGTGCGCGAGGATCACCTTGCTGCGGGTGGCGTGGCCCATGCCCTCGCCGGTGACTCCGTAGAGGATTCTCATTCGTGACCGCCTCCAGGGGGCCAGGCCGCGAGCAGCGCGGCGCCGCGGGGCCCGTGTCCGGTGACCGTCAGTGTACGCGCGCGCGGGCCCGCGATGGTGAGCTCGATCTCGAGGCGGTCTGGCGGGGCGAGCGCGGGGAAGCGATCGAGCCACTCGACGGCGCATACGCCGGCGCCGTAGAGGTAGTGATCGAGGCCGATCTCGGCGAGCTCGCACTCGTCGGTGAGCCGGTAGAGATCGATGTGGTGGAGCGGGATCCGCGCGGGGTACTCGAGGACGATATTGAACGTCGGGCTCGCGATCCGGGTCCCCTTCGCGACGCCGAGGCCGCGGGCGAAGCCCTGGACAAAGCAGGTCTTTCCGGCGCCCAGGCCGCCCGAGAGCGCGAGCACATCGCCCGGGCGCACGAGCTTGCCGAGGCGGGCCGCGAGCCGCCGCGTCTCACCGGGGCCGCGCGTGTTGATGCGCTTCATCTGCGACCCTGGCTCAGGCGATCCGGAGGTCCTCGAAGTGGGTCAGGTCGCAGAAGGCGCGGTAGCGCGCGCTGATGTCGTCGCTGGTGAGGGCGCGCAGGCGATCGAGCGAGAACGCCTCGACCGAGAAGGACGCCATCACCGAGCCGTGGATCATGGCGCGCTTCACCGTCGCTGCGCCGAGGTCGCCCTGCTGCGCCAGGTAGCCCATGAAGCCGCCCGCGAAGGTGTCGCCCGCGCCGGTGGGATCGATCACCTCCTCGAGCGGATAGGCCGGCGCCGCGAACACGCCCCCCTCGTGGAACAGGAGCGCCCCCGAGTCGCCGCGCTTGACGATCACCGTCTTCGGACCGAGCGCGCGGATGGCGCGGGCCGCCTGCGGGAGGTTGTGCTTTCCGGCGAGCTGGCGCGCCTCCTCGTCGTTGATCACCAGGAGATCGACCCGCGCCAGCACGCGGCGGAGCGCCTCCAGACGCCCATCGATCCAGAAGTTCATCGTGTCCATCGCGACCAGGCGCGGGCGGCGCACCTGATCGAGCACATCGAGCTGCAGCGTCGGCTCGATGTTGCCGAGGAAGACCAGCTCCGCGTCGCGGTAGCTCTCGGGCAGCTTGGGCTTGAAGCCGGCGAACACGTTGAGCTGGGTGTCGAGGGTGGTGCGCGAGCCGAGGTCGGAGGAGTAGCGGCCGGCCCAGCGGAAGGTCTTGCCGTCGACCCGTTCGAGGCCCGCCAGATCGACCCCGCGCGCGCGCAGGAACTGGACGTGGGCCTCGGGGAAGTCGGCGCCGACGATCGCGACCAGGCTGGGCTTCGTGAAGTAGGAGGCGGCGGTGGCGAAGAACGAGGCCGAGCCGCCGAGGACATCGTCGTGCCGGCCGGCGGGCGCCTCGACCGAGTCGAGCGCGACGCTGCCGACGACCACCAGCTGGAAGGTCATGGCGTCCCCATGTACTTGCCGTAGAGGAGTTGGAGCCGCTCGCGGGCGGCGGGCGGGATGGCGTTGCGGTCGGTCATGATCGCGAACTCGGCGGCGCGCGGGCAGGCGCAGGTGCGCGAGGTGGCGGGGATGCGCTCCGCGGCGCGCTTGACGATCGCCCGCGCCAGCGCGACGTTTTTGCGGATGACCTCGAGCACCGCAGCGACGGAGACGGCCGCTTCGTCCTCGTGCCAGCAGTCGTAGTCGGTCGAGAGCGCCACCGTCGCGTAGCAGAGCTCAGCCTCGCGAGCCAGCTTGGCCTCGGGCAGGTTGGTCATCCCGATCACGTCGGCGCCCCACTGGCGGTAGATGCGCGACTCGGCGCGGGTGGAGAACTGCGGTCCCTCCATCACGACGTAGGTGCCGCCCTTGTGGGCGCGCGCGCCCTTCTCGGCGCACAGCGGCTCCGCCACCTCGTGCAGCACGTCGGCGAGCGCGCCGCACACCGGATCGGCGAACCCGACGTGGCCGACCACGCCGTCGCCGAAGAAGGTCGCCGCGCGGTTCTTGGTGCGGTCGAAGAACTGATCGACGATCACGATGTCGCCGGGGCGGATCTCCTCGCGCAGCGAGCCCACCGCCGAGACGGAGATCACCCACTCGACGCCGAGCTGCTTCATGCCGTGGAGGTTCGCGCGGTAGTTGATCTCGTGCGGCGCGATGCGGTGGCCGCGCCCGTGCCGCGGGAGGAAGACCATCCGGGCGTCGCCGAGGCGGCCGACCACGTACTCGTCGGAGGGGTCGCCGAACGGGGTGTCGAGCCGCACGCGCTCGATCGCGGACAGCCCCTCGATCTCGTACAGGCCGCTGCCCCCGATGACGCCGATCGTCCTCATGCACTCTCCTGAAAACGGAAGGCACCGCGTAGCACAGCGACGGACGACGATCAAGCGGGCAAGCGGGCCGGGCGTGGGTGCTTAACGGAGAAGGGGGTCCCTCCGCTCACGGAGTCGTAGTCGTAGTCGTGGTCGTAGTCGATTCAGGGGCACTCGCGCGCGGGGGATCACCTCTCCGGCACCTGCGCGTGAGCATCTCCACGATGCGGGTCAGCAGCTCCATGGCCTGTCGCCGAGTGTCTTCCAAGGCGAGTTGCAGGACCGCAAAGGCATCCACGATCGCCTTGCACTCCATCGCGGAGCCCCGGGCGATGCGGTAGAAGCGGGCGCCTTCCGGCGCTCCGAAGCGGCCCGCTCCCTCGGCGATGTTCCAGGGGATGGAGAG
>SHYY01000266.1 GCA_009692555.1 Myxococcales bacterium
GGGATGGAGAGCGCCGCACGTTTGAGCTGATCAGTGAGAAACGAGTTCCCCCTGGGGGCGCTCGTCGCGATCTGCGACGCAAGGGCGAGGAACTCGATGGCGCGGCGATAGACGTCGAGCTTCTGGTCGGCCAGCAGGGGCATCCTCCTGGGCGGCCAGGGTGGTCGGTCGGCAGGAGGAATTTGTTGCGGGAGGAAGTTCGATTGCCGTCGCTGCGGACGGGACGACTACGACTACGACTACGACTACGTGACGAGCAAGAGCCAGTAAGAGGGCCCCCTCCGCTGTTAAGCACCGCCGGTCAGCCGGCCAGGGGTGGCCGGGCCGGGTAGCGTTCGAGGCCTCTTCAGGGCAGTCGCAGGATGCGCCGAACCTCTTCCACCACCCGCTTCGGCGAGATCGGCTTCGAGAGGTAGCCGTCGCAGCCGGCGCTGCGGGCCCGCTCCTCGTCGCCGCGCATGGCGTGGGCGGTGAGCGCGATGATCGGGATGGCGCGCGTGGCCGGGTCGGCCTTCAGGCGGCGCGTGCACTCCCAGCCGTCGATCACCGGGATCGAGAGGTCCATCAGGATCAGGTCGGGGCGCTCCGCGTCGACGGCGGCGAGCGCCTTCCCGCCGTCCTCGGCCTCGAGAACGCGGAAGCCCGCGTGAGCGAGCACACCCTGGAAGATCCTCCGGTTGTGCAGGTTGTCCTCGACCAGCAGGATGGTCGTCGGCGGGGGCGTCATGCGGGCTTGACCTCGCGGCGGGCGTCGGCGGGAACGGGCGGCGGCAGCGTCAGACGCCTTGGCGGTGTGGCGGGGAGGGCAGGCGCCTCCCGCGGCAGGTGGATGGTGAAGGTGGAGCCGACGTCGACGGTGGAGGCGACGCTGATCTGTCCGCCGAGCAGCTCGGCGAAGCGCTTGGCGATGGCCAGCCCGAGGCCGGTGCCGCCAAACGCGCGCGTGTAGGATCCGTCGACCTGTCGGAACTCCTCGAAGATGATCGTCATGTCCTCGGCCCGGATGCCGATCCCGGTGTCCTGGATGGCGATGGTACACCCGCCCCCGCTCTCCGCGCGAATTTGCAGGTTCACATTTCCATGTGCAGTGAACTTGATCGCGTTGGAGACCAGGTTGGTGACGATCTGCTTGACCTTGGGACCGTCGGTGCGGAGGCGCACGCGGTCACCGGGGAGGAGCTGGACCTTGTAGGGGCGGTCCTTGGCCAGCGGCGCCGCCTCGGCGAGCACCGACGAGACGATCTCCACCACGTCGACGTCCTCGAGGTGGACGGTCATCTTGCCGGCCTCGATCTTCGAGAGGTCGAGGATCTGGTTGATCAGCGAGAGGAGGTTGCGCCCCGATTCGTCGATCCCCGAGAGCGCGCTCCGCTGATCGACGTTGACGTCGCCGTAGATCCCGTCGGTGATGAGCTCGGAGTAGCCGATGATCGCGTTGAGCGGCGTGCGCAGCTCGTGGGAGATGGAGGCGAGAAACTCGGACTTCAAGCGGTTCATCGCCTGGAGCTGATCGCGCTGCCTCGCGAGCGCGCCGTTCCGCTCCTCGAGGGCGCGGGCGAGGTGGGCGGCGGCGGCGTAGGCGCGCAGGTTGCCGACGGCGATCGCCAGCTGGGCGGCGGCGTGGACGGCGAAGCGCAGCGCGTCCTCGCGCACCTCGGGCTCGCACAGCACGAGGCAGCCCTGCGGCTCGTCCCCGAGGAGCAGCGGCACCGTGAGGCGGTTCTCCTCGAGGAGCAGGGTGACCTTCGGATCGGCGAGGGCGTCGTGCGAAGGGGGCGTGCCGAAGGCGTCGGCCGGGGCACCCCGGTAGCGGGCCACCTCGAGATCGAAGTCGACCGACTCCTCGCGCGACAGGAGCACGGCGCCGGCGCGCGCGCCCGTGCCCTCGATCAGCGCCACCAGCGTGTCGTCGAGCAGGCGCCCGAGGTTGCCCGCCGCTGCGCCCCCGACCTCCGTCGACGGTGAGTGGACGCGGGGCGGCGCCGACTGCGGCCCGAGCGGGGCGTTCAGGAGCGCCGAAAAGGCCGCCGCGCGCTGGATCTCGGTGGTGCGCCGTCCGACCTCCACCTCGAGATCGCGGTTCAGCGCTTCCAGCGCCTTGATGCTCTCCCGCAGGCGATCGGCCATCCGGTTGAAGGACTCGGCCAGCTGGCCGATCTCGTCCTGCGACTCGATCTCGACGCGCGCATCGAGCACGCCCTGGCGAAGCTGATCGACGCCCCGGGTGAGCGCGGCGATCGGACGCGAGATGCGGCGACTGATCAGGAGAGCGGCACCGATCCCGACGACCAGCAGCCCGACCGCGAGGTAGGCGCCCCAGCGGATCACCTCTTCGAGCTGGGCGCGCGCGGGCCTTTGCGAGAGGCCGACGCGGGCCACGCCGACCACCTCGCGGAGCGGCGTGCGGCCCGAAGGTCCCGCCGCGAGCGCCTCCTCGGGATCGCGCGAGCCGGTGACGATCGGCGCGTAGAGATCGTCGTAGCCCTCGCCGCCCTTGTCGACGGCGGCGTGGCGCTCCGGACGCGCGTCGGGATCGCGGGTCATGCGCGCCACCACCTCGGGCGCGGGCGGCGGCGGGGTGAGCGCGGGCGACTGGAAGCGCAGGATCTCGCGGCCGCGGCGGTCGTAGATCGCCACCAGCAGGACGTCGTCCTCGGAGAAGGTGCGGCGGGCCGCGAGATCGCACATCGCCGCGTCGCCGGCGTAGGCCCCCAGCTCGGCCTGCGTGGCGAGGCTGGTGAGCAGGGTGCGGGCGCGGCGGGCGCGATCGGTCTCGATGAAGCCGAGCTGGCGCGTGTAGTACACCACCGCCGAAACCGCCGAGGTGGCGAGCGAGAGGGTGGCGACGTAGAGAAAGACGCGCGTGCCGAAGCGGCGGGGAAACCGGGGCGAGCGAACGGCGAACTTGATCGGACCGCTCTGGGGGCCCGAGGGCTCGGGGGCGATCGGCGGCGGCGCGCTCATTCGATGCGGGCTCCGAGGTTGACCAGCGCGGAGAGATTGGCGCCGAGGCGGCGGGCGACGTCGGCGTTCACGGAGAGCTCGAGGCTGCCGGTGTGCCCCGATGCGCGCAGCGACTCGATCGGCTCCCCCGCGAGCAGGCGATTGGTGATCTCCGCGGCCTGCCGACCGACCGCACGGGGGTCGGCGTCGATCGAGAGGAGCGCCCCCGACTTCACCTGGTGCCGGGTGGGCGCAGCGATGGGAAGCGCGCGCTGGATCTCGAGGGTGAGGGCGTACTGGAAGAGCTGCGAGGTCAGCACGTCGAGGTCCGGAGCGAGCCACAGCGCGTCGACCGAGGGGCTGGTCGCGACGATCCGGTGGAGCTCGCGCACCGCGCGCGGACCATCGGGGGCGCGGGCGATGACCAGGGAGAGGCCAAGCGCCTGCGCGGGCGCCCAGAGCCGCGCCACCAGGTGATCGGTGCGCGGTCCGTGCACCACGCCGATCCGCCGCACCGTCGGGCGCGCGATCTTGAGGGCCCTGAGCGCCAGCTCCGGCGGCGGCACCTCGTCGGCGGAGATCACTCCGGGGAGCACGTTCGGCGCGAGCGCCGAGATCACATGCGCCGGCGAGCCCGACACCATCGCGAGGGCCCGTTGCCCGACCGCGAGCACCACGTCGCCGCGGTGGAGCGGCGGGGAGATCATCGGCCGCTGGCGGCGCCCGTCGGGGAGGTTCACCACCCGCGCGCGGACGCGGCAGCGCTCGGCGAACTCCTCCGCGACCTCGGCGTACGCGGCGATCCCCCCGCGCTTGACCACCACGATCTCGATCGCTCGATTCTCGGCCTTCCCGGGGGCGCAAAGCCCGAGAGACAGAACGAGCACGCCGGCCGCCATCCTCCGACTCACCAGTTGGCACGCTTGACGTCCGCCTCGGCGGTGCGGTGCATGGTGAGCACGCTCTGCTTGTCCTTGTAGGGGTGGCGGACGATCACCGTGTAGTCACAGACCGCGTATGCCTTGTCGCGATTGATCTGCACATGCAACACGACGTTGGGGTCGTCGATCCCGATCGCGACGATGTTGCGACGCGCATCCTGCTCGACCTCGCGCACCCCACCCGCCGGCAGGTGCCTGTGAACCACTCCGTAGCAGCGCGCCACCGCCTCCTGGAGCACGTGGTCGACCTGCCACGCGTTGTAGTGGTGCGGCAGGAACTTCCAGCACCAGTAGCCCCCTGCGGCGCAGCCGAGCAGCATGACGAAAGTAACCCAGTTCAGACGCCGCGGACCGCTAATCATGACTCGCCTCCAGTGCCGCGCCCGGAAGCGCCGCGCTGACCTCTGCTTCATCGCTGGCGGCCTCGGGGCGCATCCCGAGACGCCGGCCCGCCGGCAGGAAACACAGGCCCAGCCCGATCTGAATCACGAGTGAGATCGCCGTCAGAGCGAGGCTGTATGCCAGCACCGCCTCCTCCTTGCCGCCCGGCGCGTAGGCGAGGAAAAAATAGACCGCCGCGTTCTGCGAGGTGCCGAACCCGCTCGGGCTGATCGGCAGCGCAGCGACGAAGAACACCGCCGGCAGGTAGACCAGCGCGGCCAGCGGCGGCACCTCGACGCCGAACAGACGCAACCCGATGAAGTGCCAGAGAACCAGCACCAGCACGTGAGGCAGCCGGACTACCGTCGCCTTCAGGTGACCCCGGACCCCCATCTCGAACAGCGGCGCGAGGAGCCGGACGGCGGCGAGCCGGCGCGGCTTCACCGCCAGCAGGACGGCGTAGAGGAGCGAGCCGATGCCGACGGCGAAGGGGATGTAGCGCAGCCACCGCACCGGCATGTTCCCCGTGGCCAGCCCGAAGGCGGCGAGCAGCACCAGCACGCCCATATTGATCCCACTGATGAAGAGGATAAATCCGCTCGCGCGCAGCACCCCTACTCCCCGTCGCTGGTGGAGGTACGCGATGATCGCGGCCTGCCCCACGTAGTACTGCACCACCGCGAGAATGTAGGTGGCGGCGCGGACGATCAGCAGTTCGCGGTAGGGAACCCGGCAGCCGAACCAGGCAAAGGTGAAGTACATCGCGAAGCAGTCGGCGAGCCAGTTGGCCGCGAGCAGGACCACCGAGGCGGCGACCAGCGCTCCGAGCGGCGCGTGCTGGAAGGCGGCGACGAACTTCGCGAGGTTGACCGAGTGGAAGACCCACCCGAGGGCGAGCGCGGCGACGAGCCAGGGGCCGACGTTGCGGGCGACCACTTTCGCCCGGCTCGGGCGCTGGGCCTGCGAAACCATGCGCGGCACTCTAGCACACGTCGGCGGGGTGCCCACCAGGCCGGGCCATCGCGGGGCCATCGCGGGGCCATCGCGGGGCCATCGCGGGGCCATCGCGGGGCCATCGCGGGGCCAGCTATCGCTTGACACCCTCGGTCGCCGCGGCTAGGCTCCGCAACCACTCACGACGCGAAAGTGGCGGAATTGGTAGACGCGCAGGATTCAGGATCCTGTGGGTAACACCGTGGGGGTTCGAGTCCCCCCTTTCGCACAATATCGGAACTGCTGGTGATTTTCGGGCCACCCTCGGACGGGGTGGCCCCCTTCTCCCCCTCTCGGTGTCCCGTATGTGTCCCGTATGCGGCCACCGCGGCGAGCACCTGCTGGGCGGCGCGCTGCGATCGGTGGAGGTAGCGGTCGGTCGTGGAGGCGTTCTTGTGCCCCGCGAGGTACATGATGCCCATCAGGTTGGGCGCGATCTCGGCGAACTGGGTGAGACGACCGTGACGGAAGTCGTAGGGGGACAGCCTCTCGACCTTCTCACCCGGTATCCCGGCGGCTCGTGCCGCCTTGCGGAAGGCAACGCGGTAGTCGTGCTTGCCGAAGATCAGACCAACCTCTGGGCACACGCTGTCGAGAGCAGCCCGCGCCTTCGGCGTCAGGTCCAGCACGCGGCCGAAGCGCTTCTTGTCGGCCTCGTCGCGGATGATGAGCACCTTGCTCCCCTTGCGGTAGTCCTCGGGGGCTCGTAGCTCATCGAGCGTCGTCGGGCGGAGCGCCGTCTCCCACGCAACGGCGAAACGGGCGCGTCCAGGAAACCAGACTCCGTGCCTCTTGTCCAAGAGCCGCTCGGGGAGCTTGGCGATCAGCGCCAGCGCCTCCCACTCCTCGATCTCGACAGGCTGGAGCTTGTGTCGGCGCTTCGTGTCGGGCGTGCCCGTCACCAGCTTTCCGACCGAAGGAATCTTGGGTGCCTTGGCGATGTGCCCGCGCTCCTCGCACCACGCGAGGTGGAAGCACCGGCTCAAAACGGCGGGTGTCCACCAGTGGCAACAGCGGGGTGGTGCGGGATCGTGCGAGGTGCGGGCGGGGCGAGTGGCTTGCTGATCGGGTAGGGCAGGCGTAGAGGGGGCGGCGCCACATAAAGCGACAGCCTGGA
>SHYY01000052.1 GCA_009692555.1 Myxococcales bacterium
ACGGAGAAGGGGGTCCCTCCGCTCACGCAGTCGTAGTCGTAGTCGTAGTCGTAGTCGATTCAGGGGCACTCGCGCGCGGGGGATCACCTCTCCGGCACATGCGCGTGAGCATCTCCACGATGCGGGTCAGCAACTCCATGGCCTGTGACGTCGAGCTTCTGGTAGGCCAGCAGGGGCATCCTCCTGGGAGGCCAGGGTTGTCGGTTGGCAGGAGGAATTTGTTGCGGGAGGAAGTTCGATTGCCGTCGCGGCGGACGGGACGACTACGACCACGACTACGACTACGACTACGTGACGAGCAAGAGCCAGCAAGAGGGCCCCCTCCGCTGTTAAGCACCCCTTGACCGGCCGCGCCGGGGCGGCTACCACCTGCCGGTGGCCCGCCGCCCGATCACCTCGCCGATCGCACGCCCCGGCCGTCGCTACATCACCGGCCTCGTGACCCTGGCTCTGGTGTTTTTTTCGGCGCTGCTGCTGCTCGGGCTGCGCTGGATCATCGGCGGCTGAGACTCCGTGTCGGGTTTGACACCACAGCGTCGGCTCGTTACTTTTCCGCCGCGAACTTGGCCACCCTCCTCGATCTCCGCCTGATCATCGTCGCCGGAAAGGGCGGCGTTGGTCGCACCACCGTCGCCGCCGCGCTCGCCTCGGCGGCTGCCCGGCGGGGCAAGCGGGTGTTGCTCGCGCAGACCAAGAGCAAGGAGCGGCTCTCCAAGCTGCTCGGCGGGCCACGCGTCGAGAGCGAGGTGGTGCAGGTGCGCGAGCGGCTGTGGGCGGTCAACATCACCCCCGAGGCGGCGCTGCGCGAGTACGGCCTGATGATCCTCAAGTCCAGCCTGGTCTACCGCGCGGTGTTCGAGAACCGGCTCGCCAAGGCCTTCATCCGCGCCATTCCGGGCGTCGAGGACTACTCGATGCTCGGCAAGGTGTGGTTCCACACCACCGAGGAGGAGGGCGGGCGCCCGCGCTACGACCTGGTGATCCTCGACGGGCCGGCGACGGGGCACGCGATCACGCTGCTGCAGGTCCCGCAGGCGATCCTGGAGGCGGTGCCGGAGGGGCCGCTGACCCGCGACGCGCGCTCGGCGCAGGACCTGCTCAGCGACGGAAAACGCACCCGGATGGCGCTGGTGACGCTGGCCGAAGACCTGCCGGTCAACGAGACCATCGAGCTCTCGGTGCGGGCGCGCGAGCAGGTCGGGATCCACCTCGGGCCGCTGATCGTGAACCAGCTCTACCCGCCGCGCTTCGTCAGCGGACCGTCGGCGCGGGCGCTCGATCTCCTGCCCGAGCGGTGCGACGACGAGCCGCTCGACGCGCTCCTGCAGCGCTCGCGGATCGCGCAGCGGCGGCGCGCGATGAACGACCGCTACCTGGAAAAGCTCCGCACCTCGCTGCCGCTCGGACAGGCGCACCTGCCCTACCTGTTCGCCCCCGACTTCGGCGCCGAGACGCTCGACGATCTCTCCCTCCGTCTCGAAGCCCAGCTCCTGCAACTGCCGCTCGACTGACGTTTCGGACGGGATACACTGGCGCCCTGATGCTGCGGAGGGCTTGGCCGGTCTGCTTGATGTTGCTCGGGTGCGAGCGGCCTCCCGAGCGGGCGGCGGGGGAGGTGCCGCTCGATGCCGGCTCCGCGGATCTCTTTCCGCCGCAGGGGCAGGGCTCGCTGTTCGTCACGGTCAGCGACGATGAATCGGGTCTGCCGATGCCGGCGCGGGTGATCGTGACGGCGGTGGGCAAGACGCCCGGGGTGGCCTTCGACCTCGATCGCCAGGGTAGGAGCACCGGCTTTGGCGCCCACCTCACGCCGCTGGTGATCGGCGCGCCGGAGGGGGTGCTGCTCGTCGGTGGCGCGGGAGCGTGGCCGGTGCCGGTGGGCACCTACGATCTGTTCCTCACCCGCGGGCCGGAGTGGGAGGCGGAGACGCGGCGGGTCACCGTCGAGAGCGGGGGGGTCACCGCGGTGGCGGCGGCGCTCCGGCGCAGCGTCGATACCCGGGGGTGGCTGGCGGCCGATCTGCACGTCCACACCGCGCGCAGCTACGACAGCCGGCTGCGTCTCGAGAACCAGGTGGTGGGCGAGGTGGCCGTCGGTGTGGAGCTGATCGTCGCGACCGATCACAACGTCCTCACCGACCTCCAGCCGGAGGTGGAGCGGCTCGGCTACGAGCGGCTGGCGCGGGCGATCGTCGGCGACGAGTTCAACTTCCTCGAGGGTCACGGCGGCGCCTACCCGATGCCCTACGACCGGAGCGCGCCCGATACCGGCGGGACGGTGGCGATGGGGCTCGACTGGCCGTCGGTGCGCCTGATCCACAGCGCGCAGATGTTCGCCTGGCTGCGCAGCTTCCCGACGCGCCCGGCGGTGACGGTGAATCACCCGCGCCTGCCGCCCGATCTCGGCTACTTCCTGAACCTCGGATGGGCGCCGCCGCAGGCGCTCGAGGACGCCGGACTGTTCGACGCGATCGAGCTCCTGAACGGCTACCAGGACAGCCCGCCCGATATCGCCGAATTGCTGCGCGACTGGTTCTTTCTCCTCAATGGCGGAACCCGGCTGAGCGCGCTCGGGAGCTCCGACAGCCACTCGCTGCGCGACGTGAAGGCGGGGTTTCCGCGCACCTGGCTGCGCATGCCCACCGAGGAGCCGGGGGAGGTGGAAGGCGCCGATCTCGGCGAGGCGATCAAGCGCCAGCGGGCGATCGCCTCGACCGGTCCGTTCGCGCGTCTCACCGTCGACGGTGCGGAGATCGGCGACCTCGTGACGGCGGAGGGGCAGACGGTGAAGATCGACGCGCTGTGCGACGCCCCGCGCTGGATCGATGTCGATCGCGTGCGCCTGTACGTCAACGGGAAGCTGGCGCGCGAGGTGGTGGTGCCGCGCGGCGGTCAGCGGCCGCTGTTCCACGAGGTGTGGGAGGAGGTGCTCCCGTCGGGCGACTCGTGGGTGGTGCTCCAGGCGGGCGGAACGAAGCCGCTCCCGGCGGCGCTGATCGGCGATCACGGCGAGCGGCGGGGGCTGCCGGTGCTGCCGTTCGTGATCACCAGCCCGGTGTTCGTCGACGGGGACGGCGACGGGAAGTGGACGCCGGTGATCCTCCCGCGCGATCCCGGTCCGATCGGGCCCGCCGCGCCGGAGAGCGACCCGGGCTGGCCGCGGGAGTCGCGCTGGAGGGGGCCGCCGCCCGAGGAGTGCGAGCCGCCGCTGTGGGCCGATCCGGCGACCTGGGTGAACCCGTGACCCTCTTCTTCCGAACCGGGGTGAAGCGATGAAGCGATCCAGTTTTCCGTCGGTGGTACTGCTCGGCGCGCTGATCGGCAACGGCAGCGGACCGGTCCACGCAGGGCCCAAGCGCGGGCCCACCCCAGAGGAGATCCAGGTGGCACAAGGTGCGTCGCTGGTGCTCGCGGTGGAGAAGGAGCTGGTGACGAAGCACGGCGCCGCGCAGGCGGAGCGGATCACCCGCGGGCTCGCCCAGGTCCGTTCGCTGTGGCGCCCCGTCGACGGGGATGCGGCGGCGCTGGCGGCGTTCGCGCGCGAGCACTTCCTCTCCGATCCGGCGAAGCTCGACACCACCTTCCAGCGCTTCGAGGACGCCTTCGAGGCCCTCGATGGCCACTTCAACGAGATCGGTCGCGAGCTGCGGAGGCCGACCGAGCTCGATGTCGGGCCGCTCCTGCCGGTGGACGCGCTGTTCGCCGGCTACGAGCCCGCCGCCCACATGGTCGAGGATCTCTTTCGCTCGAAGCTCGCCTTCGTGGCGCTGCTCAACTTTCCGCTCACCACCCTGAAGGAGCGACTCGAGGGAGGGCCGAAGTACTCGCGCCGCCTTTGGGCGGAGGTGCGGCTGGCCGGGCGCTTCGCGCGCCGGGTGCCCGCCGAGGTGGCGCAGGAGATCACCCGCGCCGGGGCCGACGCCGACCTGTACATCGCGGAGTACAACCTGTGGATGCACCACCTGGTCGATGCCCAGGGAATGCGGCCGTTCCCGAAGGGGCTCCGGCTGATCAGCCACTGGAACCTGCGCGATCAGATCAAGGCCGACTACGCGGGGACGGGCGGGCGGAACGACGATGGCCGGCAGCGGATGATCGCAGAGGTGATGGCGCGGATCGTGACGCAGTCGATCCCGGCGGCGGTGATCGATAATCCGCGGCTCGACTGGGACCCCTTCACCAACCGGGTCGCGGCATCGCCACCGTCGGAGATCGAGGCGGAGGCGCCGGCGCGCGCGGCGACCGCAGCGGAGGCCTCCCAGGCAAGTGAGCCCGATACGCGCTACAAGAAGCTGCTCGCGAACTTCAGGGCGGCGCGCGCGGCGGACCCGTTCTCGCCGACCGCACCGACGGCGATCGCGCGGAGCTTCGATCTCGGGCGCGAGCTTCCGGAGGAGCGGGTGAAGGCGCTGCTGCTGGAGGTGCTCACCTCGCCGCACGCGCCGAAGGTGGCGGCGGTGATCGAAAAGCGCCTCGGCCGCAAGCTCGCGCCGCATGATCTCTGGTACAGCGGCTTCCAGTCGCGCGCCAAGTTCCCCGAGGCGGAGCTCGACGCGCTGACGCGAAAGCGCTACCCCACGGCGGAGGCGTTCGCGGCCGACATCCCGCGGATCCTCGAGCAGCTCGGCTTCCCGAAGGAGCGGGCGAGGTACCTCGCGGCGCACATCGTGGTGGATGCGTCGCGCGGGGCGGGGCACGCCATGCAGTCGATGCGGCGGGGCGATCTGCCACACCTCCGCACGCGGGTCGAGAAGGGCGGGATGAACTACAAGGGCTACAACATCGCGGTGCACGAGCTCGGGCACAACGTGGAGCAGGTGTTCTCGCTCTACGACGTCGACCACACGCTCCTGAAAGGGATCCCGAACACGGCGTTCACCGAGGCGATGGCCTTCGTCTTCCAGGCGCGCGATCTCGAATTGCTGGGCTTGCAGAAACCGGATGCGGAGTCCGAGCGGCTGCGCGTTCTGAATGACTTCTGGGCGACCTTCGAGATCGCGGGGGTGGCGCTGGTCGATATCGCGGTGTGGCACTGGATGTACGATCACCCCGCGGCGACCCCCGCGGAGCTGCGCGCGGCGACGGTGCAGATCGCGCGCGAGACGTGGAACCGCTACTACGCCCCGCTGCTGGGCGGGAAGGACACCCTGCTGCTCGGGATCTATTCGCACATGATCTCGTATCCGCTCTACCTGCCCGACTATCCGATCGGGCACCTGATCGCGTTCCAGATCGAGGAGCAGATGAAGCGGAAGGGGCCGCTCGGGGTGGAGTTCGAGCGGATGGCGCGCGAGGGGGCGGTGACCCCCGACCTGTGGATGGTGCATGCCACCGGCGCTCCCGTCGGTGCGGGGCCGCTGCTTCAGGCCACGGCGGCGGCGCTTTCAGGCCACTGATAGCGGGCTTGCTCACGCGGCCCGCAGGCCGCAACCAAAGCGCAGCCTGCGGGCCGCGCTGAAGATCCCACGGTGCGTGCCGCCCCGCCCCGCAAGCAAACTGCCCGCCGGGCCGCGCCGTGCGCGTCCTGTTTTTTCTTCGCGCGACGCGACGATTCTCCACAGTAGTAGATCAGGTGGCGGGGCGGGTGCCCGCCCAGAAGCGGTCGAGGCGCGGGCCGAGGTAGATCGCGATGGCGGCGGTGACGAAGCCGGCGGCGACGTCGATGACGTAGTGCATCCGGAGGTAGATCGTCGACACGTAGAGGCCGAGGGCGATCGGGAGGTAGAGCAGGAAGGCCCAGCGGCGGAAGCGGGCGGCAAACCAGAGGACGATCGTGGTGTGGGCGGTGTGCAGCGACGGGAAGCAGTCGCGGGCGACTCCCTTCAGGTCGTCGATCGCGGCGATGAAGAGGTGGGTGTCGGGGCCGCCGCCGGGGAGCCGCGTCGGGAAGAGCGCGGCCTGGTGGACGTAGGGGCCGACCGCCGGGACGAGGAGGTAGCCGGTGAAGCCGAGCAGCGAGGCGATCGCGCCGGAGATCATCAGGTCGCGGAACAGGCGGCGGTCGCCGGTCCAGTAGATCGCCGAGGCGAGGAGGGCGGGGGCGACGAAGTAGGAGGCGTAGCAGAGCACCATGGCGCGGGTGAGGGTGGGCGTGGCGAAGCCGCCCATCCAGAGCGACACGTCGACCCCGAACAGGGCGCGGTCGATCGCTATCAGGGTGTTGTCGACGACGATGGGGCGGAGGACGGGGGTGAGATCGTGCAGCGTCTCGTAGAGCAGGAGCACGGCGAAGAAGGGTGCGAAGTCGCGGGCGAGGGGGACGAGGGAGGCGAGAGAGCGCCGCACAGCGACGGGGCGCGAGGCCGCGACGCGTTCGCGCAGGTAGGCGCGGGCGGCGACGGCGCCGGCCAGGACGGCGAGGCACTGAAGGAAGCGCGGGTGGCGAAAGGCGGTGAAGTGGAACTCGCCAGTGGTGGCGATGATCGCCGCGAGGATCAGAACGAAGGCGGCGAGGAGGACCTCCTCGGGGCGGAGCAGGGTGCGGCCGATCGGCCGGCCCCCGTCTCCGTTACCGTTACCGTTTCTGAGCACTAACCACATCTCAGGGATCGTCTCCCTCTCCCGCTTGCGACGCTTGCGGGAGAGGGTCGGGGTGAGGGTTGAGCGCACGCAATCTTTTCGCTTCCGCCGTCGCTGCGTGGGCAGGCGCCCACCCTCACCCTCACCCTCGCCCGCCAGCGTCGCCAGCGGGAGAGGGGAACAGAATTCGAAGGGCGCGGCTCATGCTCAGCGATGGGAACTCGGAGATGTGGCCAATGGTCCGTTTCCGTTACCGTTTCCGCCACCGTCGCCGTCGCCGGCCTCGTTCCCCGGCGGAACCCTCACTTGTGCTTGGCGGTCCAGGTTCCCTTCCCCGTCGAGCCGGGCGGGACCTGCTTGATGTCCCACACTCCGTTCACGAAGCTCGCGGTCTTGGGATCGTAGTCGGCGGTGAGCGGGCCCTCGAACATGTAGGCGACGTTCGAGATGGTCACCTTGCCGTTCTTGATCATCCCCTTGTCGAGCTTCAGCGTGGCGCAGTTGAGGGTGCCCTCGAGGTCGCTGGAGTAGGGGTTGCCCGAGGCCTCGCCCATCAGGTGGCCGTTCATGATCTCGAAGAACTCGCCGCCGCTCTGGGTGAGTGTCAACTCGACGCTGCCCTTGGTCTTCACCGGGACCAGGCCGCCGATCAGGATCTGGCCCTCGTAGGTGCCGACGTAGTCGCCGCCAAGGCAGTTCGAGTTGGGGAGATCGGGGAGGGCCTGGGCGAGATCGATTGGGGCCCCGAAGTCGGCCGTCTTGCCGCCCGCGAGGTCGCGGCCTCCCCCGCCGCCGTCGTTGCTGCCACGATTGGCGCCGCAGGCGGCGAGCACGATCGGGAGCAGGATCATCCAGCGCATCGGAACCTCCGGCGCGCGATGTTAGACCCTTTCGGCGGCCCGGGGAAACCTGCACAATCGCCGGCATGGATCACGGCGACGGCGATCAGAGGTTGAGAAAGGGCGATCGGATCGCGCTCCTCACGTCGGGTGGTGACGCGCCCGGGATGAACACCGGCCTGCGCGCCGCGGCGAAGGTGGGGGCGGCGCTCGGGCTCGAGGTGCTGGGGGTCGAGGAGGGCTACAAGGGGTTGATCGAAGGACGTTTTCGGACGCTGGAGCCGCGCGCCCTCGACGACGCCGCCCGTCGCGGAGGCACGCTGATCGGCACCGCGCGATCGAAGCTGTTCATGACCGAGGAGGGGCGGGCGAGAGCGCGCGAGGAGATCCTCAAGGCGCGCCTGCGCGGGCTGGTGGTCCTCGGTGGCAATGGCTCGCTCACCGGGGCGCGCGCGCTCGACGGCACGCTCTGCCACGATGGATCGCCGCTGCGCGTGGTGGGCTTGCCGGCGTCGATCGACAACGACCTCGGCTGCACCGCGATGGCGATCGGCGTCGACACCGCGATGAACACGATCATGGAGGCGTGCGATCGGATCGCCGACACGGCGCTGGCCCATCAGCGCGTGTTCATCGTCGAGGTCATGGGGCGCGACTGCGGGTATCTGGCGATGACCGCCGGGATCGCCACCGGGGCCGACGCGGTCCTGTTCCGCGAGGGCGGCAAGAGCGACGAGCAGATCGTCGATCAGGTGATGCGCGCCGTCGAGGCGGCGTTCGCGCGCGCGGCGGGGCGGCGGCATGTGCTGGTGATCAAGAGCGAGGGGGTGAGCTTCGATTCGGGCAAGCTGAAGGAGGCGGTGGATGCGCGGATCGCCGGGCGCTTCGACACCGATACACGGGTGACGGTGCTAGGGCACGTGGTGCGCGGCGGCTCACCGACGGCGTTCGATCGGCTGCTGGCGAGCCGGCTGGCCAATGTCGCGGTGCGTGCGCTGTTCGAGGGGCAGACCCAGGTGATGGCGGGGTGGACCGCGCCGCACACCGGGCGGCCTTCGCGGGCGCCGTCGCGGCACGACCCGCATGTGACGCTGTGGCCGCTCGAGGAGGTGCTGGCGGAGACAGCGAAGATGCACTCGGGGGATTCGGAGGTGGTGAAGTGGCGGGTGAAGGCGCTGTCGGAGGCGGAGGCGGTGCTCTACACGTAGCGTCTACGGCCAGTTGATGACGGCGGTGGGGGTGAGGCGATTGGTGGTGGTGCCGTCGCCGATCGTGCCCGAGCCGTTGCTGCCCCAGCAGCGGGCGGTTCCGTCGGAGAGGAGGGCGCAGGAGTCATAGCCGTTCGTGCTGACCGCCACCGCGCCGGTCACGCCGACCGCGATCGGGACCAGACGATCGGTGGTGGTGCCGTCGCCGATCTGGCCAAAGTAGTTGTACCCCCAGCAGCGGGCAGCGCCGTCGGCGAGCAGCGCGCAGGTTTGATAGCCGCCGGCGCTGAGGGCGACCGCGCTGGTGATGCCGCTCGGGGTCACCGGCGTGCTGCGGTTGGTGGTGGTGCCGTCCCCGATCGCGCCGAATAAGTTGTAGCCCCAGCAGCGCAGGGTGCCGTCGCTGCGCACCGCGCAGGTGTGGTAGGCGCCCGCATCGATCGCCACGGCGTTGGAGAGGCTGCTGACGGTGACCGGCGTCGAGCGGCTGATGGTGGTGCCATCGCCGAGCCCACCGCCGCTGTTTTGGCCCCAGCAGCGCGCGGAGCCGTCGGAGCGGAGGGCGCAGGTGTGGGAGCCGCCGGCGGTGATCGCCGTCGCGCCGCTGAGGCCGGAGACGGTCACGGGCGTGAGCCGGTCGGTGGTGGTGCCGTCGCCGAGCTGACCGTTGGCGTTGCCGCCCCAGCAGCGCGCGGTCCCGTCGGCGAGCAGGGCGCAGGCGTGGCTGCTCCCGACGGCGAGGGCGACCGCGCCCGCGAGCCCGTAGACGGCGACCGGCGTGGTGCGGCTGGTGTAGGTGACGTCGCCGAGCTGCCCGTAGGTGTTCTGGCCCCAGCAGCGCGCGGTGCCGTCGTTGCGGAGGGCACACGAGAAGTAGGTGCCCAGGGCCACCGCCGCCGCGTCGGAGAGGCCGCTCACCCTGACCGGCGAGTTGCGCTGGGTGTTGCTCCCGTCGCCGATCTGCCCCTCGGTGTTGCGCCCCCAGCAGCGCACCGTGCCGTCGTGGCGCAGCGCACAGGCGTGGAGGCCGCCGACGGCGATCTGTGGCATCGCCGCCGCGTCGGAGAGGCCGCTGACGGTGACGGGCGAGGTGCGGGTGGCGGTGGTTCCGTCGCCGATCTGTCCGTGGGCGTTGGCGCCCCAGCAGCGCGCGGTCCCGTCGGAGAGCAGCGCGCAGGCGTGGTTGCCGCCGACAGCGACCACCCCGGCGCTGGCGAGCCCCGGGAGGAGAACCAGGGTGGACCGGTTGATCGTGGTGCCGTCGCCGACCTGGCCGCTGGCATTGTAGCCCCAGCAGCGCAGCGTGCCGTCGGAGATCCGCGCGCACGAGGAGTCGCCGCCGCTGTCGACGCCGGTGGCGGAGGCGAGGCCGCTCACCGCGACGGATGTGGTGCGGTTGGTGGTGGTGCCGTCGCCGAGCTGCCCGGAGCTGTTTCCCCCCCAGCAACGCGCGGTGCCGTCGGAGCGGGCGGCGCACACGTGGTAGGCGCCCGCAGAGAGGTCGATCACAGCCGAGAGGCCGCTCACCGCGACCGAGGTCGTGCGGGTGATGGTGGTGCCGTCGCCCAGTTGCCCTATGGAGTTGTAGCCCCAGCAGCGCGCGGTGCCGCCGGAGCGGACCGCGCACGTGGAGAAGGCCCCCGCGCTGATCGCGGTGGCGGCGGAGAGGCCCGACACCGTGACCGGCGTCGTGCGGTTGGTGGTCGTACCGTCGCCCAGCTGGCCGACGGTGTTGTAGCCCCAGCAGCGTGCGGTGCCGTCGCTGAGCACCGCGCAGGAGTGGGAGTTGCCTGCGGTGATCGCGATGACGCTGGACAGTCCGTACGCCGTCACCGCCGAGAGGCGGTTGGTGGTCGTGCCATCGCCCAGCTCTCCGTAGGTGTTCTCGCCCCAGCAGCGCACCGTGCCGTCGCCGAGGAGCGCGCAGGTGTGGTACTGGCCCCCGCTGATCGCGATCGCGCCCGAGATCCCGCTGACGGTGACCGGAGTGGTGCTGTCGGTGCCGGTGCCGTCGCCCAGCTGGCCGTGAAAGTTATGTCCCCAGCAGCGAACCGTGCCGTCGTTTCGGAGGGCGCAGGAGTGGTCGTATCCGACGCCGAGGCGGCCGGCGATGCGGCTCCCCGCGAGGCGCACCTCCTGCTCGATGGGCGCAGAGTCTTCGGGTGCGAGGGAGCCGCAGCCGAGGGGCAGGGTGGCGAGGGCGAGCAGGATCGGGGCGGTGCGGGCCTTGGTCCTCGGCTTCTCCAGTGCGATTGCGCCCCCGACAGAGCACCCGCCATGCCACGACGGAAGCGTCGCAGCGACGGGAGAGGTCCGATCCGTCCGACGCAAGAATCTTGCGTGCCGGGCAACATCTTGCGCACGCAGGGGGAAGTTCTCCGACGGAGCGAAGGGGGGAGCGAGGGCGACCGATCACTCCGTTTTTGCTTGGCCGGGGAGCGGACCCGGTGGTAAACGGACGGCATGGGCCACCCCGGAGTACTTTCCCCCGTCTCCAAGATATGGCTCGACGGCAAGCTGGTGGACTGGAGCGCGGCCTCGGTGCACGTCCTCACCCACTCGCTCCACTACGGCGTCGCGGCCTTCGAGGGCATCCGCCTCTACCCGCGCGGCGACGGGCGGAGCGCGGTGTTCCGGCTCGAGGATCACATCGGGCGGCTGCTCGACTCCTGCCACATCTGCACCCTCGAGCCGCCCTTCTCGCGCGCGGAGCTGGCGGGCGCCTGCCTCGACACGCTGCGCGCCAACCGGATGACCGAGGCCTACATCCGCCCGATCATCTTCCTCGGCGACGGTGGGCTGGGCCTCGGCTCGCGCGATGTGCCGACGCGGGTGGCGGTGGCGGCCTACCAGTGGGGCGCCTACCTCGGCGAGGACGGGGTCCAAACCGGGATCCGCGCCAAGGTGTCGTCGTTCACGCGCGGGGCGCTGAACTCGGCGATGTCAAAAGGCAAGATCAGCGGGCAGTACGTCAACTCGGTGCTCGCCAAGCGCGAGGTGATGCGCGCGGGCTACGAGGAGGCGATTCTGCTCGACGCGCAGGGGCACGTCGCCGAGGCGTCGGGCGAGAACATCTTCATCGCCAAGCATGGGCGCCTGATCACGCCGCCGCTCTCGTCGCCGATCCTCGCCGGGATCACCCGCGACACGACGATCACCCTGGCCCGCGACCTCGGGATCACCGTCGAGGAGCGGACCTTCGCGCGCGACGAGCTGTACATCGCCGATGAGGTGTTCCTCACCGGCACCGCGGCAGAGCTGACGCCGGTGCGCGAGGTGGACGACCGCCGGATCGGGACGGGCGAGCCGGGATCGATCACCCGGCGCCTGCAGGAGACCTTCTTCAGCCTCGTGCGCGGTGCAGCACCGACGCGGCACGCCGAGTGGCTCAGCTACCTGTAGACGTCCGATCGCTGATCGGCGGGTGGTAGATGAACTGGACCGCGTTGCCGTCGGGGTCGTCGGCGTAGAAGCTGCGGGCGCCGTCGCGGTGGGTGCGCGGCGCGGCATGGGGCGGGACGCCGCGGGAGGCGAGGTGGGTGGCCCAGGCGTCGACGTCCTCGGGGCGCGGGACGACGATCCCGAGGTGGGCGAGGTGCTGGCCGCGACGTGACTTGAAGGCATCGCGATCTTCGCCGTCGTCATCGGGCGGCTCGTAGCGATGAAGGGCCAGGTTGTCGCCCGCGAGGTGGAGGTAGACGTTGTCGGGATCGGGGCGCCACTCGACGGTGAAGCCGACGACGGCGACGTAGAAGCGCTCGCACGCCTCGAGGTCACCGACGGTGAGCGCGACGTGGCGGAGGCCGATCACGAGGGGCGGGAGGGTCGATTCCATCGCGGCATGGTAGCGCGGTCCGGGAACGGACGGGAAAGCTCGGCGGTGCTTGACGCGCGCCGGCCGCCTGTCCCAAGCTGCCCCCACATGCCCGACAACGAACAGCCGAAGAACGACTTCGCCTCGATGCTGGCCGCGTACGAGAGCGAGAATGCTGCACCGCAGCGCAAGCGGCCGAAGCCCGGCGACGCCGTGAGCGGCCGGATCGTCTCGATCGGCCAGGAGTCGGTGTTCGTCGACCTCGGCGGGAAGTCGGAGGGTTCGCTTTCGGTTCTCGAGGTGCGCGACCCGGAGACCGGCAAGCTCACGGTCGCGGTCGGGGACACGATCGAGGCGACGGTGGTGGAGAGCGAGGACGGCGGCCTGGTGCTGCGGCGCAAGCTCGGGCGCGGCAAGCAGGCGCACCGGGAGCTGGCGCAGGCCTTCGAGCACGGCATCCCGGTCGAGGGGCTGGTGGGCGCGGTCAACAGGGGCGGCGTCGAGGTGACGATCGCCGGCGCGCGCGCCTTCTGCCCGATCTCGCAGCTCGACCTCCGCCACACCGAGGACGCGACACCGTTCGTCGGGCAGCGGCTCTCGTTCCGGATCACCCGCTTCGAGGAGGACGATCGCGGCCGGACCAACATCGTGGTCTCGCGGCGCTCGCTGCTGGAGGAGGAGGCGCGCGGGCGGGCCGAGGTCACCCGCGCCCGCCTGCACGTCGGCGCGGTGATGGCCGGGATCGTGACCACGCTCAAGGACTACGGCGCCTTCATCGATCTCGGCGGGCTCGAGGGGATGCTCCATGTGAGCGAGATCGGGTTCGCCCGCGTCGGCAAGCCCAGCGAGGTGCTCTCCGTCGGGCAGGGCGTGCAGGTGCAGATCCTGAAGATCGAGAAGAGCGGCGATCCGAAGCGGCCGGAGAAGATCGCGCTGTCGCTGAAGTCGCTGGAGAAGGATCCGTGGGACGAGATCGTGGCGGGCTTCCCCGAGGGCTCGCGGCGCCGCGGAAAGGTGATGCGGATCGAGCAGTTCGGGGCGTTCATCGAGCTCGCGCCGGGGATCGAGGGGCTGGCCCACATCAGCGAGCTGGGCGGCGGCAAGCAGGTCAAGCATGCCCGGCAGGTGGTGAAGGTCGGGGAGGCGGTGGAGGTGACGGTGCTGGGGGTCGATCGCGACAAGCGCCGCATCTCGCTCGCGCTGGCGGCGGCTGCCGAGGAGGGCGACAGCGACGGTGACGCACCTCCGATCGCGAGCCCGCCGACGACCGGCTTCGGGACCTTCGGCGATCTGCTCCGCAAGGGTAAGAAGTAGGCGCTTTCGTCGCGGCGCTACCGTCGACCACGGCGTGACCGGCAGGCTCCGGGCGATCGCCCTCCCGGGTGTGATCCACTCGCGATCACCCCCCGCCCTCCCACCCCTCCCGCCCGTCCGCGTTGCACCGGCGCGCCGACGCGCCTACGATGCGGGACGAGGAGGATGGCGCCGTGGCCGCAACCGAATCGCTCGCGGACTGGGAGCGGCTGTTGGCCGCCGAGCGCCACCTCCAGCAGTTGATCCCCGGAGCGGTCCTCGTCGGGGGCACGGCCGCGGCGCTGCACGTCGGACACCGGCGCAGCCACGACGGCGACCACGTCCTGGACGACCTTCGGGATCGCTTCGACGAAGTCCTGTCGACGCTGGAGTCCGTCGCGGGTTGGGAGACGGAACGCGTGCGGCGGCCGGTGCTGGTCCTCGGGAGCCTCGACGGAATCCCGACCGGAATCCGTCAGCTTCGCCGCTTGCGGCCGCTGGAGACCGAGCAGGTGGCGGGGCTCCGCGTACCGACGCTGGCCGAGATGGCGCGGATCAAGGCGTGGCTGCTCGCGACGCGCTACACGGTCCGGGACTACCTCGATGCCGTGGTGCTCTTCGAGCGCCTCGGCGAGGCAGGCGTGGTCGCGGCCCTGGCGTCGTTCGACGAGCTCTACGCGCAGCTCTCGGGGGCGTCGCCGCTCGCCGAGGTGGCCGAACACCTCGCCGCGGCGGCACCGGCGGATGGGCCGGAGGTGGACCTGCGAAGCTACCGGGGGCTGGGGGCGCCATGGAACGACTGGCGCCACGTCGCCCTGCGCGGGCGTGAGTGGGCCCAGGTCGTGGCCCGCGTGATCCTGGGAGAGCCGCAGTGAGGTCGCTGCGTGACTCCCGTGCGCTCTGGAACCGCAATGCGCTCGACCTGCGCAGCGAGGAGATCATCGCGCAGATCCTGGATCGCGGCGAGATATGGGCTTGGCGGGAGCTCTATCGCCTCGCGGGCGAAGATGCCGAACTGCGGCGTCGCATTCGTCGCGTGGTGGAGCGCGTGCCGCTCGCTTGTGGCCATTTCTGGCTGGCCGCCCTCGCCAATCTGGGCGAGGTGGTGGACGTGGGAATGGCGCTTCCCGAGGAGCAGGGAACCTGATGAACGGTGCTCCCAAGAAATGAAGGCACTGCGTAATTCGGGCTTCGCCTGGGGTCTGCTCGCGTTCGTCCTGTCGTGCCTGACGAGCCTGAGCTGGCGCGCTAGGGCGCTTTCCTGCGGGGCGCCAACCATTCAGCTCGTCCTGAAAATCGTGACCGTGGACGGCGGCACGAAGGCTTTCCCCGAGAACCCGGAAGGGTTCCGAATGATCAGCCCCGCCAGCGAGGACGATGATCCGCTTGCAGCCACCTATGTGGTGAGTGCTTTCGACCCGGATTTCGGCTCCCGAGGACTTCGTCTGCGGAGGAGGCAATGAGGCGCGCCCTCTGGGTGACGAGTCGCCTTCTCGCCGGCCTGTGCGTCTCTGTGATTCACGCGGGTTGCTTTGGGAGCTGCCCCGACGCAGCTCCGATCGAGGCGGGCCGATACATCGCGCTGGAGATAGGCCCCGAGACCGATTACGACGCGGTCCTCTCGGCCGACTTGAAGACCGCCGTGGAGAGCTACACCAGAAACGGCCACAGGTACGTGGTGACCTACAAGGTGGCTTCGGCACCATGAGGCGCGGCCCAGCGCGCGCTACTTGCGGGACGGTTTCGCCGGGGGAAGGGCCTGGGGGCACACCTCAGGCTTCTGCGGGGCGATTTTGATGATCCGGCCGGTCCCACCCGGGAACACCGCCAGGTAGACGTCCCCGTTGGGGCCGAGGTGGATCGACACCGGGATTCCGGCGAGTCGCCCGAGGTCCTCGCGCGAGCCGGCGATCACTCCGTCGCGGGCGGGATTGACCCTCAAGGTCCACAAGCGCGCATTGGCGTTATCGCCGAACAGGTAGCGGCCGCGCCAGCCCTCCGGCCAGCGACAGCTGTCGACGATCACCCCACCGGTGATCGACTGGCAATCCCCATCGTTCCCGTCGCTGCCGCCGCCGTGGCGGCAATGGTAGACCGGATCGACGCACGGCCCCCCAGGAGGCCCGATCTCGCTGCAGCGCGTGATAGGCCAGCCGTGCGGCCCCTCGCGCCAGGGCCAGCCGTGGTGGCGGCCGGCGACGGCGATCCCGATCTCCTCGTAGGTGATCTCGCCGACATCGCCGACCCACAGCTTGCCGGTGCGCGAGTCGAACCAGAAGCGCCACGGGTTTCGGAAGCCCCACGCCCAGATCTCCTTTCGCGGCGGCGCGGTGACCCGGGGGTCGATCGCCGCCGAGCAGCGCTCGCCGCACGCCGGAACCTTCTCGATCTTCATCAGCGGGTTGTCGGCCGGGATCGTCCCGTCGAGATTGATTCGCAGGATCTTGCCGTTGGCGTTGGAGAGACAGGTCGGGAAGTAATTGGTCGGCGCGGTGGGCGGTTCGGGCGGGCGACCGGAGTTGCAGCCGGTGTCGCCGACGCCGATGTAGAGCTTGCCGTCGGGGCCGATCGCCAGTGCGCCGCCGTCGTGATTGGCCGGGCCGCGCAGCCCGCGCACCAGCAGCTTCTCCGAGCCCGGCACGAGGGAGTCGTCGGGGCGCAGCACCACCGAGACCACCCGGTGGCGATCGAGCCGCGTGCCGCCGGCGTCGTCGGCGAGCGAGTAGTAGAGGAACAGGCGCCGGGTGCGCGCGAAGTCGGGATCGGCGACCACCCCGAGCAGCCCCTTCTCGCTCGCCTCGTCGACGGGAAAGCGGGCCACCGTGACCGCCTTCCCGCCGGGGCGCCACACCTTCAGCTCGCCCGATTTTTCGGTGATCATCATCCGTCCGTCGGACCCGGGAAGGAACGCGAAATCGGTCACCGGGCCGAGGCCGGTCACGACGTCGGAGATCTGGAGCAGGGCATCGGGGCCGCGCGCGAGTTTGTCCCCGCTGGCGATCGCCGGGACGAGGAGCAGCACCGCCAGCGCGCGCATCACTTGGCGGGGACGACGATCACCGCGGGGAGGTGGATGCAGTGGTCGATCAGCTCGCCGGTGGCCTGGAGGAGGGACAAGAGCGACGGAGAAGGGCGCATCGGGGACCTCCATGAAAGCGTGAAATTAGGGTAAGACAAGGTTATCGGGGGATGTGCTCGCCGAGGAAGGCGTAGATGTCGCGCCAGCACCTTCGCGCGTTCTTGCGGAAGATCATCGCGTGGAAGGCGTGGACCTCGCCCGGGTAGTAGCGCGACCTGCACACCACGCCCAGGCGGTCGAGGGCGATCTGCAGGCGCCGTGTGTCATCGAGGAGCGGATCGGCGGTGCCGACCGGGGCGAAGAAGGGCGGTAGCGGGCGGGCCGGCGCGTCCCCGCGTTCGAGGAGGATCAGCGGATCGGCGAGGTCGAGCGTTCCGTCCAGCGACGGTGCGACCCCGTGCAGGTAGGCCCGCGACACCTCCATCAGGCGATCGTTCAGCCACGACGAGAGGGGCTTTCGCCGCGCGAAGCGGGCCACGTCGCTCACCTGGAGCATTCCGCACGCAGCGACGGTGGCCCGCGGCGTGACGCCGAGGTCGAAGGCGGCTCGCGCCCACGGCTCGGGACGCGGGTAGCAGGTCGCCAGGGTCAGCGCGGTGGCGAGGTTGGCGCCCGCCGACTCGCCGGCGAAGGCCAGGCGATCGAGGTCGCCACCGAAGGAGCGGATGTTCCTGACCACCCACCCGAAGGCGTCGCAGGTGTCGACGATCGCTGCCGGAAATGGGTTTTGCGGCGCGAGACGGTAGTTGATGTTGACGACCAGATAGCCCTCGCGGGCGAAGGCGAGGCCCATCAGCCAGTGGGTGTCCTTGGAGAGGATGCGGAAGCCGCCGCCGTGGATGTAGAGCACCACCGGCAAGGGCGAGCCGGGCTTCGGGGCGGTGGGGCGGTAGATGTCGAGGCGGTGCTCGGGGAGGCCGCTCGGCGAATAGGCGATGTCCCGGAGGACCTCGACGTTGTGGCGCGCCGGGCGGGCCCGAGGGTGAAGGCGACCCACCGTGGCGAGGCCGTTGAACATGTTGTCGACGACCAGCGCGCCGATGCGCGAGCGCAGGCGGTCGCGAAGGGGGCGCGGGTCGGTCGGCATCCCCGAGATCTATCACGTCCACGAGTGCCCCGCCCCGTTGGACAGGGGCGGAGCCGCGAGCTTCTGCGGGAGGGAAGGGGGAGCGCGACGAGCGCCCGGAGGGGGGCTACTCGGCGTCGGCGGGCGAGGCGATCGCGACGGCGGCCACGACCGCCTTGGGGGCCACCGCGGCCTTGGGGGCCGGGGCAGCCTTGGGGGCGGCGGCGACCTTGGGGCCGACGGGCGCGGCGACGGAATCGATCGCCTGCTTGAGGAGGACCTTGTTCTTGAGCAGCATCGCCGCCGGGACGGTGTTGGGCGTGCGCACCGTGGGTGCCTTGGCGGCGAAGGGCACCGCGGCGGGCGGCGCCTGCGGGCCGGCGACCTGACGCTCCTTGCCCAGCCAGCGGGCGGCGAGCTCGGACGTCCAGGACTTGCCGTCGCGGACCAGGTCGGTGAGCCCCTCGCGCGCCTTCTGGCGGCTCTTGTCGAACACCGCCACCGCGACCTCGCTGCCGGCGGCGGCGACGAGGCGGGCGAGGTTCAGCCGACCGCGGACGCCCGGGTTGTCCTTCAGCACGTTGCGGAGGAACTTCCCGGCGGTCAGCGACCCCGGATCCATCGCGACGTTGACCGAGATGGTGGGCTTGTTGATCGGGCGGCCGGGCACGGCGTCGATGTACTCGAACGAGGTAGGCGTGGTGACCGCCTCCCAGCTGCACACGTCGGTGCCGCCGGTCTGCATCGTGACCTGGATGTTCTGCTTCCCGAGCACCTTCAGGAAGCGGCTCATCTGGATGAAGGTGTGCAGCGGGTTCTTCTCGGTGAACTCGCGGAGCTGCGGGTTGGGCATGTCCTTGACCATCAGCGACGGGTCGAGGTCCGAGAACTCCTTGCTCACGCCCGAGCCGATGAAGGAGAAGAAGTTCACCAGCACGGTGAACTTGCCCGCGAAGTCGTACAGCTTGCGCTTCTTGCCGTTGGCCAGCGAGCGGCGGCGCTCGGCGGGCAGCATCAGGTCGTCGTACCACTTGGCGTTGGCGCGGACGCACATCTCGCGGATCTTCTGGCGGTCCATGTGCTCGTGCTTCAGCACCGTGTCGTAGAGGCGGTACTTGGTGACGTCGGTCTCGAGCAGCATGTTCTTCTCGACCGCCTCGGTGTAGAGCACCGAGCCGGGGAGC
The DNA here is from genome assembly GCA_009692555.1 of Myxococcales bacterium. Taxonomy (GTDB): domain Bacteria; phylum Myxococcota_A; class Polyangia; order Palsa-1104; family SHYY01; genus SHYY01. Next base: position 19,003 of record SHYY01000052.1, read on the forward strand.
GGGGTGATCACCGAGAAGTAGCAGTCGGCGAGGCCGAGGCCCTTGGCGTAGGTGACCATGTCGAGCACGTCCTGCGGCGTCTGGCTGGGCAGCCCGATCAGGAAGTTGCTCATGATCTCGGCGCCCTCCTCGCGGAGGTACTTCGCCGCGGTCTCCTGGCGCTCGCGCGTCTCGCCGCCCTTCAGCACCCGCTTCAGCTCGGCGTTGTTGGGCGACTCCATGCCGACGAAGAGGTAGTCGATGCCGGCGGCGAACATCTTGCGCGTGAGCTCGCGGCTCTCGGAGATCGCGCTCGGGCGGAGGCTGACGAAGAAGTGGACGTCGGCGCCGCAGGTCTTGCGCCACTCCGCCATTCGCTCGTAGAGCTCCTCGGTGATGCGCCGCTTGCCGGCGAAGTTCGGGTCGGCGATGTGGATCCGCAGGCGCTGGCCGGGCGGGTGGAGCTTGACGATCTCGTCGAGCTCCTCGATCACCTTGGCGGGCGAGCGGTAGCGCTGCGTGCCGTCGGTCATCAGGCCTTCGGTGCAGAAGGTGCAGCGACCCCAGCAGCCGCGCGAGGTGATGATCATCTCGTAGGCGGTGTTGACGTTGGAGTCGAGGTCGGCGAAGGGCAGCTTGTACTTGCGGTTGCGGCGGCTGCGGTCGGGGAACGGGATCGAGTCGAGGTCGTTGATCAGCGGGCGATCCTCGTTGTGGATGACGGTGCCGCCGAGCTCGTAGGAGAGGCCGCGGATGTTCTCGATCGGCTCGCCCGAGACGAAATCGCGCAGCGTCTCCTCGCCCTCGCCGCGGACGACGTAGTCGATGTAGGGGAGCTTGGCGAAGTCATCGACCATCGCGGTGGCGTGGTAGCCGCCGAGGACGACCGGGCAGCCCAGGTCGCTCGCGATCTTGGCGAGCTTGAGGGCGTTGGCGTGGGTCGAGATGTAGTTGATGCTGATGCCGACGAGATCGGGCCGGGTGCGCTTGATCGTCTTCGCGAGGTCGCCCTTGATGTTGGCGAGGTCGAGGACGTCGCAGTGGTCGACCTGGGTGCGGATGTAGCCGGCCAGGTACTCGAGGCGCAGCGGAACATCCTCCATCATGAACTCGGCGCCGATGTTGGCCATCGGCGGATTGACCAGCAGGACGCGGCGGAACGGGGTGCGACGCTCCTTGGTTCCATCGACCGCGCGACGGGATGCGGAATTCATGGCCATGGACAGTCCTCCTCGAGGGGTTGAAACCAGTGGCACTTGAAACAACGGTACCCTATCGGACATCGGACGAGCGGTCAAACCATCTGCCGAGGGGCGCCCAGGGGCGTCCGGCGCGCCTCGCGTGGTAGGTTTCGCCCATGCTGCGCCGCGCACTCATCCTCGCTATGCTCCTGCCCATGGACGCGACCGCCGACGGGAATGGCCCCTGGCCGGGCTACCTGCGCCTGCACACCGAGACGCGCGGCTTCCTGCTCGGGCGGCCTGCGAGCCCGCGGCCGACCCCCGATGGGCGCGCGGTGCTGTTCCTTCGCGCCGGGCCGCGCTCGCCGGAGCAGTCGCTGTACGAGTTCGAGATCGCCACCGGGAAGACGCGCGAGCTGTGTACGCCGAAGCAGCTGCTGAAGGGGGCCTTGGAGCACCTCTCCGCCGCCGAGAAGGCGCGCCGCGAGCGCATGCGACAGGCCGCCCGCGGCTTCACCTTTTTCGATGTCAGCGACGATGGCGCGCTGGTTCTGGTCGCGCTCTCCGGGCGCCTCTACACCGTCGCCCGCCCCGGCGGCGCGGTGGCCGAGCTCTCCACCGGCGAGACCCCGGTGGAAGATCCCCGCTTCTCCCCCGACGGGAAGCGCATCGCCTACGTGCGCGATCACGACCTCTACACCTACGAGCTGGCGACGCGCAAGGAGACCCGCCTCACCCGGAGCCTGCACCCGCGCATCGAGAGCGGGCGCGCCGAGTTCGTGGCGCAGGAGGAGATGAACCGCTTCTCCGGCTACTGGTGGTCGCCTGACTCCTCGCAGCTGGCGTTCGAGGAGGCCGACAGCCGCCTCGTCGAGACCTTTCACCTCGTCGACGTCGCCCATCCCGAGGCCGAGCCGCACGCGGTGCCCTACCCGCGCCCCGGCAAGACCAATGTCACGGTGCGGCTGGGGGTGATCGCAGCGACGGGAGGTGAGGCAAGCTGGATCAAGTGGGACAGCGGGCGCCTCCCCTACCTGACGAGCGTGGTGTGGCGCGACCAGGGGCCGCTGACGCTGGTGGTGATGGATCGCAATCAGCGCACGCTGGAGGTGCTGGCGGCCGATCCCGGCACCGGGGCGACGCGGCTCCTGCTGGTCGAGCAGGACGACGCCTGGCTGAACCTCGATCAGTCGACGCCACGCTGGCTCCCGGGCGGGTCGGCCTTCCTCTGGTCGAGCGAGCGCGACGGCGTGCGAACTCTCGAGGTGCGCGCGCGCGGCGGCGAGCTCTTGCGCGTGCTCGGGCGCAACGCGGGCTACGTGAAGCTCGTTCACGTCGACGCGCAGGCGGGGCAGGTCTACTTCATCGGCTCGCTCGAGCCGACCGAGCTGCACCTTGCGCGGATCGCGATCGACGGCGGCACGGTGGAGTGGCTGACCCGCGATCCGGGCGAGCACGACGCGGTGTTCGGGCGCGGCCACCCGGTGTGGGTGGAGACCGCGCACACGCTGGACAGCATGCCGAAGGCCACGGTGCACACCGTGGGTGCCGATGGAAAGCCGCGCGAAGCGGGCGAGCTGCCGTCGGTGGCGGAGAGCCCGCCCTTCCTGCCGCAGGCGATCCTGACCAGGACCGGCGACGAGAGCTGGCGGGTGTCGATCATCCGCCCGCGTTCGTTCCAGGCCGATCGCAAGTACCCGGTGGTGCTCGATGTCTACGGCGGGCCGCATCATCGCCACGTGACGCGGACGATGGCGCAGGGGCTCCTCCGGCAGTGGATCGCCGATCACGGCTTCATCGTCGTCTCCGTCGACGGGCGCGGCACGCCGCAGCGAGGGCGGACCTGGGAGCGGGCGATCCGCGGCGACTTCGCGGGCGTCACCCTCGACGATCAGGCCGCCGCCCTCAAGGCGCTCGGGAAGAGCCACCCCGAGCTCGATCTCGATCGGGTGGGCGCCTTCGGCTGGTCCTTCGGCGGCTACATGGCGGCGCTGGCGGTGCTGCGGCGCCCCGATCTGTTCAAGGTCGGCGTGGCGGGCGCGCCGGTGGTCGACTGGCTCGATTACGACACCTTCTACACCGAGCGCTACCTCGGCCTCCCGGAGCGCAACGCCGAGGCCTACCGCAAGAGCTCGCTCCTCACCTACGCCGCGTCGCTGTCGCGCCCGCTCCTCCTCATCCATGGCACCAGCGACGACAACGTCTACTTCTCGCACACCCTGAAGCTCGCCCAGGCGCTGCTCCGCGCCGGGAAGCCGTTCGATCTCCTTCCCCTCCCCGGCCTGACCCACATGGTCCCCGACCCGGTGATCAAGGAGCAGATCTACGCGCGCATCGTCGGCACCCTCTCGCAGGCGCTCAAGCCATGACCTGCGGCTCGCCTTGGCGGGTGGCCGTGGCGGTCGTGATCGCCGGGTGCGGCGGCAGCTCCGCGCGTGACGGCGGCGCCGACCTCGCGCCCGCCCGCGACGGGGGCGAAGGCCTCCCGGAGCCGTGCGTCAAGGGCTCCTGCCGCGAAGCCAACGAGGCGTGCGATCCACTCGACGGGCGCTGCAAGCTCGACGGCACCACGACGAAGATCGGCGCGCCCTGCAAGGTCTCCGGTCAGACCCCGGAGTGCGGCACGATGCTCGGCAACTGGTGCAACAGCGAGGACGAGGAGGGCTTCCCGGGCGGCTACTGCTCGTCGCTGCCGTGCGGGGAGAAGTTCCCCTGCCCGATCGGCGCTTCGTGCGGCCGCCTCGCCGCCTTCCCCGCGGCCTGCTACCTCTCCTGCAAGGTCGACGGAGATTGCCGCACGCCCGACTACAAGTGCATCGACGTCGGCAGCCTCTACGTGGTCGGCCCGTCGCACCGGGTGTGCTTTCTCCCGTTCTTCCCCTGCTTCAAGGACGCGGACTGCCCGTCGATGAAGCCCACCTGCAAGATCGGGATGGGCATGAAGCAGGGGCTCTGCCAGTGACGGGCGGGCCGGCCGATCTGACGCTCTTCGCGCACCTCGTGCGCCGTCCCGAGGCCGAGCTCGACCTCGCCCGCGCCGCCCTGCTGATCGCCGAGCCCGAGTACCCGGATCTCGATATTCCACATTACCTGCAAAAGCTTGATGAGCTGGGTGCGCAGGCCCGACGCCGTCTGGCGGCTCGCGATCGGACGCCCGGGGAGGCGATCGCCACCGTCGCCGAGATCCTCTTCTGGGAGGCCGGCTTCCACGGCAACGAGTCCGACTACTACGACCCGCGGAACAGCTTCCTGAACGAGGTGGTCGATCGCCGCCTCGGGATCCCGATCACCCTCGCGGTGATCCTCCTCGAGGTTTGCCATCGCGCCGGGGTCGCCGCCTGCGGGGTCTCGTTTCCCGGCCACTTTCTGGTACGCGTCGACGGGATGAAGGGTTCGCTCCTGGTCGATCCGTTCACCGGAGGGCTGCTCGATCGCGAGCGCCTGCGCGCGCTCCATGCCCGCGCCACCGGCGAGGAGGGCGATCCCGACCCGCGCCTCCTCGAGCCCGCCAGCAAGCACCAGATCCTCCTGCGGATGCTCCACAACCTCCGCGGGATCTACGCCGGGCGCTCCGATCGCGAGCGCCTGCGCGGCGTGCTGGAGCGGATCGAGGTGCTCGCACCGTCGGAGGAGCTGCGGCGCGAGCTGGATCGCCTGGGTGGCCGATCGCGCGGCGTGCCCCCGTGGTCGACCGGCGGCAGCGGGGGGCCGGCGGTCAACTGATGAGAAACCCGATCGCGGCGGGCATGCGCATCGGCCTGTGGATCACCCTCGCGGCGCTCCCGGGATGCAAGGCCGGAGGGACCGCGCCGGCCGGGATTCCCGATGCGGCGAATGCGATCGCTCCGCGCGATGCGAGCGTCGCCCGCGCGCCATCCCTTCCCGGCCCGCGCACGAGCTCACCGACGGTGGAGGCGCATCGCCGCTACCGGATCGCGCTCGCCGCGGGGAGCGCTCTGGCCCGGAAAAAGGACGACGCGGGGGCGGAGGCCGCCTTCCAGCGCGCCGCCGCCGCGCTGCCCGACGATGCGCGCGCTCTCTCCGAGCTGGGCCAGCTCGCGCTCCAGCGAGAAGATCTCACGGAGGCGCGCGGCTTGATCGAGCGAGCGATCGCGCGGGGCACCGATCGGCACCTGCTCGCCGAGGCGTGGCATCGCCTCGGCCGGATCGCCGAGCGGCGCCGCGATCACCCCGGGGGAGTGGAGGCCTACCGACGGTCGGTCGCGCTGCGTCTCGAGGAGAAGCCGCACCATCACCTCCACGAGCTCGAGCCGGGTCTGGCCGCGCGTGCCCTGCCGCTCGTGCCGCAGCCGGCGAATGGGCCCTTCCCGTCGCTGACGGCGTGGTGTGACGACCTCGTGAAGCGTCCCGGGCGCGCCGCAAGGTGCCGCGCGGAGGAGCGTCCGGCGGCCTTCGGACCGGTGGTGCTGGCCACCCCGGCGCCGCCTTTTCTGGAGGCGCGCCTCGTCGCTGCCGGGGAGGGCGCCGAGGGCTACTGCCACCTCGCGCTGCGGACGGCGAGCGGCTTCTGGGTGGTCGAGGAGGTGCTCCCCTGCGGCGCCCCGGGGAGCTTCGTGCAGTCCCTCGATTTCTCGACGCACGGCTCGGGGAATGCCACAAGGATCACGCTCCGTCTCCTCCTCGCGAGCGACAACCACGACTGCTCCGCGGCGGAGGGCGAAGGGGGTGTGCACGCCGATCGCCGCTCGTGCGAGGAGCGCCTGGTGGTCTGCGGGGTGGGCCCATCGGGCGTACCGAACTGCACTCCGCCAATGCTGATCGCCGAATCCGACTCGTGCGGAGCAGCGGGGCAGGGCGTTCGGAAGGAGGCGCCACCGCGCCCGTCCGCCTGGGATTGGGAGGCCACCCCGACGCTCCGCAGCGACGGGATGCTGACGTTCACCTCCGCCGGCCCCAAGCCCACCTCCGCCACCCGCCGCCTCGTCGGCGCCCACCGCCTCCGCTTTCCCTGAGCCTCCTCCGGCCCCCCTACCCGAGCTCCTCCAGCACCCGCGGATCGATCACCGCCAGCACCCGCCGCACCCCTTCGTCGAGCGTCTTGAACTCGGTCATCCCCGTCGCCTCGTGGAGCATGCGCGCGAACTTCATCACCCGCGCGAGGTAGGAGAACAGGCTCCCCTCCTCGGTCTGCAACCCCTCCCGCTCGACGAAGTCCATGAACGACAGCTCCGCCTCCTCGATGATCGTCCACACCGTCTTCGGCAGCTTCCCGCCGTGCAGCTCCGGGTGCGGCACTGCCGCGAGAAAGTCGGCGTGGAGCTGCTCGACGGGCGTGAGCTGCCGCGGGTGCTTCTGGTCGTACTCCGCCTCCACGTCCTCCCAGCTCACCAGCCCCTCCTCGCGCCGCCGCTCGCGCAGCCGATTCTTGATCCACTCGCGCTTCTCCTGGTCGCCCTGCCGGTTGAGGATCTTCTGGATCACGTTGTGATCGATCAGGAACTCGACCAGCTCCCGGCACTCGGCGTATTGCAGGTCGCGCTGGCGCAGGCAGAAGTAGACGAACAGCCCATCCATGCCCCTTAATTTATTGATGATCTGACCCGCCACCTGATTGCCCTGTTCGTCAATAACCGCCAGCGCCTGGAGGTTCTCGGTCACCTGGACGAGCCGCTTCTCGGCCGCCTGCCGCTCGCGCTCCGGCAGGAGCAGGTGATGGATCACCGTCCCGACGTGGAGGTGCATGGACGCCGGGAGATCGGCCTCCGGCGCAGCGCCCGCGTCCGGATCGGACCGCGTCTCCACGGTCAGGCCTGTCTTGGTCAGATCGGGCAGCCCGATCGCGAGGATCTGCTCGGCGGTGATCTTCGTCTGGCTCTTCAATCCCGCCGGCTTCCCGGCGACCAGCCGCGCGTGCGCCTCCTCGTCCCAGGTGACGTCCTGATCCTTCTGCGCCGTCGCCTTGGCGTGCGAGTAGGCGATCCGCCGGATCTTCACCTCATCGACGCCAAACCGGCCCTTCGTCGCCTCCTTGGTTTCCTTGCGGATCTCCTGCACCACCTCCTCGGGCGCGAGCGTGATCGCGATCCCCTCGGTGTCGAACTGCGGCCGCCCGGCGCGTCCCGCCATCTGGTGGTATTCGGCCGAGAGGAGCAGCCGCGCCTTGCCCTGGATGTATTTCCGCAGGGCGGGAAAGATCACCCGCTTCGCCGGCAGATTGATCCCGGCGCTGATCGTCTCGGTGCTGACCACGAACTTGAGCAGCCGCATCAGGGTCAGCCGCTCGACGAGCTGCTTGTAGCGCGGGAGGATTCCGGCGTGATGGATCCCGATCCCGTGCAGGAGCAGCGGCTTGAGATCGCGCGACAGGCCGCGGTCGTGCAATACCGCGCTCGCCAGCTGGTCGATCTGCGCGCGCTCCTCGTCGGTGGTGAAGCGGGAACAGCTCTTCAGCAGGCGCGCCCGTTCGAAGCATTGCTCGCGCCCGAAGCCGAAGATGATCGCCGGGTAGTCGCCCTTGTGGAAGAGGTCGCGCACCACCTCGATGAGATAGCTCTCGCGGTATTCGTGGTAGAGCGGAACCTTGCGCTCTTGCGACTGCACCAGCTGCAATTCCACGCGCCGGCACGAGTAGACCCAGTTGCAGAATTGCTCCGGGTCACCGATGGTGGCCGAGAGGATCACCAGCTGGCTGCGCGGGTCCAGCCCGATGATCGACTGCTCCCACACGTAGCCCCGCTCGGGCTCGTTGAAGTAGTGCCCCTCGTCCATGATCACGATATCGGCCGGGGCGTGGACGCGGTCGCCATAGATCCGATTCCACAAGATCTCCGCCACCACCACCTGCACCGGCGCGGTGGGATTGACCTTGTAGTCCCCGGTGGCGAACCCCACCTTGTCGGCGCCGAAGTCGTCGGAGAGCTCGCGGAACTTCTCCTCGGTGAGTGCGCGCAGCGGCGTGGTGTAGACCGCGGTCTTCCCCTCCTCCAGCGCCTTCCAGATCCCCGCCTTCGCCATCAGCGTCTTGCCCGTCCCGGTCGGCACGGTGACCAGCACGCTCTCGCCGCGCAGGATGATCTCGAAGGCCTTCTCCTGGACCGGGTAGGGCTCGAGGTTCTGCGAGAAGAAGAACTTCTCGTAGAAGGCCAGCTCGATGTCGGCGGCGCTTGGCATGTGGCGGGCAGAGATACCACGGGCGCGATCGCGACAGGAATGTCCGGGTGGGCGCGCTGGCGGCGCTCCCGAAGTAGCCAACCCATGGATTTTGCTCTACCGTCGAGTGGCCCGCCCCTTGGAAAAGGGGGGCGGCGAGGAGCACACATGACGAACCTGACGACCGCGACCTCCACCACCCGGATTCTCACCTGCTCGGTTCTTCTCTCCTTCGCCGGCTGCGGTTCGGGCGCCGACAAGGCCTCCCCCACGATCGGGGCCGAGAACCAGCGGCAGGAGGCGCTGATCGAGGAGCCTGACCTCTACCGCGTCGCCGGCACCACTCTCTACGTGCAGAACCGCGAGACCGGCCTCAACGTCGTCGACCTCACCGACGCAGCGCACCCCCGGCTGGTCGGCCGCGCCGCGGTCACCGGCGGCGCAGGCGCCGAGCTGTACGTCCAGCCGAACGATATCGTGGCCGTTCTGCTGAAGGCCGCCACCGACGGTTGCCGCGCCCTCCCCGGCGTCGAGAGCGGCGGCTGGAGCTCCGGCTCCGAGCTGGTCATCGTCGACGCGGAGATGAAATCCTCGCCCGAGATCCGCGGTCGCTACTGCCTCCCGGGCACGCTGGTCGCCAGCCGCACCGTCGACCGGACCCTTTTCGCCGTCTCCTCCAACCCCGCCGGCTCGGGCTCCCGGGCCGTCTCGATCGACCTCGCCAACCCGCGCGCTCCGCACGTCGTCGACCAGGCGGATTTCCCGGGCGCATCGAAGGAGATCCTGGTCACCGCCACCGCGATCGTCGTCGCCGCCGCCGCCGGCTCCACCGGCCAGACCACGCGCGTGCAGTATTTCTCGATCGCGCCCACCGGCACGATCACCCCGCGCGGCTCGTTCACCGTCCCCGGCGCTCCCCAGGGGCGCTTCCACATGGACCTCGCCGGCGCCCAGTTCCGCATCGTGACCTTCGACAGCTCGGCCTCGTCGAGCCGCCTCTCGATCCTCGATGTCACGAATCCCGATCAGATCACCTTCCTCGGCGGCCTCGGCAGCATCGGCCGCTCCGAGAAGCTCTACGCCACCCGCTTCGACGGCGACCTCGCCTACGTGGTCACCTTCCGCCGCACCGATCCGCTGTGGATCATCTCGCTGAAGGACCCGCGAAACCCGGTGATCGAGAGCGAGCTTCAGGTCCCGGGCTGGAGCGACTACCTCTTTCCGCGCGGCAAGCGCCTGGTCGCCGTCGGGCGCGCGGCCGACCTCCGCTCCGTCGGCCTCAGCCTCTTCGATGTCTCCAACCCCTCGAACCCGGTCGCGCTGCACCAGATCACCCTCGGCGGCGCGACCTCCGAGGCCAACCTCGATCACCGCGGCGTGACCATCCTCGACAGCCTCGGCGGCGAGAACGTCCCGGTGCTGGTCATCCCCTACGCCACCGTCGACTGGTCCTCCGACGACAAGGGCCGCTCGCTGTGCGCGGTGAAGAACCAACTCCAGCTGGTCGACATCCAGCAGGCGTTCTTCGCCGAACAGGGCTCGGTCAACCTGCGCGGCACGATCCGCCGCTCGTTCCCCGTCGGTGGACGGCTCTACGCGCTCTCCGACTTCGAGGTCAAGGCGCTCGACGTGGGCGACCGCGGCAGACCGACCGTCGCCGGCTCCGCCACCGTCGGCACCGACGACAGCCTCGCCGCCGGCGCCCGTGACACCTGCGACAGCGCCCAGCAGCGCAACTTCTTCGGCGACGACGTCTCGTACGGCGGCTGCTCGGTCGCTCCGACCGGCAAGGACGGGCCCTTGGGGATCGCCCTGGCCGCGCTCGCCCTTTGCCTTTCGCGTCTCCGCCGCCGTTCTTCCTTCTCGAACTCCACGAGGTGATCCTGTGCGCACGCTCTTCCCTGTGGCGCTGCTCGCGCTTCTCTCCCTGGCCTCCGCCCCGGCGCGCGCCCAGGAGGCCTGTGATCCGACTCGTGAGGACTGCGGACCCGACGCCCCGCGCACCTCGATGGAAAACCCGATTGTCGCGACGCCGCCGATTGCAGAGCCTTACCCGGATTCCCCGATTCTCCAGCCCTACCCGGGCTGGGGCGTCCCCCCCCAGCAGCCGGCCTGGTACCCCCAGGAGGTGCGGACCCACGTCGAGGTGCGGCGTCGGACCGGCCTCGGCGCTGCCGGCATCGCGACCTTCGGGGGGCTGTGGCTCTTCACCTCGGCGGGCGGCTTCGTCAGCGGCGAGGGGCGGCTGGCGATCCCGGTGTTCGGCCCGGTCGCCTACCTCGCGAAGTACCGCGAGAAGTTCGATTGCAAGAGCGCCGATCCCGAGACGGTCATCTATTGCCCGACCGAGGGCTCCAGCGATCGGATGCTCGGCTTCATCCTGGTGGTCGACACGATCCTTCAGGCCGGCGGCCTCGCCATGGCGGCGGCCGGCTTCATGACCAAGCGCAACGTGACGGTCCGCGACACCCCGCGCTACTCGATTGTCCCGTCGGTGGGCCCGGGGCGCGGCGGTCTGGTCGCGGTCGGCACCTTCTAGACGAAAAAAAATGTACTTGGGCTCCGGGCGGCTCTAGATCTGGATCGGATCAACTCGAGGAGCTTGCGATGGCCGGACTCACGATTGCGCACGTCATGCAGGCGTACGCCCAGGATGCGATCGATGTGGCGCGGGAGCGCTTCCAGGTCGACCTCGATTTCTCCGAGGAGAGCGTGACGCGGGTGGAGCGCTGCCTCGCCGGGCTGCATGACGGGCTGCCGCGCGGGCTCGGCCGCCTGCTGCGCCAGAAAAAAACCGAGGACCAGATCGCGCAGATGGCCAAGGTGTGGGGCGGCTACCTCGGCGAGGTGATCCGCCGTCGCTGGGGCGGCGAGTGGCGGGCCGAGGCCAGCGGCGACGGGAAGATGATCACCCTGCGCGTCCTCGGCGCGGACGTGTTTCCGACGGTGAAGGTGTTCCAGCGCCTGACCAACGGCGCCTCCGACGACGTCAGCCGCTACTACAACGTGATGCGCGGCGACTTCGCCAGGCTCGACTACGCGCCCGACGCCGAGCAGCTCTTCGGCGACCTGCTGGAGGAGGAGCCGCCCCGTCGCTGGGAGATCGTCCGCCCGGCGGTGGTCGCCGCCAAGCGCGGGGCCCGTCGCCGTCCGCCGCCGATCCCCTCGAAGTAGGTCGCAGGCGCTGCGCCCGGAAACGGGCGCGACGACGGGAACGGGCGCGGCGATCTGGAAGACCCTCGACGGCCCGCAACCGTCCGATCATGTTCGGTTATGTCAAATTCGGCCAGGCTCGAGTTCCTGAAGATGCTGCAGGTGCTGCCCCCCTGGGGCGAAGGGCCTGATCGTCGACGAGAACGGCATGAAGAGGAAGTGGCCGCCCGCCTGACCCGAGGGCGAGCGTGCCTGCGGGCGGCTTCGTTGCTATAGTCGCCCTCCCCGTCGGAAAACCATGTTCGATTCGCACTGCCACCTCCACGATCGCCGGATCGGTCACGCCTCCGATCTGCTCGCCCGTGCGCGCGCCGCCGGAGTGCGCGGCCTGCTGCTGGCCGGGGTCGATCCCGAGGGCTGGGACGACGAGGACCGCCTTGCCCGCGCGCACACCGGGATCGCGGTCGCCTACGGAGTGCACCCGCAGGTGGTCGCCGAGGTGGACGATGAGGCCAGCGAGCGGATGGTGGCGGCCCTGGCCGCGCTGCTCGACGGGAAAACCCACTTCGCGCCGGCCGCGATCGGCGAGATCGGGCTCGACGCGCTCGGCGAGCGCAAGGGCAGCCTCCCGCGCCAGGAGCGCGCCTTCCGGGCCCAGCTGGCGCTCGCCCACGGCCACGCCCTGCCGGTGATCCTCCATATCCTGCGCGCCCACGGGCCCGCGGTGGCGGTGCTGCGCGAGGGTCCGCCGGTCGAGGGTGTGGTCCACAGCTACAGCGGCTCGGCCGATCTCGTGGCGGACTACGTCGGCCTCGGTCTACACCTCTCCTTCGCCGGACCGGTCACCTTCGCCAATGCGCGCCGCCAGCGCGAGGCGGTGCGCGCGGTGCCGCGGGACCGCCTGCTGGTCGAGACCGACGCCCCCGACCAGACGCCCGAGCCGCACCGGACGGAACAAAACGAGCCCGCCTTCCTCCCGGCGATCATCGAGGCGGTTGCGCGGATCCGCGAGGAGCCGGCCGCCGAGGTCGCGGCCTACACCGAGGCCAACGCGCGCCGCCTGTTCCACCTGCCCTCGTAGGAGCCCAAGCCATGGAGTTGCAACACGAATTGCCGCCCGTCCCGACGCCCGCGATCGGCAACCCCAGCGAAGAGGGAGAGACCGCCTGGCGGCTCCACCGGCGCTTCGATCGGATGGGTCGCCTGGTCGGTGAACCGGGGATGGCGCGGCTGTTCGGGGCGCGGGTGACGGTGATCGGCCTCGGCGGAGTCGGGTCGTTCGCCGTCGAGGCGCTGGCGCGGAGCGGGGTCGGCCACCTCCGGCTGGTCGACTTCGATCGGATCTGCGTCACCAACTCCAACCGCCAGCTCCAGGCGTTGCAGGGGACGATCGCCAGGCAGAAGGCGGCGGTGCTCGCCGAGCGGGTGCGGCTGATCAACCCGCAGGCGCAGGTCGAGCCGGTCCCGCTCTTCTACAGCGAGCGCACCGCCGGCGTGCTGCTCGACGATCGCCCCGACTTCGTGGTCGATGCGATCGATAACATCAAGGCCAAGTGCCACCTCCTTGCCGAGTGCCGCGCGCGCGGGATCGCGGTGGTCTGCTCGACCGGCGCCTCGGGACGGATGGATCCGACGGCGATCGCGATCGCCGACCTCGCCGAGACGCGCTTCGATCCGCTGGCCAACGTGGTGCGCCACGTGCTTCGCCACAAGCACGCCTTCCCGGGGATCGGCCCGTTCGGCATCCCGGCGGTCTACTCGACGGAGCGCCCCGCCGAGCCCGAGGACGTGCATTACGACGGCGAGGAGGGCTTCCGCTGCGTCTGCCCGGGCGGCAAGAACGAGCACCACTCGTGCGAGGAGCGCCGGGTCATCTACGGCACCGCGGGCTTTGTCACCGGCGCCTTCGGGCTGGCCTGCGCCAGCGTGGTGGTGCGCGCGCTCGTCGCCTCGGCCCCCGGGGCGGGATCCCGCTGATGCGTGACGCGACCTTCGGCGGCCTGAAGGTTCACCTGACGGGTGGGGCCGATCGCTCGGGCGGCGGCGACGGGCCGGTGGTGGTGCTGCTGCACGGCTTCGGCGCGCCCGGCACCGACCTCGTGCCGCTCGCGCGGGTGCTCGATGTGCCGCGAGGGACGCGCTTCGTCTTCCCCGAGGCGCCGCTCTCCCTCGGCTGGCAGTTCGCGGGCGGGCGCGCGTGGTGGCTGATCGATATTGATGCAATGCAGCAAGCGATGATGGAGGGGCGCCAGCGCGAGCTGGCCAGCACCGTCCCCGAGGGGCTGCCGGAGGCGCGCCAGAACCTTCTCGCGCTGCTCGACGACGTGGAGCGCACGATGGCTCCGCCGAAGCTGATTCTGGGCGGCTTCTCGCAGGGCGCGATGCTGGCGTGCGACGTCGCGCTGCACTCCGATCGCCCGCTCGCCGGCCTGGTGCTGATGTCGGGCACGCTGCTCGCCGAGGAGGAGTGGAAGAAGCTCGCCCCACGCCGCCTGGGCCTGCGCGTGGTGCAGAGCCACGGCAGCGAGGATCCGCTGCTCCCCGTCGACGGTGCGGAGCGCCTGCGCGGGCTCCTGGAGGGGGCGGGGCTGGCGGTGGAGTGGGTCCGATTTCGCGGCGGGCACGAGATCCCGGAGCGGGTGCTGGAGCGGATGGGGGCGCTGATCACCGAAGTGACGTGAGCTGCCGTGCTAGCCTCCCGGCGATGAGCGACTTTCGACGCTTCCAGGGCACGTCCCACTACCTCACCTCCCAGGGGCTGGAGGCGGCGGTCAACTGCGCGCTGGCGCTCGAGCGGCCGCTGCTGGTCCGCGGCGAGCCCGGCACCGGCAAGACCCAGCTCGCCGAGGCGGTCGCCGCCGGGCTCGGGATGCGGCTCATCCACTGGCCGGTGAAGTCGACCACGCGCGCCCAGGACGGCCTCTACGTCTACGACACGGTGCAGCGCCTCTACGACTCGCGCTTCGGCGACGGCGACGTCCGCGACATCCGGCGCTACATCAAGCACGGGCCCCTCGGCGAGGCATTCTCGTCGCCGCAGCGCGTGGTGCTGCTGATCGACGAGGTCGACAAGGCCGACCTCGAGTTTCCGAACGATCTGCTCCACGAGCTGGATCGGATGCGCTTCACCGTCTCGGAGACGCAGGACGAGGTGAT
>SHYY01000267.1 GCA_009692555.1 Myxococcales bacterium
GTCGGTTGGCAGGAGGAATTTGTTGCGGGAGGAAGTTCGATTGCCGTCGCTGCGGACGGGACGACTACGACTACGACTACGACTACGACTACGACTACGTGACGAGCAAGAGCCAGCAAGAGGGCCCCCTCCGCTGTTAAGCACCCGGCCACGGGCCGCCGGCTGGCTCCGCGTCCGCTCCCGGGCTACAGTCGCGGCGTGCGCGCGGGGCTGATCGCCATCCTGGTCGCAGGCCTCGGCGCCCGCGCCGCGGCCTTGCCGCTCCTGTCGCTGCGCCCAGGGGGGACGGTTTTCGAGGGGCCCACTGACTTCGAGCCGACCTCGATCTGGTGGAACCCCGCGGCGATCGGCGCGCTGCGGCGCCCGCGCGTGCTGGTCGCCGGGCAGCTCCTCGTCCCCCGCGGCTCCTGGCACCGTGACCCGATCGATGCAGCCACCGGCGTCCCGGGAGCGGGCGCCGACCGCACCTTCCCGTCGCAGAGCCTCGACGACACCGACCTGCGCTACTTCTCCGCCTTCACCTGGGACTTCGGTCTCGACAACTTCACCTTCGGCATCGCGGTCTACGCGCCGTGGGACAACGCCCGCGCCTGGAAGGAACCGGACGCCTTCTCGTCCTTGACCCTGCCCTCCGGCTACCACGTGGTCTCGGAGAGCTTTCGCCACATCTACCTCTCCTTCGCCGGCGCGCTCAAGCTGCACCCGCGGGCGTACTTCGGGATCTCGCTCTCGACGATCGACTCCACCGCTGACCTCACCTTCTACCGCGACGCGGCGCTCGACGGCGGCAGCCCCGGGGTGGCGGCGAGCGGCTACGAGAACCCGGCCTCTGCGCAGCGGATCCAGGTCCACGGCGACGGGGGGAGCTTCTGGCGGGGGGTGCTCCCGAAGCCCTCGGGGCTCGCGATCGGGCTGGGCATGCTCGGCCAGCCCGCGGACCGCCTGTGGCTCGGCGTGTCATGGATGCACATCGTGCCGCTCCCGTCGAACGGCAGCGACTACAACCGCGCCTACGAGTCGCCCGACGCCCTCGGCGCACAGGTCACCGCCGCCGGGGGCAAGCTGGTGTGCACCGACCGCGACGGCAACCTCGCACCCTGCCACGGCGGCGCGTCGATCACCTACGGGATGCCCGACGTCTACCACCTCGGCGCGCGGATTCTCCTCCGCGAGCGCCTCGATCTGACGGCCTGGGTGCGCCTGGTGACCTACGGCAGCTATGATCCCTACGGGGATCCCGCGGTGCGGGGTCTGGTGGTGCGTCTGTCCGGGGACCCGGTGACCAAGGCCGGCGCGCCCGACCGGATCGTGCTCGCGCGCGGGCTGCGCCCGTCGGTGGCGGTGGAGGCCTTGGGGCTGCGCTGGCGACCGATCGATCGGCTGCGCCTGGCGCTCTCGCTGGTCTACCAGAGCCCGGCGGTGGCGGGCGACCATGCCAGCCCCGAGGCGATCGATGGCCACAAGGTGGACGCCACCGTCGGTGGGGAGCTGCGCCAGCCGGTGTGGCGCGGGTCCGCGCTCAAGCTCACCGCGGCGGCGGGCTTGACCGTTCAGGTGCCGACCCAGGCCAGCCCGGGCGCCTTCGATCCGCGCCGCCGGGTCGCCTGTGTCGACGCCGCCTCGTCGCTGGAGGCGTGCGGCGACGATCTCGCGGGGCGGGCGCTGCCCAGCGCAACCGGACGGCTCAGTCTGGTCGTTCCGCACTTCACGCTGGCGCTGGGCCTGGACTTCTAGCTCTCTGGGCTCAGGCGCGCCGCAACCACTCCTCCACCAGTCGCAGGAGCGGCGACGATGCGCCCCTTCGCTGCAGGTCCAGGTACTCCACGATCGCGTCGAGGCGGCTCATCAGGCGGATCGCTCCCTGGTCGAGGAACGCGAGGTGGGTCGCCCAGGCGTCGAGGCCGTCGAGGATGTGGGTGGCGTAGAGGATCGTGGCGCCCCGCTCCTCGGTCTCGCGGCGCAGGAAGGCGAGCAGGTCGGCGCGCGCGATCACGTCGAGATCGGTGGTCACCTCGTCGAGCAGGAGCAGTTCCGACGGCTGGAGCAGCGACAGCAGGATCTGCACACGGCGCCGCTGTCCGTCGGAGACGCGGCTCATCCGCCAGCGCGGCTGCACCCCGAGGACCGCGATCAGCTGGCCCAGCCGCGCCGGATCGGCGCTCGTCCTCCGGGCGAGGATCTCATCGACCCCGATGTCGACATCGAACGGAAAGCGACCGCCGAGGAAGGCCACCCGATCGACCAGCGAGGTGTCGGAGAACGCCGGGCACCCGAGCACCAGGACCGCGTCGTCGTCGATCATGTGCTTGCCGGCGAGCAGCGAGAGGAGCGTCGTCTTGCCGGCGCCGTTGGCCCCCACCAGCAGGCAGCGCACGCCGCGCGGCACCACCAGCGAGAGCCGTCGGAGCACCGGCGGCTGCCGGGAGGGCGGCTCGGTGGAGTAGGAGAAATCGAGGTCGCGCACATCGATCGCCGGCCGGTCGCTCATCGGCGGAATCTACCCGATTCGCGCCCGCGCTGCCGGTACGCCGCTCCCGCCCGGCGCTATACTGCGCGCGATGCGCCGCCGTGGAGTCGCAACCACTCTCGCCGCCGGCCTGCTCGCCGCCTCCTGCGTCGGTGACATCGAGACCGCGCGCCCCGATCTTCGCCGCTCCGCCGACCTCGCTCGCCCCCCTTCCGACGCCGGCGCGGAGGCGCCCGCCGACCTCGAAGACCGCTCCGGGCCGCCCTACCCGATCGTGCTCGTCCACGGCATGGGCGGCTTCCGCAAGGTCGGCGCGATCGACTACTTCTACAAGGTGCCCGACGCCCTGCGTCAGAGCGGGCACGACGTGTGGGTCTCGCAGCAGGATCCGATCAACGACTCGGAGGTGCGCGGCCCGGAGGTGCAGGCCTTCGTCGAGAAGGTGCTCGCGCAGACCGGCAAGGCGAAGGTCAACCTGATCGGCCACTCGCAGGGGGGCTTCGCCGTGCGCTTCGTCGCCAGCCGGATCGGCGACCGCGTGGCGTCGGTGGTGACCCTCGCCTCGCCGATGAAGGGCACCCCGGCGGCCGACGTCGCCACCTCGGGCGGGCCGGGCGCGCAGCAGGCGATCGCGTCGCTGCTCGACCTCTACGGCGCGCTGAACGGCTACGACTCCAACGCCCGGGCGCAGATCGCGCGGCTCTCCTCCAAGGGCGCGGCCGACTTCTTCGCGCGTCACCCCGACGACCCGCGGGTCGCCTATTTCTCGATCACCGGGCGCTCCGCCGGCTCCAACGGCGACACCGAGTGCTCGTCGCCCAAGAGCCCGCTGTTCATCAGCCGCTTCGAGGTCGTGCTCGATTCGATCGACCCGGTGCTGGCTGTCCCGAGCGGCATCCTCGAAGGTCTCAAGCCGAAGCCGGTCCACGACGGGCTGGTCACTGTCGCCTCGGCCCGCCACGGCACCTTCCTCGGCTGCGTCCCGGCCGATCACATGGACGAGGTCAATCAGCTCCTCGGCGATGCTCCGGGCGCGAAGAACACCTTCGACGCGCTGCGCTTCTACCGCGATCTCGCGGCCTGGCTGGTCGAAAACGGCTATTAAGGGGCGCGATCAGATCAGAGGCCTTCGCGGCGGATCGTCTTGTAGTCGGCCGAGAAGGTCCGCGTGTTGTGCACGCAGCCCCACGAGCAGCCCTTGCACTCGTAGACCCACACGCTGCCCCACGGGTCATTGCCCTTCTCGAAGAGCACCATGTGGCCGGCGCCATTGGCGTTGTGCACCAGCGCGTCGGCCGGCTGGATCTTGGCCCGCGGGACCACCGACCAGTGGGTGGTCTGATTGAAGTAATTGAAGGTCGAATAGGGGTGCAGATCGGTGGTCACCGGCGAGGGATTCGGGATCTGCCAGCACTTCGAGACCAGCCCCGAGCAGTCGGCGCCATAGGCCCCGTTGTGGCTGCAATTGGGGCAGTTCCCCATGCACGACCCGATCTGCTGGCCATCGAGGCGCCACGAGCCGTGGCCCCAGTAGTAGGAGTAGCCGACCGCGCCCTTGCAGAGATTGATGATCCCCGCCTGGTCGTTCGGCAGCACGCCGCCCATGTCGGGCGCGCCGCCGTCGGGCTTGCCGCCGCACACCGACGGATCGAAGGCCGCCTCGGCGACCAGGTAGTTGCCCGACGCCCACCCGGTGAACTGCTGGTATTTCACATTCCACCAGCCGTTCATCGGCCCGCCGACCACCATCACCTGCGTCCCGCACGCCATCACCGCGAGGATGTTGTCCATCGTGGTCGGCCCGTCGCGGAGGTTCAGCATCCCGGCGGTGACGCGCGCCATTCCGCCGATCTTGATCCCGCTGGCCAGGTCGCTCGCCGACAGATCGGGCATCGCCGGCGCGCCGCCGTCGGGGGTCACGTCCGGCGTGTCGTCCCCGAGATCCGCGACCACCGCGAGGTCCTTCATCTTCGCTGGAGCGCCTGCCAGATCGCCCGCCTGCGCGCCGCCGTCGCCGCCTCCGGGGAGCACCATGGGCGCCTCGCCGCAGCCGGCGAAAGCGAGCGCGGAGAGGAGAGCAATTCGCAGCCGGTTGGCGTGCAGCACACGGGAATGGAAAGCCGCAACGCGCGGATTGTCAAGGCTTGCCCGGATGCAAAGTGCGGTCGCAAGTAGTCGGTACGCGGTCCGGCGCCACGTTGCGCGCAGAATTTCGCTCAAGCGCCTTCATCATGTTACCATCCGCCCGTGAGTGCTCTCACGGAAAACACCCGAATGGATGGTGCTCGCACCACGCCACCCTGGTTGCCCGTGGCCCGCCTCTCCAGGGGCCACCAGCAGGCGCTCGTCGCTGCCGACACCTTCTTCGGCGGCTTCTGCGCCCTCTCCGCCGCGGTCGCGATCCACTCCTGGCTGGGGGGCACCACCTCCTGGCGCACGCCGGCGGTGCTGCTCCTCTTCCTGATCGCCAACCTCTCGATCAGCCGGCTCTCGATGCGGTCGCCCCGTCCGCTCGCGATCGAGGTCGTGCGCGCGCTTTGCGGGACGGTCATCGCGCCGGCGGCCTACGTGCTCAGCGACGGCAACCTGGCGCTGTGGTGGCCGGGCTTCGTCATCCTGATGATGGACGGCGGGCTCCTCTTCGGACTGCTCAAGCGCCGCCCGTTCTGGGGCCGCGTGCTGGTCGGCTGGTACGCCCTGCTCTTCCTCGCCTCGACCTGGTGGTGGATCGACCGCCCCGACTGGTACGTCACGCTGCGGGTGGCCGGGGTGATGGCGATGGTCGGCCTGATGTGGGCGCAGATCATGTCCATTCTCGGCCACACCCTGCGCAGCGAGCACAAGCGCACGCGGGAGCTCGGCGAGGCGCGCGATGCCCTGTTCGCGGAGATGGAGGTCGCGCAGCAGATCCAGACCCTGCTGCTGCCGCGTGATCCAACGCTCCCGGGCAATCTCGTCAGCGGCCGCACCGTGCCCGCCAGCGAGGTGGGCGGCGACTACTATGATGTGATCGACCTCGACGGCAAGCGCGCCTTCCTGGCGATCGGCGACGCGTGCGGCCACGGCGTCACCTCGGGGCTGACCATGATGATGGCGCGGGCCAGCCTGCTCGGCGTGCTGGAGGCCAACAAGACCGCACCGCTGCCCGAGATCTACCGCTTCCTCAATCGCTCCCTGCACCGCAACCTCGCGCGGATGGACATCCAGATGTTCATGACGTTCGCGCTGGTGGAGGTCCTTGGCGAGGGGCGCTTCGCGGCGGTGGGGCGGCACCTGCCGCTGATGATCTACCGGCGGGCGACCGACACGGTGGAGGAGATCGAGCTCGACGGGGCGTGGCTCGGCATGGTGGAGGATCTCGCACAGCACCTCCTGCCGCGGACTGACTTCACGCTCGCTCCGGGCGACCTGCTGGTGCTCTACACCGACGGGATCGTCGAGCACGCAGCGGGCGGGGAGATGTTCGGTTACGACCGGCTGAAGGGGCTGATTCGGCAGCGGGCGGCCGCGGGCGCCGGCGGCTTGATCGAGCACGTGCTCGCCGAGATCCACCGCTTCTCCTCGGTCCGCGAGGACGACATGACGATGCTGGTGCTTGATCACGTTGGAGACGCCGCCGAACCCGCGCAGGCCGCCCCGCCGGCCCCTGCTCCGGCCCAGCGGCGCCACGTCGGCTAGGTCGGCAAGCTGCATTTTTCGATGGCGATCGCCCCGCGTGATTTCCTCCGGGTGCTTCACAGCGGAGGGGGTCCCTCCGCTCACGTAGTCGTAGTCGTAGTCGATTCAGGGGCACTCGCGCGCGGGGGATCACCTCTCCGGCACAAGCGCGTGAGCATCTCCACGATGCG
>SHYY01000002.1 GCA_009692555.1 Myxococcales bacterium
AGGGAGCGGGCCGCTTCGGAGCGCCGGATGGCGCCCGCTTCTACAGCATCGCCCGGGGCTCCGCGATGGAGTGCAAGGCGATCGTGGATGCCTTTGCGGTCCTGCAACTCGCCTTGGAAGACACTCGGCGACACGCCATGGAGCTGCTGACCCGCATCGTGGAGATGCCCACGCGCATGTGCCGGAGAGGTGATCCCCCGCGCGAGGGTGCCCCTGAATCGACTACGACTACGACTACGACTACGACTCCGTGAGCGGAGGGACCCCCTTCTCCGTTAAGCA
Source organism: Myxococcales bacterium (assembly GCA_009692555.1). Classification (GTDB taxonomy): domain Bacteria; phylum Myxococcota_A; class Polyangia; order Palsa-1104; family SHYY01; genus SHYY01. Next base: position 283 of record SHYY01000002.1, read on the forward strand.
CCCAGCCGGCATCCGGCTATTGGCACCGGGCTCCCTTCCATGCAAGAATCTCGGACCAGCGCGAGGTATCAAGGCCGATGGACGATTTTCACTGCTCCTTTTGTGGCAAGCGTCGCCGGGAAGTCCGCAAGCTGATCTCTGGCCCGCGGGTCTTCATCTGCGACGAGTGCGTTGCCCTGTGCAATGACATCATCGCCAAGGAGGAGGCCCAGGAGCGCCCGAAGTATCCGCGCCCGAAGGAGATCACCGAGGAGCTCGATCGCTACGTGATCGGCCAGGGGCGCGCCAAGAAGGCGCTCTCGGTGGCGGTCTACAACCACTACAAGCGCGTCGGCTCGCGCGGCAAAGCGAGCGAGACCGAGATCTCGAAGGGCAACATCCTCCTCCTCGGCCCCACCGGCTGCGGCAAGACGCTGCTCGCCCAGACGCTCGCCAGGAAGCTCGATGTCCCGTTCGCGATCGCCGACGCCACCACGCTCACCGAGGCCGGCTACGTCGGCGAGGACGTGGAGAGCGTGATCAAGGCGCTCTACCGCAACGCCGGCGGCGACGTCGAAAAGGCGGCGCGCGGGATCGTCTGCATCGACGAGATCGACAAGATCGCCCGCAAGGGCGGCGGCCCGTCGGTGACGCGCGACGTCTCGGGCGAGGGCGTCCAGCAGGCGCTGCTCAAGATCCTGGAGGGCAAGACCGCGACCATCACCCCCGACGGGGCGCGCAATCGGCCGCAGCAGGAGCTGATCCAGATCGACACCACGGACATCCTCTTCATCTGCACCGGGGCCTTCAACGGGATCGAGGACATCGTCCGCCGCCGCGTCGGCGAGCGGGGGCTCGGCTTCGGCGCCAAGCTGGCCGACCGCCACGACGACAAGGACGCCCTCCGCGCGATGGCGCGCACCGAGGATCTGGTCAAGTACGGGATGATCCCCGAGTTCATGGGGCGGCTCCCGATCATCGTCTCGTGCAACGCGCTCGACGTGGACACGCTCACCGAGGTGCTGTGGAAGCCGAAGAACGCCCTCGCCAAGCAGTACGAGCGGCTGTTCGAGCTCGAGCACGTCAAGCTGCGCTTCACCGAGGACGCGCTCCGGGCGATCGCCGAGGAGGCCTACCGCCGCAAGTCGGGCGCGCGCGGCCTGCGGGCGATCGTCGAGGAGGTGATGCTCGACGTGATGTACGAGATCCCATCGCTCACCGGCGTGCGCGAGTGCGTGGTCAACGCCGAGGTGGTGATCAACCGGCAGCGGCCGGTGCTGATCCGCGAGAAGAAGGCGAGCTGATCTTCTACGTCGCGCCCGGGAACGACAGCCTTTCGATCCCTCCCCCCTGAAAAAAGCAAGCCGAAAGCGGGTGCCGTTCTCGCGTCGTTCTCGCCGGGGCGCGTTGACACCTCCGAAGGCGGCTCGCTAGACTCCGGTCAGGTTTTCACCTCCAGCCCCACGACAGAGATGAGGCAATCCACATGCTGAACGAGAAGGAACGAGAGCAGCTCCGCGCCGCGCTCAACGCCGAGAAGCAGCGCCTGCTCCGCAACGCCCAGGAGGGGCTCGCCTTCTCGATGAACCGCGAGCGCAACATCGGCCGCGACTCGATCGACGAGTCGATGGAGGAGGAGCTCTTCTCCACCGAGCTGCGCCTGCGCGATCGCGAGAAGTTCCTGCTCGGGAAGATCATCGGCGCGATCGAGCGGCTCGAGGCCAACACGATCAACGAGTGCGAGGACTGCAGCGAGCCGATCGGCGTGAAGCGTCTCCTGGCGCGGCCGGTGACCACCCTCTGCATCGACTGCAAGGAGGAGCGGGAGCGCGAGGAGCTGAGCCAGAGCGAGATGCACCGCGGGGGCGGGGCGGCCTCCGGCGATGGAGAGGCCGCGGACGAGGCGGGCGGCGGCGAGGAGACGTGACCAGGGACGCCCTCCGGCGTGCCTGCCGAACTCCGGCCCGAGGCGTGAGTTTGCTTCCTGAATCGTTCCTGTCTAAGATGATCCTTCGGGCGAATCGCCTTGGCCGACCACAGTAAATACCGGATCACCGATCGCATCGACTCTGGCGGTATGGCCGAGGTCTTTCGCGGCGTCGCCGAGAGCCTGCAAGGCTTCAAGAAGAACATCGCGATCAAGCGAATTCTTCCGAACCTCTGCAAGAACAAGAAGTTCATCTCGATGTTTCTCGACGAGGCGCGGCTGTCGCTGCACCTCCAGCACGCCAACATCGTCGGCGTGTTCGACATCGGCATGTCACCGCCCGAGGCCGGCGGCGAGAGCGCCTACTTCATCGTCATGGAGTTCGTCGACGGGATCCACCTGAAGGGGATCATCGAGTCGATGCGCCGGCAGGGGAAGCGCCCGTCGGTGGCGCACGTCCTGTACCTCATGATGGAGGTGTGCAAGGGCCTCGCCTACGCGCACGACTTCGCCGACCCCGAGACGAACAAGCTGCTCCACATCGTGCACCGGGATATCTCGCCGCCGAACATCCTGATCTCGAAGATGGGCGAGGTGAAGCTGGTCGACTTCGGGCTCGCCAAGGCGAACTCGCAGCTCGAATCGACCGACCCGGGCGTGGTGAAGGGCAAGTTCTCCTACCTCTCTCCCGAGGCTGCGCAAGGGAAGGACGTCGACCGGCGCGCCGACATCTTCGCCGTCGGGATCCTGATGTACGAGATGCTCACCGGGAAGCGGCTCTTCTACGGAGAGAACGACTACCAGACGGTGGAGCTGGTGCGCCAGGCGCGCGTGCCGTCGGTGACGCAGCAGAATCCGGAGGTCGAGCCGGAGCTTGAGGCGGTGGTGCGTAAGTCGCTGGCGCGCGATCTCAACCAGCGCTTCCAGACCGCGGGCGAGCTCCAGGACGCGATCGCGCAGTACCTCTTCTCGCGCGGCCTGAAGGTCACCAGCCGCGACATCTCGGCGCTGGTGAAGAACTGCGTCGCGGAGCGGCAGAAGACGCAGCCGGTCGCCAAGACGCCGCAGAGCCTGATCGACGAGCTGATCCGCGAGGAGCTTCTGAAGTTCACCTCGCTCGAGGCGGGCGAGGTGGCGAGCGAGCAGCCAGGATCGGGCGGTCGGCCGCTCTCGCCCGAGGACCTTGACGGGGCGCGACCGCTGGACGCGGGCGCGTTCGTGGATACCCGGAGCTGGACCGACGAGGTGGACGCGACGGTGGTCGACCCCGGCGGGCCGTTCGGCGCTGCGGCGGGCGCCAACGGAGTGAACGGACACCTCGCGCCGGCGCAAAAGAGCGAGTCGGCGCGGGTGGCGACACCGATCGCGCCGCCGTCGCCGAGGCGGTCCGCCACCGGCCAGCACGGCGGGATCGAGGACATGCTGGAAGGGGGCGTCCTCACGCCGGGGCGAGTGCCGGCGGTGGCCGCGGGGATCCAGGGTCAGGGCGGAAAGGCGGACAAGAAGCGGACCGGCCGAATGGGGATCTGGATCGCTCTGGTCGCGCTGCTGATCGTCGGTGGCGGCACGGTCGCCTATCTCGTGCAGACCGGCGTCATCGGACACTAGGTCTAGGTCAAGGAGGGGTCATGGTCGAGGCGTTCTCACCGCGCAAGGGGCCTGCGCCCCGCGTGCTGGCCATCGTGCTCGCCGGCGGCGAGGGAAAGCGGTTGTGGCCGCTCACGGCGGACCGCGCCAAGCCGGCGGTGCCGATCGGCGGGCGCTACCGCCTGATCGACTTCGTGCTGTCGAACTTCGTCAACTCGGGCCTCTTGAAGATCAAGGTCCTCACCCAGTACAAGTCCGATTCGCTGAACACCCACATCGCGCGCGGGTGGCGCCTCCCGGCGATGCTCGACTTCTATGTCGAGGCGGTGCCCGCGCAGCAGCGGCGCGGACGCGACTGGTTCAAGGGATCGGCCGACGCGATCTTCCAGTCGCTGAACGTCATCACCGACGAGGATCCCGATCTGGTGGCGGTGTTCGGCGGCGATCACATCTACAAAATGGATGTCCGCCAGATGGTCGATTTTCACCTCGAGCGGCACGCCGAGCTGACGGTGGCGGCGATCCCGGTCCCGGTGGATGAGGCGCGCGGGTTCGGGGTGATCGCGGTCAACGAGGCGTGGGAGATGACCGGCTTCGTCGAGAAGCCGGAGGTGCCGCCGGAGATCCCCGGGCGGCCGGGGTGGGCGCTGGCCTCGATGGGCAACTACATCTTCGAGACCGGCGCGCTGATCAAGGAGCTGCTCACCGACGCCGAGGGGGGCGAGGAGTCGGCGCACGACTTCGGGAAGAACATCCTCCCGCAGATGCTCGGCAAGAACCGGGTGTTCGTCTACGACTTCTCGCAGAACGAGATCCCGGCGATGCACGAGCGCGAGCGCGGCTACTGGCGCGACGTGGGGACGATCGAGTCCTACTGGCAGGCGAACCTCGACCTGATCCAGGTGACGCCGGTGTTCGACATGTACAACCCGCGCTGGCCGGTGCGGACCTGGGCCAAGCCGTTGCCGCCCGCCAAGTTCGTGTTCGCCGACGAGGAGAAGGCGCGCATGGGCATCGCCACCGACTCGCTGGTGTCGGAGGGCTGCGTCATCTCGGGCGGGCGGATCGACCGCTCGGTGCTCGGCCCGTCGGTGCGCGTCAACAGCTACTCGCACGTCGAGGAGTCGATCCTGTTCGAGGGGGTCGACGTGGGGCGCAAGGCGCGCGTGCGGAAGGCGATCATCGACAAGGGGGTGCACATCCCCTCCGGCGAGACGATCGGGATCGACCTCGAGAAGGACAAAGAGCGCTTCACGATCAGCGACGGGATCGTGGTGGTGCCGAAGAACTACCGGTTCGAGTAGGGCGCGATGTCGGCGGCGCGCAGGACCCACGTCGCATTTCTTTTGCACATGCACCAGCCGCTCTACGTCGATCCGACGACGGGGCGGGCGGAGATGCCGTGGGTGCGGCTGCACGCCGGACGCAGCTACCTCGACGTGGCGCGGATGCTCGAGCGGCACCCGGGGGTGTCGCTGACGGTGAACTTCGTGCCGTCGCTGGTGGCGCAGATCGAAGGGTACGTCGCGGGCACGACGCGCGATGCGTACCTGGAGGTGGCGACGCGCTCGCAGTGGAGCCCGGAGGAGCGCGAGTTCCTCCTGAAGACCCTTTTCTCGGTGCACTGGGGACGCAACGTCGAGCCGCGGCCGCGCTACCGGGAGCTGCTCGAGAAGCGCGGGCGCGAGGTCAAGCCCGAGGAGATCGCCGCCCGCGCCCCCGGGTTCACCGACGGCGACCTGCGCGATCTGACCGTGCTGTTCCACCTCGCGTGGCTCGGCTTCGCGGCGCGCGCCGGGGAGGACGGCAAGGCGATCGCCGAGCTGGAGCGGAAGGGGCGCGGCTACACCAACGACGATCTCGCGACGGTGATCGCCGCGGGGCGGGTCGCCTGCGCGGAGGTGCTGCCGGCGTGGCGACGGCTCGCCGAGCGCGGGCAGGTCGAGCTCGCGTCCTCGCCCTACTACCACCCGATCGTGCCGCTGCTCTGCGACAGCGACGCGGCGCGGCGGGCGCTGCCGCAAGCGGTGCTGCCCGAACGGTTTCCCTTCGAGGCCGATGCGCGGGCGCAGATCGCGCGCGGTCGTGACGCCCACACCCGCGCCTTCGGAGCGCCGCCGAAGGGGATGTGGCCACCCGAGGGATCGCTCTCGCCGGAGGCGGTGGCCGCCTACCACGCCGAGGGCATCTCGTGGCTCGCCACCGACGAGGGAAACCTCTGGAGATCGCTTTCCGGCGGCGGCGACGGCCACGCCGGACGGACGCGCGGAGAGCTCCACCGACCGTGGCGCTTCGGAGGAGTCGACCTGGTGTTTCGCGATCGCGAGATCTCCGACCGGATCGGCTTCGCCTACGCCTTCGGGGAGGCGCGCCCCGGGGTGGAGGACCTGATCGGGCGGATCCGCCACGCCGGGCGGCTCGGGGCGGCGGCGCGCGCCGACGGGGGTGAGCCGCCGCTGGTGTCGGTGATCCTCGACGGAGAGAACCCCTGGGAGTCCTACCCGGGCGCCGGCGAGCCGTTCCTCGAGGGGCTGTTCACCGCGCTCGAGCAGGACCGCGAGGTGGGCGCGGTGGCCATCGGCCAGCACCTCGCGGCGCACCCCGCCCGGGCGACGCTGACGCGCCTCCACTCGGGATCGTGGATCGACTCGGACTTTCACATCTGGATCGCCGATCCGGTGAAGAACCGGGCATGGGAGTTGCTCCTCCGCGCGCGGAAGCGGTGGCAGCGCGCCGTCGACGACGCAGGGGACAAGAGCCGGAGCGACGCCGGGTTGTCGGCGGGCCGGATCGAGGAGGCCTACGGACACCTCCTCGCGGCGGAGGGATCGGACTGGTTCTGGTGGTTCGGCGAGCCGTTCCACTCGGCGGAGGACGCCACCTTCGATCGCCTGTTTCGGGCCCACCTCGCCGCCGCGTGGAGCGCGCTCGGGGAGTCCGTCCCGGCGGAGCTTGGCGAACCGGTGGCCAGGGGCGGTCCGTCGCGGCAAGCCCAGCCTCCGCGCGGACTGATCAGCCCCACCATCGATGGGAAGATCAACCGCTACTTCGACTGGGTCGACGCCGGACGCTACGAGGTGCCGCGCGGGGCGGCGATGGCCGAAGGGCCGGTCTTCACCACGCTCCACTTCGGCTTCGACGAGCGGACGCTCTACCTGCGCCTCGATCCGGCGCCGGATGCCCGGGCGCGGCTTCGCGGGGCGGCGCTGGAGGTGACGATCGTCGACGACGCGCGCGAAGTGCAGCTCTCTGCGCCCCTCGCCGCCGAGCACTTCTCGCTGCGCGACCGAGGCACCCCGGACGGTGGCGACGACGTGGCGCGGCCGTGGCGGGACCTCGGGCAGGGCGGCGTCCTCGGCTTCGGCGAGGTGGTCGAGCTGTCGGTGCCCTTTGCAAGTCTGCAGCTCGCGCCCGGGGCGCGCATCGAATTCATGGTGCAACTGCACCAAGGCGAGGTGGCGCTGGGCCGCTTCCCGCGCGACGGGCGCCTCTCGCTCACCGTCCCCGACAAGAACTTCGCGGCCGATCACTGGCGCGTGTAGCCGCCGTGGTACGGTGGGGCCAAGGAGCGGTTCCATGCGGCTTGCCGACGTTGTCTTGGCCCTCGCCCTCGCGCCGTTCGTGGTCGGCTGCGGTCCCAGCACCGGATCGTCGGACGGCGGGCTCCCCGGAAGCGGGGACGGTGACGCCCCGATCGATCTGAACGCCTCCGCCGGCGATGGGCCGAGCGATGGGGGATCGGCGTGCGGTTCGTCGGTCGAATGCGACGGCGGGGTGTGCGTGGGCGGGCGATGCTGCGCCTCCGAGGCGGACGTTTGCGGCGGGGCGTGCTGCCCGGGCGGAACCGTCTGCCTGTTCGACAAGTGCGTCACGCCCGGCAAGCCTTGCCACACCGCCAACGACTGCGCGCCCGGGCAGTACTGCGAGACCGGGCTCTCGGGCGGTTCCGACGGCGGCGCCAGCGACGGCGGCGGGCTGGGCGACGCGGGGACCTGCACCCAGCCCTTGCCGCTTTCGGGGCGCTGCCTCGAATCGCCCCCGCGCTGCGGCGACGGCGGAGTCCAGGACGGCGGCTGCCTTGCGCCGTGCGAGTACCACCCGAAGGTCGGCGTGCTCACGCCGGTGGCCCGCTGGAGCTGGGGCCCGACCGCGAAGGAGTACCCGAACTACACCGATGTCTGGTCGACCCCGACGGTGGGGCGGCTGCACGACGCCAACTGCGACGGCAAGATCGACGAGCTCGATTCGCCGAACATCATTTTTGTGAGCGGCGCGGTGGCGCCGACCAACAGCCCGCGCGACACCGGCGTGCTGCGCGTGCTCGACGGGCGAACCGGCCAGGAGGTGTGGTCGCTCCGCAAGGCGGGCCAGGGATCGATGGGCTTCATGGGCTTCTCGGTGGCGATCGGCGACGTCGATCTCGACGGCTTCATCGATATCATCGCGGTGACCGGCGAGAAGTACGTGGTGCTGATCGATCACACCGGCAAGGTGCTGCGGACCAGCGACAAGCCGGTTCCCGGCGGCACCGACGGGTGGGGCGGCGGTCCCGCGCTCGCCGACATGGACGGCGACGGACGGCCCGAGATCGCCTTCGGCGCGACCGTCTTCACCACCACCAACAATGCGCTGACGCGGAAGTTCGTCGGCGCGGGCGGCAGCGGCGGGGGCGCCAACCAGGAGCTGTCGACGTTCGTCGATCTCGACGGGGCCAACGACGGAAACCTCGAGCTGCTCGCCGGCACCACCGCCTACCGCGGCGACGGGACGATGCTGTGGGACCGCAAGGACCTCCCCGAGGGCTTCCCCGGCGTGGGCGATTTCGACAAGGACAGCAAGCCCGAGGCGGTGCTGGTGGCGAACGGGCAGCTCTGGATCCTCGAGGGAGCCACCGGAAAAACGGTGCTCGGTCCGCTGATGCTGCCGGGCAGCGGATCGGGCGGCCCGCCGACGGTGGCGGACTTCGACGGCGACGGCAAGCCGGAGATCGGCGTGGCCAAGGCGGACTTCTACAGCGTGGTCAAGGCGGACCTCGCGCAGAAGAAGCTGACGCTGCTCTGGAAGACGCAGAACCACGACCTCTCCTCGTCGGTGACCGGGTCGAGCGTGTTCGACTTCGAGGCCGACGGGATCGCCGAGGTGGTGTACGGCGACGAGTGCTTCCTGTGGGTGTTCGACGGGCCGACCGGCAAGGTGCGCTTCTCCACCTCCACCACCTCGTTCACCGCCACCGAGGCGTCGGTGGTGGCGGATGTCGACGGGGACGGGCACGCCGAGATCGTGATGATCTCGAACGGCGCGAGTCCGGTGAACTGGAAGTGCGTCGACGGGAACGGCAAGGGGGCGACGGTCAACGGCGCGACCTGGAAGGCGCCGCCGAAGGGCCCGGCGTATCGCGGCATCACGGTGTTCGGCGATCAGGCGGGCGGCTGGGTCGGCACGCGCACGCTGTGGAACCAGCACAGCTACCACGTCACCAACATCTGCGACGCGCGCGACGCGGCCTGCCACGCGCCGAACCTCTACGGGGCGATCCCGAAGCAGGAGATCCCGAACTGGAAGTTGCCGTGGCTGAACAACTTCCGGCAGAACGTGCAAGACCGCGGGGTGTTCGACGCGCCCGACGCCACCGCCTCGCTGACCGCCGATTGCACGACGCCGGTGGTGCTCCGCGCAGCGGTGCGGAACCTCGGTCTCGCCGCGCTCCCGGGCGGGGTGGTGGTGCACCTGTTCGTGACGCCGGGGGACAAGCTGGTCGGCAAGACCGCCACCACGCACGCCCTCTTCCCGGGGCAGAGCGAGCAGCTGGTGATCACGCTCGCGCAGGGCGACGCGACCTTCAACGACACCTTCTACGCGAAGATCATCGTCGACCCGCAAAACCTCAAGTTCCATGAATGCCGCGACGACAACAACCAGAGTCCGCCGATCAAGCCGGCGTGCATCCAGTAGCGGGGCACGCTCGTCCCCCGATGCGCACGCTCTCTCGGTTGATCCTGGCGGCCCCGATCCTTCTGGGCTGCGGTGCGACGCCGCCCGCGTCGTCTGCTCCCACGGCGGCAATCATCGCCTACTGCGGCTCCGAGGCGCGCGCTGGGGAGGTCGAGCGGCGCATCGACGGGCTTCTGCCGAGGCTGTCGCTCTCCGACAAGGTCGCGCTGATGCACGGCAGCATCATCCAGGCGGACGGCACCTGGCCCGCGGTGGGGATCGACGAGTTCGGGATCCCGACGCTGGCGATGATCGACGGACCGCGCGGAGTAGGCCGTGCCGCCGGACCGGCGACCGCGTTTCCCGTCGCCATGGCGCGTGGCGCGACCTTCGATCCCGAGATGGAGCGGCGGATCGGCGAGGCGATCGGGCGCGAGGCGCATGCGTCCGGGGCCGCCGTGATCCTCGCCCCGACGATGAACGTGCTGCGCCACCCGCGCTGGGGACGCGCCCAGGAGACCTACGGCGAGGATCCCCACCACATCGGGGCGCTGGCGCTGGCGTTCGTGGAGGGGGCCCAGCGGCACGTCCTGGCGACCGCCAAGCACTTCGCGGTCAACAGCATCGAGAACACCCGCCTGAAGGTCGACGTCACCGTCGACGAGCAGACGCTCCGCGAGATCTACCTGCCGCACTTTCGCCGGGTGGTGGTCGAAGGAAGGGTGGGGGCCGTGATGGCGGCGTACAACTCCGTCAACGGATCGTTCTGCTCGGAGAACGATCACCTCCTCCGCGAGATCCTGAAGGGCGAGTGGTCGTTCGCCGGGCCGGTGATGTCGGACTGGCTGTGGGGCACGCACGACACCCTCGCCGCCTCACGCGCCGGGCTCGACCTCGAGATGCCCTTCGCGAAGGTGTATGGCGACCCGCTGCAGGGGGCGGTCGAAGCGGGCCAGGTGCCCCTCTCCACCGTCGACGATTCGGTGCGGCGCGTGCTGCGCGCGCGCTTCTGCTACCGCGTCGACACGGCGCCGCCGACGCACGATCTCGCGGCGCGCGAGACCCCCGACCACGTCGCGCTGGCAGGGGAAGCCGCCGAACGGTCGCTGGTGCTGCTCACCAACCCGGGCGGGCTGCTGCCGCTCGCGCGGGCGAAGCTCCGCAAGATCGTCGTCACCGGCAAGCTCGCCGACAGCGCGAACATCGGCGACCGCGGCAGCAGCTCGGTGATGCCATCGCACGTGGTCACCCCCCTCGCCGGGCTGCGCGCCGCCGCGCCCGGAGTCGAGGTGGTGCACCTCGCCGCGCCTCCCTCCTCGCCGGCCGACGACGCGCTCCTCGCCGCCGCCGATGCGGTGATCGTGATCGCGGGGCTCACCTCCGACGACGAGGGCGAGGCGCAGGTGGCGGCCGGGGATCGCAAGTCGCTGGCGCTGCCGGCGGACCAGGTGGCGTGGATCCGCGCCGTCGCCGCGCGCTCCGATCGCGTGGTGGTGGTGCTCGAAGCGGGCGCCGCGCTCACCGTCGGTGACCTCGTGCCGGAGGTGGAGGCGATGCTGTTCGCCTGGTATCCCGGGATGGAGGGCGGCACCGCGATCGCCCGCGTGCTGCTCGGCGACGTGAACCCGTCGGGGCGATTGCCCCTGGTATTCCCGGCGCGCGAGGCGGACCTGCCGCCGTTCGACAACACCTCCGAGAAGGTCGCCTACGGCCCGCTGCACGGCTACCGCCACCTCGACGAGATCCACGTCGCGCCGCTGTTCCCCTTCGGATTCGGCCTCTCGTACACCACGTTTGCCGTCGCCAACCTGCTGGTAGAGCCCGCCACCGCCTCGGCGAATGGCACCGTGCGCGCCACCTGCGACGTCACCAACACCGGGGCGAAGGGCGGTCGCCACACCGTCCAGCTCTACGTCGGTGGGAAGGGCGCGCTGCGGCGGCCCGTGCGCGCCCTGCGCGGCTTTTCGCAGGTCGACCTCAATCCGGGGGAAACCAGGGCGGTGACGATCGAGGTGAAGATCGAAGATCTGGCATCATGGGACGAGGGCGCGGCCGCTTTTCGCGTCGAGCCAGCGGACTACACCTTCGAAGTGGGCGCCTCCTCGCGCGACCTGCCACTTCACGCCGTGGTCACCGTGACGCCGTGACGCTGATTCCGCGTGGCCATCGCGGGTTCGACTTCCGGGGAGCCCCCATCAGTCCCGGCTGGCCGATGCGATGAAGCTGAGCACATCGGCGCGGTCGACGCGGAAGACGCCGCCGGTGCCGCCGCATGCGCCATTGAGGCCGAAGGAGGTCACGCCACCGACGAGGTTGCTGCCACCGACGAAGTTGGGGCCGCCGGAGTCGCCGAAGCAGGTGCCGCCCGTCGAGGCGTTGTTCGAGAGCAGCAGCGAGCCCGGGCCGACGAAGCCGGTGTTGATCTGCACCAGCGAGGGCGCGGCGCGCATGCGGATTTTCTGCGCCTCGATCATCGCCGGGTTGATCCGCTGGAGTCCGTAACCGACGGCAGTGAAGACGGTGTCGCGGCGCGGCGAGAGCGCGTCAAGCTGGTTGACTTGCGGCAGCGTCCCCGTACGACGCCAGATGGATCGGCGCGGCCAGCTTGATCACGCCGACATCGTGAAGGAAGAAGGTCGCGCTCGCGTACTGCGGGTGCGTGGACCACGCCACCGCCTCGACGGCGTTGGGCCCTGCGAACGGGTAGTTGTTGGCGCCGTTCTGGACGACCGACTCGGTGAAGACGCGAATGCCGGAGAGCTCGCCGGGCGCTCCCGTGCAGTGGCCCGCGGTGAGCACCGTCGTGGGCGAGATCAAGGTGCCGCTGCACCGGAAAGCCGGCCGGCCGTTCACTTCCATGAGGATGAGGACCACAAAGGGGTGCGCGTCCCCGTCGAGCTCGCCATGCGTGATGGCGCTGCTCTCCGCGCCGGTATCGAGCGGACCCTCCGCGCACCCGCCGGTCAAGGCGCCGGCAAGAGCCCCGCTCAGCAACAGGGTCAAATAACGAATTGTTCGCATCTTTGTCCTCTTACGCGTGTGATGGGGTACTGAAAATCGCGGTCGCAACGGCCGGACGTTGCCACCCCCCCCACCTCGCAAGTCAATGCTCGCGGGACGCGCGGTGGACGCGCGGTGGACGCGCGGGTGCTTAACGGAGAAGGGGGTCCCTCCCGCGCTGCTCCAAGCCCCCATCGAGCTATCCCTGCTGGCGCCTGGAAAAGAGGGCCTCGTGCGCCGCCCGGTCCCCGCAGAGCGTCGGCTTCACGATCGACCGCAACGGCCAGCCCGCCCCCGACCACACCGAGGCGCGAGCCTTCTGCGCGATGGTGCCCGGGTAAGCCCCCACGCCCGTCGCCAGCGACGGAAAACATGTTATCTTCCGCCGCATGAGCGCACTGCCCAGGGTCCGCATGACCTACGCCGAGTACCTCGCCGCCGAGCAGGTGAGCCCGGTCAAGCACGAGTACCTGCGCGGAGAGATCTTCGCGATGGCGGGCGGGACCATCGAGCACAGCCGCCTCGCCGGCAACCTCATCGCAGCGCTTTGCAACGCGCTGGCCGGTCGTCCCTGCAACGTCTTCACCTCCGACCTTCGCGTCCGCATCCTGGCGACGGAAAAGGCGACCTATCCCGACGTCACCGTCGTCTGCGGCAAGGTGGAGCGCGCCCCCGATGACGACCAGGCGGCGATCAATCCCATCCTGATCGCCGAGGTGTTCTCCGACGGCACGGAAGCGGAAGACCGCGGCGACAAGTTCGCCCACTACCGCCGCATCCCGTCGCTGTGCGACGATGTTCTCGTCTCCCAGAAGGAGCGCCGGATCGAGGTCTACCACCGCGAGGGCGATCACTGGATCCTCACCGAGGCCGGGCCCGGCGCCGTGGCGCAAGTGGCCTCGTTCGGCGTATCGCTGTCCGTCGACGACGTCTACCGCGATCCGACGGCTGAGCCTCATCGACCCGCCGCAGGCGGCACCACAGCGTCCCCTGGGTCTTCGGGGACTGAGTAACCGAGCAAGGAGCCAACGAACACTTGAACCGCTCGCTTCCCACCGTCCCCGCCCGCGCCGAGGTGCGCCACCGCCTCCCGCTCGCCCCCGAGGCGCGCGAGGTCGACCGTCGCTGGCGACCGATCTACGCGGTGTGGGAGCTGACCCTGAAGTGCGACCTCGCGTGCCACCACTGCGGCTCCCGCGCCGGCCGCGCCCGCGAAGGCGAGCTCTCCACCGATGAGGCGCTCGATCTGGTCGCCCAGCTTCGCGATCTCGATCTGAAGGAGGTCACGCTGATCGGCGGCGAGGCCTACCTCCGCGATGACTTCCCGCAAGTCGTCCGCGCCATCACCGACGCGGGCATGCTGTGCAGCATCACCACCGGCGGGCGCGGCATGACCCGCGAACGCGCCGCGCAGTGCAAGGCCGCCGGCCTCCGCAGCGCCTCGGTCTCCGTCGACGGCCTCGCCGCCACCCACGACGAGCTCCGCGGTGTCCAGGGCAGCCACGCCTCGGCGATCGCCGCGCTCCTGCACCTCCGCGAAGCCGGCATCCCCGTCGCTGCCAACACCCAGATCGGGGCGCGCAACCTGTCCGAAGTCGAGGCGATCTTCGAGTCGCTCATTCCCACCGGGATCCACACCTGGCAGGTCCAGCTCACCGCCGCGATGGGGCGCGCCGCCGATCACCCCGAGCTGCTCCTCGAGCCGTGGCAGATGCTGCAGCTCATGCCGCTGCTCGCCCGCCTCAAGCCGCGCGCCGACGCCGCGAAGATCTACCTCGCCCCCGGCAACAACATCGGCTACTTCGGCCCGCACGAGGCCACCCTCCGCGGTCGCCTGCCGCGCGGTCACATGTCGTCGTGCAGCGCCGGCCGCCTCACCCTCGGCATCGAGGCCAACGGCGACATCAAGGGCTGCCCGTCGCTGCCCACCTCCGACTACGTGGGCGGCAACCTGCGCGAGCACAGCCTGCGCGCGATCTGGGAGCGCGCCCCCGCCCTGCAATTCACCCGCGAGCGCACCGTCGAGGACCTCGCCGGCTTCTGTCGCACCTGCTACTACGCCGAGACCTGCCTCGGCGGTTGTTCGTGGACCTCGCACGTCCTCACCGGGCGGCGCGGCGACAACCCCTACTGCCACCACCGGGCGCTCGAATTATTGCAACGCAACAAACGCGAGCGCGTGGTGCGCGTGGAGGCGCCTCCCGGGGTGCCCTTCGATTACGGACGCTTCGCGATCGTCGTCGAGGACTGGCCTCCCGGCGAAGACATTCCCCAAGGAGAATGACATGCCTGATCTCGCTCCCTGCCCGCTGTGCGCTCGCCACGTCCAGATCACCGAGACCCGCTGCCCGTTCTGCGACGGCGAGCTGCCGACGCTGACGCCGCGAACGCTGCCCTCGGGCCTGCGCCGGATGAGCCGCACCGCCTCGCTCGCCCTCGGCGCCTCCCTCGCCGTTGCCGGCTGCCGCACCAGCGCGGTCCCGCCCACCAGCGACGGCGGCCCGGTCGCCGATCTCCGCCCCGCCGCCGGGAAGACCGACCTCTCCATGAACCCCGCCCCACCCGATCTGGCGACGCGCCCCGATCTCCGCCCGCCGCCCGATCAGGCCACCTTCATCGACCTCTCCGGCCCCCAGCCCCTCTACGGCGCCGCCGCCCCGCCGCCCGACGATCCCGAGGAGTAGCCGACGCTCGGGAACCCTACCGCAGCGCCCACCCGGCGACGAACGCCAGGTGGTAGATCATCTCCGTGTCCTTGCCGGGGCCCCCACCAAAGGCGAAGCGGAGGCCAAGGTCCCACTGCTCGTTCTCTCCAGCCAGCTTGCCCCCTTCCAGGATGCCCTGGAACAGCACATTCCGGATCGAATCGCTCGCGCGAGCACGGCCTCCATCTACCCTGGGGGCACGTCCCAGGTGGCGCCGCTCGGCGCGGTCGTGCGGGGAGGCTCGGCACACTCGACCTCGCACGACGAGATGAGCGCGACCGCGCGCACCTTCGCGGCCCCGAATCGAACCGATCCCTACATCGGCTTCCGCTGCGCCTTCACCATCAGCAAGTGAGCCGCCTCGTCGAGATCACGTCTCGATCGGCGCCTCTTGCGCGACGGGCGCGACCGTAGTTGAATCGCCCCCCATGGGCCGTCGGAAAGGCAAGGAGCGAGCGCTGCAACCGAGCGTCGGAACCAACGTGCCGCGCACCGAGGGACGCGAGAAGGTCACCGGCGAGGCGAAGTACATCGACGACCTCACCTTCCCCGGGATGATCCACGGCCGCACCGTCCGCTCCACCATCCCGCGCGGAAAGATCCTCTCGGTCACCCTCGATCCCGCCTTCGACTGGAGCGGCTTCACGGTGGTCGATCACCGCGACGTCCCGCCGGGCGGGCAGAACGTGGTGCAGATGATCACCGACGACCAGCCCTTCCTGGCGGTCGATCGCGTCAATCACCAGGAGGAGCCGATCCTGCTCCTCGCCCACGCCGATCGTTCGCGACTCGACGCGGGGTGCGCGCGCGTGAAGATCACCTACGCCCCCGAGGCGCCGGTGCTCGATCTCGCCCATGCCACGCACGTCCTCAAGCAGCTGACGATCGAGAAGGGCGACCTCGCCGCCGGGTTCGCCGACGCCGACGTGATCGTCGAGGGCACCTACCAGACCGGCCACCAGGAGCAGCTCTACCTCGAGCCGAACGGCGCGATCGCCCTCCCCGGCGTCGACGGCGACCCGGCCGGGATCACCGTGTACGGCTCGCTGCAGTGCCCCTACTACGTCGTACGCGCGCTGATGCGGCTGTTCGGATTGCCGATCGAGAAGGTGCGCGTCGTGCAAAGCACCACCGGCGGCGGCTTCGGCGGCAAGGAGGAGTACCCGTCGCTTCTCTGCGGCCACGCGGCGCTGCTCGCCCGCAAGGCCAACCGCCCGGTCAAGATGATCTACGACCGGATGGAAGATCTGGTCGCAACCACCAAGCGCCACCCGTCGCTGGTGCGCCACCGCACGGGGGTCAAGCGCGACGGCACGATCACCGCGATCGAGATCGACCTCCGTCTCGACGGTGGCGCCTACCTGACGCTGTCCCCGGTGGTGCTCTCGCGCGCCTCGATCCACGCCACCGGGCCCTACCGCACCCCGCACGCCCGCATCCACGGCCGCGCCTACCTCACCCACACCCCGCCGAACGGAGCCTTCCGCGGCTTCGGCGCCCCGCAATCGCAGTTCGCCGCCGAGCTGCACATGGACAAGATCGCCGGCGAGCTCGGGCTCGATCCGGTGGCGCTCCGGCGGAAGAACCTCCTTCGCCCCGGCGACACCACCGCCACCGGCCAGCTCCTCGAGGAGAGCGTCAGCGCCGAGGAGGTGCTCGACCGCGCCCTGGCGCGCCACGAGGCCGCGCTGCAACGCAACAACAAATCGCTGCGCCGCAGCAAAGCCGCGGGAGGCAGCAAGGCCCGCCTGCACGGCACCGGCCTCTCGATGTTCTTCCACGGATCGGGCTTCACCGGCGGCGGCGAGGTCAAGCTCGCCTCACGCGCCGGCCTGGTGCTCACCCGCGACGGCGTGGAGATCCTGGTCGCCTCGACGGAGATCGGCCAGGGCACGCGCACCATGCTCGCCCAGATCGTCGCCGACGCCCTCGCGATCCCCTACGAGTGGGTGGCCACCTCCGACCCCGACACCGCGCGCGATCCCGACAGCGGCCCGACGGTGGCCTCACGCACCTGCATGATCATCGGCCGGATCCTCCAGCGCGCCGGCGAGCGGCTGAAGGAGGCGCTCGGCGGCTACGACAGCCCGAAGGAGTTCCGCCGCCGCGCCCGCGCCCACCTCGACGAGAAGGGCCCGCTGACGATCATCGAGACCTACGAGAAGCCGGGCGAGATCCGCTGGAGCGATGAGACCTACCGCGGCGACGCCTACGGCGCCTACGCCTGGGGCTGCAACATCGCCGACGTGGAGGTCGATCCGGTCACCTACGAGGCGCGCTGCACCCGCTTCACGGCGGTGATCGATATCGGCAAGGCGATCCACCCGCTGCTCGCCGAAGGGCAGATCGAGGGCGGCACGCTCCAGGGGATCGGCTGGGCGCTCTACGAGGACGTGGTGATGAAGGACGGTCGGATGGCCAACGGCACGCTCACCAACTACATCATCCCCACCACCCTCGACACGCCGGAGATCGACGTGGAGATCGTCGAGAACCCCTACCGCCACGGGCCGTTCGGCGCCAAGGGCGTGGGCGAGTGCCCGATCGACGGCCCGCCCGCGGCGATCGTGGCGGCGATCCGGCAGGCCTGCGGGGTCAGCCTCGATCGCGTCCCCGCCACGCCGGAGCGCATCATGATCGCGCTCGACGCCCTCGAAGGAGGTCGCCGATGAAGCTCGCGCTGACGGTGAACGGCAAGAAGCGCAAGGTCGACGTGCCGCCGATGAAGCGGCTGCTCGACACCCTCCGCGAGGATCTCGGGCTGACCGGAACCAAGGAGGGGTGCGGCGAGGGCGAGTGCGGCGCCTGCACCGTGCTCATCGACGGCGAGGCGGTGAACTCCTGCCTCGTGCCGACGCTGCAGGTGGCGCGCGCCGAGGTGGTCACCATCGAGGGACTCGCGGCAAGCCGTGGAAAACGTGACAACCGTGTCAACCGTGTCAAGCTGCACAAGCTGCAAAGCGCCTTTCTGGAGTGCGGCGGGGCGCAGTGCGGGATCTGCACCCCGGGGATGATCGTCGCCGCGGCCGCGCTCCCGAAGGCGCCCTCGCGCGAGGAGATCCGCGTCGGTCTGGCCGGCAACCTCTGCCGCTGCACCGGCTACATGAAGATCTACGACGCCGTCGAGAGCGCGCTCGGCTCGCACAAGAAATCGGCGAAGCGAGCGCCCCGGAACCCCAAGGCCAGGGCGAAGGTGAAGGCGTGAGAGCCGCCGCGGAGACGCTCGAGGTGCTCTCGCCGCGCACGCTCAAGGAGGCGCTGGCGATGCTGCGCGACGCCGCCGCGGAGGGGCGCCCGCTCACCCCGCTCGCCGGCGGCACCGACCTCTTTGTCACGCTCAACGCGGGGACCCTCCAGGGCCGCCGCTTCCTCGACCTGTGGGGCCTCAAGGAGCTGCGCGGGATCACGAAAGACGGCCGTGGCAAGCAGAGCGCGCTTCGGTTCGGCGCGCTCACCACCTTCACCGATTGCGTCCGCTCCTCGAAGGTGCAGAAGCACCTGCCGATCCTGGCCGCCGCGGCGAGCGAGGTGGGCGGCCTCCAGATCCAGAACCGCGGCACCCTGGGCGGCAACCTCGGCAACGCCTCGCCGGCCGCCGACTCGCTGCCCGTCCTGGCGGTCGCCGACACCACCCTGATCCTCGCCAGCAGCGACGGGGAGCGCGCGATTGCCCTGGGCGACTTCTACACCGGCTACCGCGCCTCGGTGCGCCGCCCCGACGAGCTGATCGTGGCGATCGAGGTGGTGGTGCCGAAGGGCCGCCAGGTCTTCCGCAAGGTGGGCACGCGCGCCGCGCAGGCGATCTCCAAGGTGGTGATGGCGGCGATCGGCCACCGCACCGCCTGGGGCTCGGTGGCACCGACGGTGGTGCGGGCGCACAAGCTGGAGGCCTACCTCGACGGCGGGGGGCGCGATCTTGCTGCGGCGCAGCAATTGCTCGGCGACGAGATCCACCCGATCGACGATATCCGCTCGACCGCCGCCTACCGCCTCCGCGTCGCCAAGAACCTGCTCGCCGAGGTCATCCCCGCGAACCGGTAGGAGCCTGTTGGGGTAAGGCGCCGTAGCGAGGCTGCCGAGACCGAGGCCAGGCCTGGGCCCCCGCCGCAGGACGGGGAGGCCGCAGGCCGAAAAGCGACGACGACGGACTGCTTTCTGCAATCCGGAGGAGGAGCGACGAAGAATGGCCGAAGGGATCGGCGGCCGCAGTAGGCGCATTACCCCAACAGGCTCCTACGCCAGGCGGCTACATCCCGGCGACGAACAGCCAGCGGTGACCGTTGTAGGCGAGGTCGAGGCGCTTGTCGTTCTGCTTGCGCTCCCAGCGGTCGCCCATGTCGGTCGCGACCTGGAAGCTGGCGTCGTAGCGGATCTCGATCTGGGCGCGCGTGCCCTTGACCTCGATGCTGCGGTACTCGACGTTGAAGCGCAGCGAGCGCAGCGACTGGAGCCGGGTGGCGATCACCTTCTTCAGCCCCTCGTAGCCGTAGTCATCGTCGCCCTTCGGGGTGCCGGAGTCCTCGAAGTAGCTCGGATCGGCCATCGCCAGCAGCGTCGGCGCGTCGCGCTCCTCGAGGGCGCGGCGGTACTTCTCGCACACTTGGAGCAGATCGCGGTTGGCCCTCGAGTCGGCGACAGTGGTGCCGGGGATGGTGTGGACTGCCGCGCAGGCCGGGCCGAGCGCCAGCGCCAACGCAAAGGCGAAGTAGAACGGTGCGAGGCGTCGGATCAGCACGTTTTCCAGCTCCTTGAGTCGCGTATCCAGGCCGCGGAACGGACCTTTATTCCCCGCCTCTTACCACGCCCGGCCCCCGGCCGCGAGTTTCAGCCGGGAACAGGATGGGGCAGGATGAGGACAGGTTGGGGCAGCTTGGGGGCAGCTTGGGGCAGCTTGGAGGGCAGGCTGGGGACAGGGTTGGGGCGGGTGCTTAACAGCGGAGGGGGCCCTCTTGCTCGTCACGTAGTCGTAGTCGTAGTCGTAGTCGTAGTCATGCTCACGCGCATGTGCCGGAGAGGTGATCCCCTGCGCGAGAGTGCCCCTGAATCGACTACGACTACGACTACGACTACGACTACGTGAGCGGAGGGACCCCCTTCTCCGTTAAGCACCCGGTTGGGGACCGGTTGGGGCCGGTTGGGGCAGATCGGTTGACGAACGGGTGTCCGGCGGCTAACATTGCGACCCTCCCTGTCTTCCCGCGGGGCCCGCGCAAGCTGCCCTACACGAAGGTGGTGTCCCATGACGTCGCTCGTCGGAAAAAACATCGGCAACTACCAGGTCGTCGCCCAGATCGGGCAGGGCGGGATGGGCGCCGTCTACCTCGGGCAGCACCCGACGATCGGTAAGCGGGTGGCGGTGAAGGTGCTCCACGAGGAGCTGTCGATGAAGGAGGACATCGTCTCGCGCTTCTTCACTGAGGCGAAGGCGGTCAACTCGATCCAGCACCCGAACATCGTCGACATCGTCGACTTCGGAAAGATCCCGGGCGAGAACGGCCTGGACATGGTCTACCTGATCATGGAGTTCCTCGACGGCGAGGGGCTGGACTCCCGGCTCAAGCGCGAGGGCGTCTCGATCAACGAGGCGGTCCACATCCTCACCCAGTGCGCATCGGCGCTGTCGGCCTCCCACGCGCACCACATCGTCCACCGCGACCTGAAGCCCGAGAACATCTACCTCGTCAAGCGCGGTCAGGATCGCAACTACTGCAAGCTGCTCGACTTCGGGATCGCCAAGCTCACCGGCGACGACGCCGCGCAGTCGAAGCACCAGACGCGCGCCGGCCTGGTGATCGGCACGCCCGCCTACATGTCGCCGGAGCAGTGCGAGGGCAAGGGCAACATCGACTGGCGGTCCGACGTCTACTCGCTCGGCATCGTGATGTACGAGATGATCACCGGCAGGACGCCGTTCCAGGGCGATGGGTTCGGCGAGGTGCTGGTCGCCCACCTGACCAAGACGCCGCCGCTGCCGTCGTCGATCCGGCATGACATCCCGCCGGGGATGGAGTCGGTGGTGATGCACGCGCTGGAGAAGAACAAGGACGCGCGCTTCCAGTCGATGGAGGAGTTCACGGCGGCGATGGCCGATCCGAACGCGCACCTCGCGTCCTACGGGTCGCCGTCGGGGCGCACCGTCGATGGCGCGGGCACGATGATGCTGGACTCGCAGCCGCGCACCGGCGGGACGGGAGCCTACGCGCTGATCACCGGCCACGGCGCCGGGCAGCGCCCGATCACCGGGCAGGCGAACATGACCGCGATGGTCACCCCGGGGACGCCCACGACGCTCAGTGGCGCGTCGGGCGAGGTGGCGCAGGGGACGCGGCAAAGGAGCCGCGGGCTGCTGTTCGGAGCGGTGGGCGCGGGCGTGGCGGCAGCGGGCCTCGCCGCCTACTTCCTCGTGCTCGACAAGCCCCCGCAGCTGCCACTGGAGGTGGTGCAGGTGGCGCCGCCGCCGAAGCCGAAGAAGGTGTTCACCTCGATCAAGGTCGACTCGCAGCCCAAGGGGGCGAAGGCGTTCCGTGCCGGCGTCACCGAGTCGGTGGGCATCACGCCGTTCGAGCTGCGGGTCAAGTCCGGCGAGCCGGAGTTCGACCTCCTGCTCAAGCTGGACGGCTTCCAGGATCAGACCAAGACCGTCTCTACCGAGCGCGACCACGACATGCTGCTCTCGCTCGCCCCGTCGGTGGTACCGGTGGCCGTCGCGCCCCCGCCCGGCGACAAGAAGAGCGGCACGAACACCGGCACGGGCGCCGCAACGACCCCCGCCGGCGGGACCGCCAAGCCGAAGAGCGGCTTCAAGCCGGTCAGCGACAAGAAGAAGGACAAGGACGGCGTCCTCGAACCGAGCTTCTGACGATCGCTCCTCTCATGAACGGGTTTCACGCTGCCGCGGTCCGCCACGCCTGGGACGAGACCGCCGATCTCCGCGGCCTCCGGCTCGACGTGGCGCCCGAGGTGCTCGGCTCGCACCGTCGGTCCGGTCAGTATCTCACGCTGCGCGTCGGTGCCCAGGAGGGCTTCTTCGCGCTGGCTTCGGCCCCGGGGCAGTCCACCGAGCTGCTGGTGAAGCGCGGCAGCGCGATCGGCGATGCGGTGGCGGCGCTCGCGGAGGGAACGGAAGTGGAGACCTCCGAGGTGGAGGGCAAGGGCTATCCTATCGAGGAGAGCGCGGGAGGCGACCTGCTCCTGTTCGCGGCCGGGTCGGGGATCACGCCGATCCGCGCGGCGATCCGCCAGCTACTCGCAACCCGGGAGCGCTTCGGGCGGGTGCTGCTCTTCTACGGCCAGAGGCGGCCGGGCGACTTCGCCTACCGAACCGAGCACGCCGACTGGGCGCAGGCGGGGATCGAGCTCGTGCCGGTGGTGTCGCGGCCCGACGGTGCGGAGTGGAGCGGCGCCACCGGGCACGTGCAGGACGCCGTGCTGGCGGTTCGCCCGTCGGTGGAGCGGGCGACGGCGCTCCTGTGCGGGATGAAGGGGATGGTCAGCGGCGTGACCGCGGCGCTCGGCACGCTCGGGCTCCCTCGGGAGCGCGTCTTCCTGAACTACTGATGGGTTGCCGCTCGCTGGTCCTGATCGTCGCCGGGCTGCTCGTGACGCGGACGGTGGGCGCCGAAGAGGCCGTGGTGGTGGAGACCCCGCCTCCCTCGGCGGTGATCGTGGTGCCGGCGCCGCCCTCGCCACCGACGGTGGTATTCGTGCCGCCGCAGATCGACACCGAGGACCTCGAGCGGCGCGGCCGGCAAAAGAAGCGGATCGGCGGGATCTTGATCGGCACGGGTTCCGCCGCGATGGTGCTCGGGATAGTCGCCACTGCGATCGGTGGCGCGCTCGACTCACCAGAGCGGAGCTACACGCCGCTGTGGGCGATCGGCGCGGTGACACTCGGGGCCGGCGCAGCAGTGGTGATGACCGGGATCGGCTACTACCTCGTCGGTGGCGTGCAGATGCAGCAGGCGCGGCGGATCCCGGGCTACCTCTCGCTCGCATCGCTCCCGTCGGGCGCACTCGCCTCCTGGCACCTGACGTTCTAGTGTCCCGACACAGAAGTTCGCAGTAGAAAAAGGCCGCGCACTGCCGCGGCCCGGCGGCAAGTGCCACCGTGCGCAGGGGTGGGGACCCAGGCGGCTTTGCCGACGGGGCGGGGCGGCACGCCCCGTGGGATCATGGCTAGTGTTCTGCTGAGAAATTCTGCAAGAATTTCTCGGACAGGACACTAGCCGAGCGCGCCGCCGAAGAGCTGGCAGTCGAGGATGCGCTCGATGAACCAGAGGAGCGCGAGCGCCGCGATCAGCGACGAGCCGCCGAGGCGGACCACGCGGTCGTAGCCGAAGCGGCGGCCAAGGACGAGCGTCAGCGGCGCGCCGACGAAGACCACCCCGGCGAGCGGAATCGGAGAAACGCCAAAACTGCGAAAGAGCAGGAAGGTGGCAATCACGCCGCCGGCCGCCGCCGCGATCTCCCACGGGCGCACCCGCACCGCCTTGCCGCACAGGGCGAGCAGCGGCAGCACCGCCGCCACCACCGCCAGCTGGCCCGCCTCCACGCCGACGTTGAACGACACCAGCGAGAGGAGGAGTCCTTTCTCCGGCAGACCGATCTCCTTCAGCACCGACGCGAAGCCGAACCCGTGCACGAGCCCGAAGCCGAAGGTGAGCAGCCAGCGGTGGCGCGGCGCGCGATGGCGCAGGTTCTCGATGCCCACCCAGGCGATCGAAATCGCGATCGCCGGCTCGACGACGCGCGTCGAGAGCGCGATGTAGCCGAGCGCCGAGGCGATCAGGGTGACCGAGTGGGCGAGGGTGAACGCCGTCACCACCACCAGCACGCTGCGGAAGCCGCGGCGCAGACCCGCCTGCCCGGCGATCACCAGGAGACCGAACAGGAAGGCGATGTGATCGTAGCCGGTGAAGATGTGCTCCACGCCGAGGTGGAGGTAATCGCGCACGTGATCCGAGACCCCGAGATCGCGACGGATCTGGAGCGTGCGGGCGGCGGCGCGGAACACCTGCTCGCGCCCCTCGTCGCTGCCGTAGGCGATGCGCGCGATGCCCTGGTGGCGCGGGTCGAGGTCGAAGAAGAGATCGTAGCGGATCTCCGCCTCCTCGATCGTGCGCGGGCAGCGATAGGTGAGCTTGGCGGCGGCGAAGAAGCCGTCGGTCTTGTCGACGAAGGTGAGGTCTTCGGGCTCGCCCGGGCACTCCGCGCCGCGGGAGCGGATGTGAACGTGGGCGCGGACGTAGTCGAACAGACTGCCGCGGCCGGCGAGCACCTCGTCGCGAGTCACCGGGCGATCCTTCTCGACGCCCACCGCCTCGTAGAGGTCCGACGACGCGATCTGGAGGGTGTACTCGACGTGGCTGCCGGCAACGACGATCTCCGAGTAGGCGACCGACGACTGGTGGGCCCGGGCGGGCGCGGCGAAGGAGAGCGGCAGCGCCAGCGCGACGAGCCCTGCGAACGCGGGCGCGCGGCGCAGGGAGGCGGCCCTAGTTGGCGCCGTAGGAGGCGGCCTGGCGCTGCACGGTCTGGTAGAACGCCTGCGGGTCGACGTTCAGCTTCAGGCCCAGCACCTGCGTCGAGAGGAAGTAGATCGCGGCGAGCGCGAACATCAGCGCCGCCAGCGCCGCCACGCCAAGCAGCCCGGCGACGAACAGCGCCGCGACGGTGCCGCCCGCGACGGCGATCCGGACGATCGCGTTCTGCTCCTGGACGATCGGCGGCGAGAAGAGAGCGAGGCCCGTCTTGCCGCCCGCGAGCACCTGCTTGACCCAATCGAACGGATTTTGCATCGACCAGAATCTAGCGGATCGCGGCCGGGAATTCAAACCACCCGCTCAGATCAGGGCCCGCGAATGGACAACTCAGTCGCCCTCGCGGCCGATCCATCCCGGCAGGCTTCGGGGGGCTTGCCCCCCTTCTGTAGTCTTGGGGGGAAGCTCCTCCGTCAAATACAGAGAGTATTCTCCGTCGTCGCGCCTCGCCATCCGGGCGCCTCGGCAGCGATCATCGATCGAGTTGTCCATTCGCGGGCCCTTAGCGTTCGGGATCGCCCTTGCCGGTGGGAGCGAGCGCGATCGTCGGGCGGTGGCCGATGAGGACCAGCGGCGGCGCGAACTTCTGGGCGAGCAGCGCGGCGATGCCCTTCTCGTTCGGCAGGCGCGCGTCGAAGTCCTTCCAGATGCGGCGGTCGCCGCGGCAGGAGTAGGTGCGGCACGCCAGCGGCCGCTCCTCGTAAAGGCCGCAGAAGTGCGTGGCGCGGTCCTGGTGGACGCATCGTCCGTCGTCGCCGTGGAGGATGAAGTAGGGGCGGCCGAGGTCCCAGCGCACCATGCCCTCCTCGACGTCCTGGGTCGAGAGCGGCACCTGCATCGAGCAGCACGCGCCGCGGCAGAGCGCGAAGCGAGCACCGCAATCGACCTCCGCGTTGTCGGCGGCGTGCTTGTCGCCCGTGTCGGTCTGCACCCGGGCCCGGGTGACCCGCGAGGACTCGTCCGCCTCCACCTCGGCGCGCGCGCGCTCGACCCGGGCGCGCACCTCCGCGCCGTCGAGGAGCCCCTTTTCGACCAGCAGATCGACCAGCGCCAGCACCGTCGCCGCGAGCTCGAGGAGGTTGGCGCGGTTCTCGCCAAGCTCGGTGTTGGTTCGCAGCAGGCCGCGTTCGATCAGCCGATCGAGCGGCGCCGTCGACGGTGATTTTTCGGATCCCTCCGCCATCGCGTCCTCCTCGCTCGCCGGACCCCTCGGGTCACAGTGGCAGCGTCACGTAGTAGGCGAACTGGCCGCGCCCGACGAGCAGCACGGTGTCCTGATCGGGCGGCAGCTCGCCGAGCGCCTCCTGGAAGTCGGCGGCGCCGCGGACTTCGCGCGAGCCGAGCTGAAGGATCGCGTCGCCCGGGCGGAGGCCGATCCGGTCGGCGATCGATCCGCGCGCGACCTTGGCGACCATCGCGGCGCGCCCGCCCCCGTCGCTGACCTCGATCCCGAGGCGCCGCCGGATCCGCGCCGCCTGCTCGCGCGGATCGAGGCCGCCTGCCTTCAGCTTGAGCGCGCCGCGGGTGGTCTTGAGGAGCACCTCATCGCCGGCGAGGACGTGCGCAGTCCGCTCGAGGTAGCTCTGCAGGTCGGGCGTCGGCGCGTCACCCACCCCGACGATCATGTCGCCCGCGCGCAGCCCCGCAGCGTGCGCCGGGCTCCCCTCCTCGACGGCAACCACCACCACGCCGCCGCGCGCCGGTCGCGCTTCGAGACCGAGCCAGCCGTGGCGCACCCGGCCAAAGCGGAGCAGATCATCGACGATGGCGCGTGCGCGATCGATCGGGATCGCGAAGCCGATCCCCGGGCCGCCGCGGTGGACCGCGGTGTTGATCCCGATCAGCTCGCCGTCGAGGTTGACCAGCGGCCCGCCGGAGTTCCCGGGGTTGATCGCCGCGTCGGTCTGGAGGAAGTCCTCGTAGACCCGATGGGGGGTCTTCACCACGCGGTGAAGCGCCGAGACGACGCCGGTGGTGACGGTGTGGGCGAGGCCGAACGGGTTGCCGATCGCGATCACCGTCTCGCCGACCATCAGGTCGCGCGCGGTCCCGATCGCCACCGCCGGGAGCGCCTGCCTGGTGATGATCTTGAGCACCGCCAGATCGAACGAGGCGTCCGCGCCGACGAGCTGGGCCGGCAGCTCGCGCCCGTCGCTGAGCTGCACCTTGATCCGCGCCGCGCCGGCCACCACGTGCTCGTTGGTGATCACGAAGCCGCGCGGATCGACGATCACCCCCGAGCCGAGCGAGGTGCTGCCGGAGCGCGGGCGCCCGGGGAGGTCGAGCTCCTCGGGATCGGGCAGCCCGAAGCCGCCCTGGAATGGGCTCTGGCGCGGCCGCTCCTCGGTGAACACCGCCACCACCGCCGGGGCCACCTTCTCGACCGCGGTCACCACCGGGGTCCGGCGGGGCGAGCCGGGGGGCGGCGCGGCGGCGGCCTCTGGGTCGAGCCGGACGAGCGCGACGAGCGCGAGGAGAGCAGGGACAATGCGGACGATTGGGCGAGTCATGGGTGCGGGGACTCGACGGGAAGGCTCCGCCAGAGCGCCCGGTGGTGTCAAGCGCCCCTGGGTTGTGACCAGGGATGTGACACGATTCTCCCGATGGCCAACCAGCAAGAGCACCCGCAAGACACCCTCTCGTCGCTGCCGACCAATCTGCCCCCGCCTTCCGGCGAGGCGCTCGCGCCGTTCGATCCGGTCGCCGCGGAGTCGGCGCTGGCGGGCGCGCTCGGCGAGGAGGGCTTCAAGCGCTACCAGGACCGCGAACAGATCGGCGAGGGCGGGATGGGCGAGGTGCGCCTGTGCCTCGACGGGCGCTTCGGACGCGAGGTGGCGATGAAGCTGGTGCGCGCCCCGGAGGTGACCGACCACGGATCGCACGCCGACCGGCAGATGCGCTTCCTCCGCGAGGCGCGCGTGCAGGGGAGGCTGGAGCATCCGTCGATCGTCCCGGTGTACGATCTCGGCCGCGATCCGGCCGGCGCGCTCTACTTCACGATGAAGCGCGTGCGCGGCCTCACCGTCGAGGAGATCCTCCTCCAGCTCGCCGCGGGCGACCCTGCTGCGTTGCAGCAATTCTCGCGACGCAAGCTCCTCTCGGCCTTCACCAGCGTCTGCCTGGCGGTCGATTTCGCGCACGCCCGCGGTGTGCTCCACCGCGACCTGAAGCCGTCGAACATCATGCTCGGCGACTTCGGCGAGGTGTACGTGCTCGACTGGGGGCTGGCCAAGCTGGCCGGGCGCGAGGAGCCGGCGCCGCGCGGGGAGGCCACCACCGTCGATGATCCGGAGCTCGGCGCAGGCCGCACCGCCCACGGGGCGATGATGGGGACGCCCGGCTACATGGCGCCCGAGCAGGTGCGCGGCGAGGTCGACAAGCTGGATGCCCGCACCGACGTCTATGCGCTCGGGGCGATCCTGTTCGAGCTGCTCGCCTTGCAGCCGCTCCACGGGCGCAACAGCGCCGCCGAGGTGATCGCCGGAACGCTCACCGGCGCCGATGCGCGGGCCTCGGTGCGGGCCCCGGATCGCGATGTGCCGCCGGAGCTCGAGGCGGCGTGCATCCGTGCGACCCGCCTCGATCCCGCGGCGCGCCACCCGACGGCGCGCGAGCTGTGTCAGGCGGTGGAGCGCTTCCTCGACGGGGATCGCGATCTCGGACTGCGGCGTGAGATGGCCGCGTCGCACGCGCAGCGCGCCGAGGAGGCGGCGACGGTGGCGCTCTCCGCCGAGCCCACCGCCAACGACGAGCGGAGCCGGGCGCTGCGCGAGGTGGGGCGCGCGCTGGCGCTCGACCAGGGCCACATCGGGGCGACCCGCACGCTGGTCCGGCTGCTCACCGAGCCGCCGCGCGAGCTGCCGCCCGCCGCCCAGGCCGAATCGGATCGGGTGGCGATGCGCGAGCAGCGCGCCGCGTCGCGGATCGGCTTCTTCGTCTACCTGAGCTGGTTCCTCTACGCGCCCGCGGTCCTCTGCATGGGCGTGCGCAACTGGACGGTGGTCGGGATCTCGGCGGCGCTGTGGGGCGGCGCGGCGCTGTGCTGCCTCGGGATGTACCTGCGGCCGCGGCCGGTCAACACCACCCCCTACCCGCTGTTGATCCTGAGCTCGCTGGCGGTCGCCTCGAGCTCGCTCCTCTTCGGCGTCTACATCCTCCTGCCGAGCCTCGCCACGGTGAACACCATGTCCTACATGCTCGGCCGCGAGCGCTCCCACCGCCTGCTGGTGCTGGTGATCGGCTGCCTGACCATCCTCGGCCCGCTCGCCCTGGAGACCTTCGGGCTGATCCCATCGGCCTACGACTTCCACGACGGCGTGATGACCGTGCTCCCCCGCGTCCTCGATCTGCCGCCGATCCCGACCCAGGCCAGCCTCCTGATCATCCACCTCGCGGTGGTGGTCACGTCGAGCCTGATCATCGCCCGGATCCGCGACGTGAGCGCGCTCGCCGAGCGACGACTGCAGATGCAGGCGTGGCAGCTCCAGCAGCTCGCTCCCGATCAGGCGAAGGGCGCCATCGAGCCGGAGATGCCGTCCGATCCGAGGTGCTTCATCTCGTAGCGATCCGTCCCGCTGGGCCTCAGCCCGCGCACCCAGGGGACGCGGTGGCGCCACCTGCGGCGGTTCAATTTGGCTCAGCTCAGCCAGCGAGCCAGTGTTCCCCGGGCATGATGCGCTTCATGAACTCGTCAAACAGCGGCACCGTGAACGCCGTGTCACCGTGGTTCGGACTCCAGATCATCCCCTTGCCGATCAGCCCGTTTCGCAGAGGAGCAAGCGCCGTCACCTTGCGGCTCAGCTGCGCGGCAATGTCCCCGGAGCGGTGCGGCCCCGGTCCGAGTTCTGCCATCGCACGCACGTAGCGCCTCTCCATGGGGTGTGATCGCAAGTAGTCGGTGACCACGGCCGCACTCGTCGGCGTCGGCGTCGGCGTTTGCGTCGGCGTCGGCGGGTCGAGAGGGCATCGCGCCAACGCCTACGCAAACGCCGACGCCGACGTCCACGTCGAGCCACCGACTATCGTGGATCACACCCCTCTCCATGGGCGTCAGCCGGTCGAAGCGAACCCGGAAGAAGCTCTCGTCCAGCGCCGCCACGGCTTGCTCCGACGCGGCCTCGACGTCCTTCTCGGTGATCGGACCTGCCTGAGCCACCTCCCAGGCCCGCTTGCCCCACTCCTGCAGGAAGTAGGGGTAGCCCCTGGTCTGATTCACGATTCGCTCCACCGCGGCAGAAACCCAGGCGACCTTGAGATCGTGTGCGGGCTTCACCAAGGCGTGGCAGGCAGCTGCCTGCGGGAGCGCCCCCGCAGGTTGGTCAGGGGCATCATTTCGGGCCGATCAGCCCGGCGTCGAGTCCTCGAGGATCTCGCTCGCCGGGGGCGCGGCGAGGTACCTGGAGCGCCACTGCTCGTCGCGCAGGCGGGCCGCCTTTTTCCGCACCTCGGCGCGCGCGCGTGCCAGCGAGGCCGCGGCCTCGTCGCTGCGACCGGCGCCGGCGGCCAGCCGGGCGTGGTGGAAGAGCACCTCCTCGGCCTCGTCGACCCGTCCGGCGTCGCAAAGCGCCACCGCCTCGGCGGAGCGATCGGCGGCCTCCTCGCGGCGCCCCGAGCGCGCGAGGGCCAGCCCCTCGGCGATCAGCCCGAAGGCCACCCCGTTCGGGATCGCCGCCTCGCGGGCCAGCTTGACCGCCGAGCGCGCGAGATCGAGCGGCAGGTCCGGCGGCGCACCCGCCGCGAGCTTGCAAAACGCAAGGTAGACCAGCGCGCGGATCTCCTGGTAGCGGCTCCGGGTCGCCTGCGCCAGCTCGAGGCCGCGCTCGAGGTGCTCCGCCGCCGCCGCGATTTCGCCGCGCCGGAGATCGACCTGGCCGATCGAGATGCTGGCGTCGGTGAGGGCGCTCATGTCGCGGCTCGCCTCGTCGAGCTCGAGGGCCCGGACGAGGTGGCGGTGCGCGCGATCGTGATCGCCGAGCAGCGCATGAACCTGACCGATGTTGCCGAGGGTGGCGCCGAGCCCGACCCGGTCGCCGATCTCCTGATCGATCTTCAGCGAGTGCTTGTAGTGAGCGAGCGCCTGCTCGAGGTCGCCCTGGCTGATCGCCACGTTGCCGAGGTTGTTCAGCGTCGCGGACTCGCGGCGGCGACTGCCGAGGCGGCGGTGGATCGCGAGCGCCTCGCCGTAGGCCCGCGCGGCCTCCTGCCCGCGCCCCTGATCGCGCTCGATGGTGCCGACGGCGCTTTGCACCTGGGCGCGTTCGAGGAGTCCGGCGCGGTCCTCGGGGTCGCCGAGCGCGGCGAGGGCGTCGCGGGTGCAGAGGAGCGCCTCCGGATAGCGTCCGATGTGGATCAGCAGCGTTGCGTCGAGGCGCAGCGCCTCCGCCTCGGTGATCCGATCGCCCGCCGCGCGCGCGGTCTCCCGGGCGCGGGCGCTCTCGCGGCGTGCGGCGGCATGCTTTCCGGTGTCGAGGTAGTAGGAGCTCAAACGAGCCAGCGAGCGCGCCAGGCGCCCCGCGTCGCCGAGGTCCTCCGCCAGCCGGCGCATGACGGTCACCTCGGCCAGCTCGTCGTCGCGCTGACCGAGGGCGCGCAGGATCTGCTCGCGCTCGGCGTGAAGATCCCAGCACTCGGCCCGCAGAGCCGGTTGGTCGCCGAAGAGCGCCAGCGCCTGGCCGAAGTGGCGCCAGGCCTCGGCGTTGCCCGAGACATCGCGGGCGTGGATCCCGGCGCGGGCGAAGGCGCGACCCGCTTCGATCGGCTCCCCCGCCGCCTGGAGGTGATGGGCGATCCGCGCGTCGTCGGCGCCGCGATGGTAGGACGGCGATCCGGCGAGGCGCTCGGCGGCGCGGCGGTGGAAGGAGGCGCGCACCTCGGCGGCCAATCCACCGTAGGCGATCTCCTGGGCGAGCGCGCTGCGGAAGGCGAACTCTCCGCGCGGCTCCGTGGACCTCGCCGCCGCCTGGGGCCCCTCCTCGACCGGCACGAGCAACCCGCGCACGGTGAGGCGCTCGATCAGCGGCGCGGCGTCGACACTGTCGAGGAGGGCGGCGAGATCGACCGCGCGGAAGATCCGGCCGAGCACCGCCGCGGCGCGCACCGCGGCGCGCTCCTCGTCGGGGAGGCGGTCGAGACGGGCGCCGATCAGCGCCTCGATCGAGAGCGGCACGGCGACCTCGGTGTCGAGGCGCTTGAGGGCGAAGCCGCCGCTCTCGCCCACCGCCAGGATCCCGCGCTCGGCCAGCGACTCGAGGATCTCGTTCAGGTAGAACGGGTTGCCGCCTGCCCGGTCGAGGGTGGTGCGGATCAGCGCCGCCACCGCCTCGTCGTCGGGGCGCTCGAAGCGCGCGCGGAGGAGCCCCTCACGCGCCCGCGGGGAGAGCTCGCCGACGAAGATCGGGCTGACGTTCGGCTCGCCGAGCAGGATCTCGATCCGCGCGTCCTCGTGCAGCGTCTCGGGCCCCGGGACGCCCGCGCGGGTGGTCCCGGCGATGACGATCTCCACGCCACCGTCGTCGGTGTCCGCCAGCTCGGGGGGACGCGCCTCGTGGCGCGCGGTGGCGAGGATCAGGACCGGCCGCGGCAGCGGGTCGCGCGCCAGAGCGAGGAGGAGCTCGAAGGACTGGGTGTCGGCGAAGTGGAGATCCTCGACGATGAGCACCAGGGTGCGCTCGCGCGCCAGGCGGTCCCCGATGGCGCGGATGCCCTGGTAGAGACGGTGGCGGCGCTCCGCCGGGTCGATCTCGTCAGCGCCGGGCACGTGGAGACCGAGCAGGAGCGCGAGCGCCTCGGTGATCGGCTTCACCCGCTTCCCACCGTCGCCGCTGAACAGCTCGGCGACCCCTGCCTGGATCATCCGCTTCAGGTCGCGCGGCTCCGCAACGTCTCCCACGCCGAGGAGGTCGCGGGCGAGGTCGGCGGTGAGCGCGTAGGGGGTGTCGCGGCGGCCCAGGCTGCCGACGGTGCGGAGCACGAGGTGGGTGGCGGGATCGAGCCGCGCCCACAGCCGGGCGACGAGCGAGCGCTTGCCGACACCGCGATCGCCGACGGCAAGGAGAAATCGCCCCTGGCCGCGGGTCGCCACGTCGCGCGCGGCGTCCTCCAGCGCCTGCAGCTCCAGCTCGCGTCCCCACAGCGCGCTCCCCGGCGCCGTCATCCGCTCCGCCCGCGGCGTCGCGCCGAGCGTTCGGAACACGCGCACACGCGACGGCTCGCCCGGCTCCACGGCTTCGGCCGGGGAGGCGCCTTGCGCCGCGAGGCCGATCGCCTCCAGCTCCTCGAACCGCCACTCGCCGCGCGCCGCCCGGAAGACCTCGCCACCGACGAGCACCTCCCCCGGCATCGCCTCCTCGGCGAGGCGGCGCGCTATGCTCCCGACCGGGGCGCACAGCTCGTGCTCGAAGCGCGCGTCGCCGGTGACCGTGCTCCGCCCGACCAGCGCCGCCCCGGCCTCGACCCCGATCGAGAGGTGCAGCGGCGGGCGGAGATCGCGCACGATCCCGTCGAGTGCGTCGATCAGCGCCAGCGCGAGCTGGATCGCCCGCGACGGGTCGTCCTCGGCGCCCACCGGCAAGCCGATCAGGTAGGTGAAGCCGCGCTCGTCGAGGCGATCGGCATGGGCGTGATGCTTGTATGCGACGTGCTCCGCCACGCGCAGGAAGTCGAGCAGCACGCCGCGCGCGCGCGTTTCGCCGAGCTGCCGACGCAGCGCCGCGAGCCCGCCGAGCGCCCCCTCGACCACCACCACGTTCTTCCGCTCGCGCGGTCCGGCCACGAGCGGCAGGTGGCCCGCGTCGCCCGAGGTCACCGACGCGGTCGGCGTCACCGACGGTCCGGTGGCGAGCTCGTCGTCGTTCGGCTGGGTAGGCGAGGTCTCCTCGGTCGAGGAGGCCACCGCGCGCCGCGCCGCAGCACGCGCCTCGACTCCGCCGGCCTCCTGCGGCTCTTCCAGCGCGCGGATCCGGTTGCGCTCGGCCTGCGGCACCACCTGCGCGACGAACGCCGCCATCGCCCCCGACTCGTAGATCTCCCCCTCCTGCGACCCGAGGCTGAAGAAGAACTTGCCGAGCGCCTGCTGGAGATCGCGCGCGGTCTGGAAGCGATCCTCGGCCCGCCGCGCGAGGGACTTGAGGATGATCCGCTCGAGCTCCTCGGGCAGATCGGGATCGGCGTCGCGCGGGCGCGGCACGAGCGCGCTGCGGATCGCCTCCAGCGCCTGCCGCTCGCCCATTCGCCCGAACAGCGCGCGCCCGGTGGTGAGCTCGTAGAGGACGATCCCCGCGGCGAAGATGTCCGAGCGCCGGTCGATGGGGAGGCCCGACGCCTGCTCGGGCGACATGTAGGCGAACTTTCCCTTCACCACCCCTTCGTCGGGCTTCTGCCCGCGCGCCCGCGCGATCCCGAAGTCGACGATCTTCACCGCTCCGTCGAAGCTGACCAGGATGTTCTGCGGCGAGACGTCGCGGTGAACGATGTGCAGCGCCTCGCCCGCGTCGTCGGCCTTGCGATGGGCGTAATCGAGCCCCTTCGCCACCTGCTGCATCACGTAGGCGGCGAGCCCCGGGGGCACCTTGCGGCCGGCGGCGGCGGCGGCGTGGATCAGGCGGAGGAGATCGACCCCCTCGACGCGCTCCATCGCCAGGAAGTAGGTGTGCCCGAGCTGCCCGTAGTTGAAGGTCTGGACGATGTTCGGGTGATTCAGGATCACCCCGATCTTCGCCTCGTCCTCGAACATCGCGCGGAACTGCGGCGCCTGGGCCAGCCCGGGGTGGATCTTCTTGATCACCAGCACCTTCGAGAGCCCCCCGATGAGCGGCTCGCGCGCGAGGAACACCTCGGCCATGCCGCCGGCGCCGAGCCGTCGCAAGATCTGGTATTTGCCGAACGGCTCCACGCCCGCGCGGAGGATAGCACTACCGCGGAGTGATCTTCAGGTTGTCGAAGTGCAGCTCGGCTTCCCAGTTGTTGATCGCGAAGAAGCGGTGGTTCTCGCCTTCGAGAGGCTGGGCGTCCTCGAAAGAGAGGAAGGGAGCGCCGTCGACCTGCCAGTCGACCTTCCCTTGGCCGCCGGTGCGCTCGATCCGCCAGTGGTACTTCTGCCCCTTCACCACGCGCGGCTCGCTGCGCGTGTGGCGGTCGCCGCCGTGCTCGTGCATGCGCGCCAGCGTCGAGGTGGTGTTGCGCCAGCCGCCGAAGATGAAGTTGTAGGCGGTGGAGGTGTAGGCGGCGGTCTTGTCGCCGGTGGCGAAGGATTTTCCGTCGCCCCACACCTCGACCTTGAGATCGCCCGCGTCGTCGTTCGACCAGCAATCGAATTCGATCACCGCGTCGCGCGGGATCGGGCGGGTGAGCCACAGGGGGTGGTTGTAGCCGCGCGCCACGACCAGCTCGCCGTTCACGATCTTGTAGGCCTCAGCGTCGGTGGCGAGCCAGTCGGGGCCGAGCGACGGGCGGTTGAAGTCGTCGCTCCAGGCGGCGGTGATCGCCGGCTTCGCCTCCGGGGCGATCTCGGTGCAGGTGCAGCCGGGGTTGAGGGCGGCGAGAGCGAACAGTGCGAGGAGGGCGCGCATGGGTTCTCCATTCTCAGGTTGGCTGATCTACTAGTTCCGAGAATCGTCGCGGCGCGCGAAGATTCTCGAGCGGCCAGAGGCCGCGTCGGCGCGCAGTCGCGCCGTGGGCAGGGGTGGGGACCCCGACGGCTCTGCCAGGCTCTGCCGGCGGGGCGGGGCGGCCCGCCCCGTGGGATCGTTCAGCGCGGCCCACGGGCTGCGCTTTTGGTTGCGGCCTGTGGGCCGCGCTGAGAGCCTGTGAGTGAATCCCGGACCGTTGCTTTCCGAGCCTGCTGCACGCCGGCGATTGCCGGCGAGCCCCGCGAGCGAGACGCAAGCAGCGCGAGGCGCGACGAGGAAACCTACTCTCTGTAGAGTGACGAGGAGCAACGAAGCGATGCGCCGCGGATCGCTCGCGAGGCGGCGGGAGGGATTTGCTCACGGGCTCTGAGAGCTGGCCATCGATCGGTCGAGCAGCCAGCGCAGCGCCGCGAGCCGCTCCCGGACCTCGCGCGCCGTCGGGCGGGCCGCAGGATCGCGCGACAGCAACCGATCGACCAGCTCGCGCACATCGCGGGTGATGACGTGGCCGAGCGACGTGATCACCGAGTCGGGGAGCGCGGCGAGCAGCGTCTCGCCACGCACCAGGGCCGCGCGATCGAACGGCGCCGCGCCGGCCAGCATCTCGTGGAGGATCACCCCGACGGCATAGAGGTCCGATGCCGTGGTCGCCTCACCACGCCTCTGCTCGGGCGCCATGTAACCGAGGGTGCCGGTGGCCTCGGTGGGCGCGGCGTCGACAAGGTGGGCGAGACCAAAGTCACCCAGGACGAGGTCGCCCTCGGCGAGCGCGGCCAGCGACGACGGGAGCGGCCGGAAGAGCAGGTTCCCGGGCTTGATGTCGCGGTGGACGATCCCCGCGCGGTGGACCGCCTCGAGGGTGGTGCACAGCTCCACGCCGCGCCGAAGCGCCGCCGCCGGGGCCAGCCGCCCGCGCTGGAGGAGATCGCGCAGCGTCCCGCCCGCGCACAGCTCCATCGCCACCAGATTGCGCTCCTCGTCGAGGTCGTAGATCGCCACCACGCCCGGGTGGCGGAGCGCGGCGGCGATCCGCGCCTCGTTGAACGAGCGCACTCGCGCCTCGGCCCGCGCCCGCGCCGAGGCGTTCGGGTGGAGCAGCTTGAGCGCCACGTCGCGCTCGAGCTCGAGGTCGCGCGCGAGGTAGACCGCCCCCGCGGCGCCGCGCCCGAGCTCGCGCTTCAGGCGGTAGCGCGCGCTCACTTCCGGTCCGAGCCCGCCCACGCCGGCGATGGTCTCCGCGGCGGCGGCGGTGTGGGAGGACTCCTGGCGCGGCCGGAGGCGATCGGCTCGGCCGCGCGCCTTCGGGTAGTCGATGTCGACGGCGATCACCCGCTCGTAGTCGCGCCGCGCCGCGGCGAGATCGCCCGCCCGCTCGTGGGCCTCCGCGAGCAGGAAGCGGGCGCGCAGCGCATGCTGCGGCGCAGCAAGAAGGCGCTCCAGGTGCGGGATCGCCGTCTCGTGCTCCAGGCGATCGCAGAGCAGCTCGACGAGCCGCGCCGCGAGGTCGAGGTCGTCGGGGCGCGCGGCGGCAAAGCGGGCGAGGAGCTCGATCGCGGTGCGCTCGCGGTGGGTGGCGAGGAGGCGCTCGATCGCCGACCAGAACTCACGACCCCCGAGGACGATCGCGCTCGGAGGCGCCGGCGGGACGGGCGATCCGGCGAGCGGGCTCTGCTCCGGCGCGGGCCCCACGCGGGCGAGCAGCTGGCGCAGGAAGGCCTCCTCGGCGGGCATCGGCGGCGCCTCCGCGTCGGGAGGACGCGCGGGGGGCGCCTGTGGCCTGCGCGGCGACGGCGGCTCGGGCGGCCGGAAGGCGCCCTTCACCCGGCTCCAGAACGACTGAGCCTCATCGACCCGCCGAAGGCGGCTCCACAGCGTCCCCTGGGTCTTCGGGGACGGAGCCTCATCGACCCGCCGAAGGCGGCTCCACAGCGTCCCCTGGGTCTTCGGGGACATCAGGCCTCCACCTCGACCCGCGCTGGCGCCTGCTTTGGCTCGCCCACCTCGACGACGTCGCCGCGCAGGAGCTGGATGCGCGCTCCGGCGCGTGCGCCGTTGAGCTGGAGCGGGTGCCCGCCGATCGCAGAGAGGCAGGGCCGCCCGTCGCTGAAGCGGAGCTCGAAGGCGCCGCCCGCGAGGAGAAAGGGCGTTGCTGCGGCGATCACCTTCAAGCCGCGATCGAGCCCGCGCGCGACCGTCAGCGTCAGCACGCCGCTCTCGACGCGGAAGCGGATCCCGCACAGCTCCCCCAGGCCAAGCTCGCCCTCCTGGTCCAACGGCAGCTCGCCACCGACGGCGCAGCCGGCGAGGAAGGTGCCGTTCTTCGACGCGCAGTCGCGCACCCGGAAGCGCCCGCCGGCCTCGAGGATCTCGGCGTGGCGGCGCGAGATCCCGCCGTCGCGGAGCGCCACCTCGCACGATCCCTCGCGCCCGAGCCCGAGGGGAAACGCGCCGACGTAGGTGGCCCGCTCGGCGCCGATCCGGAGCGTCACCCGCGACGCGGTGAGCCGCCGCGCCTCGAGCGACTCGATCAGGCGCGCGTACTCACCGACGGGAGATACCTCCATGCAGCCCCGGAGCGCGGCGAGGGCGCGGTCGCGCTCCCCGGCGGCGAGCCAGCGCTGGTAGTCCTCGAACCCCTCGGAGAGGAGGGTGTCCTTCCGGCGCCGCTTCTCGTCGCGCGCGAGCACCGCCTCGAGCCGATCCACCTCGCCCGCGCGCTGGTAGCTGTCGGCGGCCTCGCGCTCGTCGCCGGCCAGCTCGTGGCACTCGCCCGCGCCCGCCAGGTCATCGGCCGCGGTGAAGAGCGCCGCCGCCTCGCGCAGCACCGCGCGATCGGACTCGGAGATCACGCCGCTGGCGCGCACCAGGAGGAGCATCGCGCGGGCGACGCGCCGCCGGACGTCGCGGTCCACGTCCTGCCCGCCGTCGCTCCAGCGCACCGCGGCGCGCAGCTCGGCGAGGCGCGCTTCGTGTCCTCCTGCGCGCTCCGCCGCGAGGAGGTGCATCTCGCCCACCTTGTGCCGCTCGCCCGAAAGCGCGTAGGCGCGGGCCGCGTCGCCATAGTCGCCCGCTGCCTCGGCCGCGAGGGCGCGCCGGAAGTCGGCCGAGAAGACGCGCTTGAAGAACGCCACGGGTGATCACTGCGCCGAGTCGAGCAGCTCCACCTTGTCGTAGATCTCCGCGAGCGAGAGGTCGACGCCCAGCGAGGAAAGTGTCACCGCCCCTTCGCCCACTCGCTCCGTGAAGAGCCACTCGGGGTGCTCGATCCGGCGGTAAAGCTCCACTCGCCGCTCGGCCTGCGCGACCAGCAGGATCTCCTGCAGCGACGGGAGCCTCCGGTAGTGGGCGAACTTGGCGCCGCGATCATAGAGTTCCGTGGAGTCGGAGAGCACTTCGACCAGCAGGAGCGGGTTGGTCAGCGACAGCGGGTCCCGCGAGTGGTACTTCGCCGGGCCGCAGACGACCGTGACGTCGGGGTAGGTGTAGAGGCGGGTCTCCGCGATGTGGACGCGCTGATCGCTCCCGAGCGCAAGACAGGGCTTGCCGCGCAGGAGGCCGCGCAGCGCTCCCTGGATATTGCCAGCGATGAGCGTGTGGCGCGTTGATGCGCCGGCCATCGCGACGATGCGTCCGTTGACGTACTCGTGCTTGTCCTCGCTGCCCCGCTCTCGAGCGAGATACTCGTCCTCGGTGGCGAGTTCCTGGTGCGCGGCGTCCATTCGCAAAGTCTACCACCGCTGACGGCGACGGCGACGGCAGGCCGAGAAGACGCGCTTGAAGAACGCCACGGGCGGAAGTGTATATCGTATGCTGCGCGCTGATGCTCGAGCACGTCGCCCTCCACCAGACGCGCTTCAACGCTCCCGGCGTCGCCCCCGATTCGCGCGGCATCCTCCTCGGCAAGCAGGGCGCGGTGCTGTTCGCGTCGATCGACAAGCTGGTCGGCTTCTTCCGCATCCTCTCCGAGGAGGCGCCGCTCGACGACCTCCTCCCGACGCTGAAGCTGCTCCAGGTGAGGACCCCGCTCCAGAGCCGCGAGTTCCTGATCCTGTTCCACGCCGCCTCCTCCTACCTCGTCGACCGCGCCGCCCGCATCACCACGCTCCTCGGCGGCCTCACCTTCACCGGCTCGGGCAAGCACTACGTGAAGTACCGCGACGAGGGCTCACCGCTCGGCTACGACGTGAGCGAGCTGTTCGCCGAGGCGGAGGCCGGCAGCGCCGACTACCTCCTCTACGCCGAGGCCTTCACCCAGGGCTACTCGCGGGTGAAGGAGATCCCGTTTTCGCAGCTCGTCTTCCGCCTCTCACCGCGCGCCATCCCCGGCGAGGGTCCGCGATCGCGGAGGCGCGGCGCGGCGGTGAAACGGTCCGCGGCGCCGGACCGGGCCGCCTCCGGCGAGGCGCTGTGGCTGGTGGTCCGCCCGGGCCTCGGTTCGAGCGTGCTCACCTACCTGTGGCGCAATCGCGTCGAGAGCCACGCGGCGCTGGTCGAGCGCGAGGGCGCGGGCGGGGCCTTCGGCGGGCGTGAGAAGTATCTGCTCATCCGCGCGCAGAACTTGCCCGGGCGGATGCTCGATCTGTTCACCGACGTGCCGGGGATCGAGATTCACCGCGCGGTGGGAGAGAACTTCGTCGTCGAGCTGGGCTACCGCCACCCGCTGCGCCTCGAGTCGTGTCAGAGCGTGTTCGATCGCGAGAAGTTCTACGTCTTCTCCGGACAGCGCGACGCGGTCGACGTGATCGCCGCGGCGGGCGGCCTGCCGCTCACCGCCTCGGAGAAGCTGATCACGGCCGGCTTCGACCTCGGCGAGCGGAAGGAGCCCACGGCGAACGTGGCCAGCAAGGCGGCCGAGGTGGCGGTGATGCTGCGCCTCGTGCCGTCGTCGACCCCCCCGCGCAGGGTGAGCGCGACGCTCGTTTCATGGACGCACCTCGACTGGCTGAAGAAGCTGGTCTTCGCCGTTCCACCGCCGGTGCTCACCGGCTACCGCGTGGCGCCGGTCGACGACGGGCTCCTGATCACCGGGGCGCGAGGGGTCGACGGTCTGCCGATCGGCGAGCTGTTCCAGGAGGCCGCGCCCTCGATCTACATCCCGGTCGGCTTCGAGTTCCTGCCGCGGATCTCCGAGTCGGTGCTGACCGATCACGTCGGCGGCGTGGGCGGGCGCGTGGTGCTGTTCCGGCGCGGCTCGGCGGCACCCTTCGCGGTCGCGGAGTCCGACTTCGAGCCCCTCGGTCGCCGCATGCTCGGCCGCCTCGAGATCGAGACCCGCCCGCGCAGCACACGAGCCGCCGTTCCCCGCCCTCCCGCCGACACGCTGGTCCAGAACGAGCCGCTCGGCGCGCTGCCACTGTGGGGTTTCCAGGGCGGCGAGATCCCCGAAGCGGGCGACGAGTAGGGCGCGTGAGCCGCGGCGGTTTCGTCGAGTCGTTCCTCCTCCCGCTCGTCGCCGGAGGGGTGGCCCACGTCGGTGCGCCGCTCGGACTGGCCGGGCTCGCACGGCTGCGCGCGCTGAAGGTCGATCCGGGCCTCGCCGCCGAGGTGTTCGCGGCACGCTCGGCGGTCGCGAGCGAGCTGCTCTACGATCCGATCCCACCGCAGCTCGATCTCCCGTCGCTGCGCCTCGCGATCGCGGTGCACGATCTGCTGTTCCTGTTCCATCCTGGCGCGGCCGGACTGGCGGTGCGCGGCAAGAGGATCGCCGAGGTGGCGCGCTTCGCCGCGGCGCTGGCCGCTCTCCCCGCCACCACCGATGACGACATGCTGGTCGCGCGCCACACCATCCTCCATCTGGTTCCCGGCCTCGGACGGACGGATGTGCGCGTGTCGTTCTGGGCGGGTAGGCGCGAGTTCCATGGCGAGGAGCCGCCCCGCCGCCTCACCGCCTGGCCGAACATGCGGCGGGTGCACGAGGAGCGCTGGCGGGTCGGCTGCTTCGCCGAGGCGGCCTCGCACGCGCAGGGCGGCGAGGTGGTGCGCGCCCTCCTCGACGCCAGCCCGCTCACCGATCTCCTGAACCCGGTGCGGATCGAGCCGCGCCTCGTTCTCGGCAGTCGCCGCGCTGTGCTCGCGAGGCCCGCGCTCTGCCGCCTGGTCATCTACGCCTGGCTCGACGGTGGAATCGACCGGGTCGGGGGCGCGCTGGCGACCGCGGCGATCGCCGAGCTCGACGGGCGGGAGCCGGAGGTGGGCCGCTTCGTGTGCGCCCTGATCGCCCATCTGCACCTCTGCACAATCCTCGCGCCGACGGCGCAAGTGCCGACCCGCGAGCGCCGCCCGGCGCCGCGGATCCTGGTGGGGACCGACCTCGCCCTGCGCGACTTCTACGGCCTCTTTGCCGCGCTCCACCGCGCGATCCCCAGGCTGGCTGCGCCGGCGGATGTGCATCGGGATCCACGCCTCGGGCCGAGGGTGGCCGAGCACGCAGCGGCCTGCGCCCTGGCCTGCGGCGAGCTGCGCGTCGGTGAGCTCGCGGCGCTGGTGGCGCGAACCGGGGGCCCGATCGCCCTCTCGAACGCCCTCCCTTGATGGCAAGTAACGTATTGTCACATAAGTCAAAATGATGGAAAGGCGGTTACGTACAATCTCTGTGATTGATATTATACATCTTGCAAATTGATGAAAAGAGCATATCGGCCATGATTTTCCAGGTGCCCAGGCTCGACGCCAGAGAGCTCGAGATCAGCGACCGGATCGAGGAGCTGAAGCAGCGCCTCGGCTATGCCACCCGGGCGCCCGCGCGACGCTGGCAAGGTCTGCTCCGCCGCAACTCGTTCGCGAACGCGATCCGCGGCTCGAACAGCATCGAGGGCTACAACGTCTCGGTCGACGATGCGGTGGCGGCCGCCGAGGGCGCGGAGCCCCGCGATGCCTCCGCTGACACCTGGGCCGCGATCACCGGTTATCGAGCAGCGATGACCTATGTCCTGGAGCTGGCTGACGATCCGCATTTCTCGTTCTCGACCGATCTGCT
Source organism: Myxococcales bacterium (assembly GCA_009692555.1). Classification (GTDB taxonomy): domain Bacteria; phylum Myxococcota_A; class Polyangia; order Palsa-1104; family SHYY01; genus SHYY01. The sequence continues at coordinate 42,552 of SHYY01000002.1, forward strand.
GAGATCGCTGCATTTCATGATGATCCAGGCCGATCTCACCAGGCACCCGGGGCGATGGCGGCCAGGACCCATTTTCGTTCACGACGATCAGACCGACAGGACCCTCTACGAGGGGCCGCCCGCCGAGGACGTGCCGGCGATGGCGGCCGAGCTTGCCCTGGCGCTCAACCGGAAATCCGAGGAGCCGGTGACGGTGCGGGCGGCGATGGCGCACTTGAACCTGGTGATGATCCACCCGTTCTCCGACGGCAACGGACGGATGGCGCGGTGCCTCCAGACGCTGGTCCTGGCGCGGGCCGGGACGCTCGCGCCGATGTTCTGCAGCATCGAGGAGTACCTCGGCAAGAACACGCAGAGCTACTACGACGTGCTTGGTGAGGTCGGCGGCGGCGCATGGCACCCGGAGCGCGATGCGAGGCCGTGGGTCCGATTCTGCCTCGCGGCTCACTTCCGCCAGGCGAGCACGCTGCTCCGTCGCTCGCGCGAGATGAGCCGGTTGTGGGAGGTGGCGGATCGCGAGCTCCGGAAGCGCGGCCTGCCGGAGCGAATGGTCGTGGCGTTCGTCGATGCGGCCATGGGCTTCCAGGTCCGCAACGCCACCTACCGCTGCGCAGCGGAGGTCTCCGATCAGGTCGCCGGGCGCGACCTCCGGCAGCTTGCGGTGGAGGGCTTTCTCGAGGCCGTCGGCGAGCGGCGCGGGCGCTACTACAAGGCGTCGAGGCGCCTCGCGCAGCTGTTTGCCGGCCTTCGTGAGCCAAAGCAGACCGAAGATCCGTTCGCCGATCGTCTGTGAGGTCCGGAGGCGCCGTCTGCGTGTCCTCGGTGCAAGCCGCTTGCGAGCACACGAGGAGACACCCGATGCGCCACCTGCTGATCGCCTTGACCGCTCCTCGAACGCAGGTAGCCACCGCAGGGCAATCGAGTTCCCGTGGCGAGGTTCTGCGGTACACTGCCGCGCGCCATGGAGAAGCCGCCTCCCGTCCCCGTGCCGCTGACCCCCGCCGTCCGCACCGATCCTGCGCCAGCGACGCCGGCAATAGCCGGCGTGCAGCAAGCTCGGAGCGCAACGGCGCGCCCTCCCGCCACCTCCTCGCCCGCGATCGCCGTGCGCCTCCAGGAGGCGGCGCGGGTGATGGAGCAGCACTTCCTCGACAAGCAGGAGATCATCCGCCTCCTGCTCATCTCCACCGTCGCTGGCGAGCACATGGTCCTGGTGGGGCCGCCCGGCACCGCCAAGAGCGCGCTGGTGCGCCTGTTCGCCCGGCTCGTCGACGCGAAGTACTTCGAGTACCTCCTCACCCGCTTCACCGAGCCGAACGAGCTGTTCGGGCCGGTCGATATCCGTGCCTTCCGGGAGGGGGTCTACACCCGCCGCACCGAGACCATGCTCCCCGAGGCGGAGATCGTCTTCCTCGACGAGATCTTCAAGTCGAACTCGGCGATCCTGAACTCGCTGCTGACGATCGTCAACGAGCGCACCTTCTCCAACGGGTCGAAGGTGATGAAGGTGCCGCTGCTCTCGATGTTCGGCGCCTCGAACGAGGTCCCGAACGACGAGAACCTCGCGGCGATCTTCGACCGCTTCCTGATCCGCGTCGCGTCCGACAACCTCGACGGCTACCACTTCCACAACCTCGTCTCGCGCGGCCTCGCGACGGAGACGGCGAAGATCACCGGGCGCGAGGATCAGATCAAGCCGCTCCTCTCGGCGCGCGATCTCCACGAGCTGCACCGCCGCTTCGATCAGCACCTCCAGTTCAGCGAGGACTTCCTCTCGAAGTACAAGGGGATGATCTTCCAGATCCGATCGGAGGGGATCTCGGTCTCCGATCGGCGGGTGGTGAAGCTGCTCAAGCTCTTCGCCGCGTCGGCGGTGGTCGACGGACGCCAGCAGGCGAACGACTCCGACTTCTTCATCCTCCGGCACATCTGGAACAACCTCGACCAGACCGAGATCCTCGACGAGATCGTGAAGCCGGTGGTCGATCGCTACTTCCGAGATCATCCGGATGCGCGCCGCTTCACCGCCGGCGGCGCAGGCCTCGACGAGATCCTCGCCGAGCTGAAGATCATCCGCGAGGTGCTGACCTCGGGCGAGCAGCTCTCCGACATCCAGCTCTTCTCGCAGCTGAAGAACCTGAACGAGATCAAGGCGGCGCTCCAGGCGGTCGACTCCGAGACCGCGCGCCGGATGATCGGCGAGATCGACGCGCTGCTCGAGAACCTCTTCGCGTCGTCGAAGTTCGGCTAGGTCGCCCGCCCGATGATCGATCAGGCCCGCCTCGACCGCATCCACCTCCATCCGCGGCCGTGGGGACAGCGCCTGCTCGGCTGGCTCTTCCTGCGGCCGAACTTCCGCATCTTCCGTCGCACCCGCATCCTCCTCGAAGGGCGCGAGCACCTCCCGCGCGGCGGCGGGGCGATCCTGGTCATGAACCACACCGACCGCTACAATATACTGGCCCCTCCAGTACCAGCTGTGGCGCGAGAACCTCGGCTTCACGGCAACCTGGGTAAAGGGGAAATACTACGAAAACGCGGCGCTGGCCTGGTTCATGGACGCCTGCAACAACATCCCGGTGCCGTCCCCGGGGCTACCTCCTCACCAAGGACTTCCAGCGCGCGCTCGGCCGGGTGCCGAGCGACCTGGAGTACGGCTTCCTGAAGCGCCTCTGCGACGGGGCGATCGACGAGCAGGCCGCCCGGAAGGACGGTGGCGAGGGAATCGCGGCGCTGCTCGGGAGCGGCTTCACCGCGGCGGCGCTCGAGGCGCGTTTCAAGGCGATGATGCGGCGGGTGGTGGCGATCAATCGCGAGGGGCTGGCGATGGGGCTCAACCTCCTCATCTTTCCGCAGGGCACCCGCTCGATCCGCCTCACCCGCGGCCACACCGGCGCCGCGCAGGTGGCGCTCCATACCGGCGCGCCGGTGATCCCGATCGGCTGCAACGGCTCCGACCAGCTCTACCCGGGCAACTCGCCGTGGAGCCGGAGCGGCACCGTCCGCTACCGGATCGGCGAGCCGCTCACCGTCGACAATGCGCTCCGTCCGTTCGCGATCGACCAGCCCTTCACGCCCTTCACCCGCGACGCCGAGCGCCACGAGCCGACGTTCCGCAAGCTCACCGATCTGCTGATGGATCGCATCGACGCGCTGCTCGATCCGCCCTACCGCTACGGCGACGTCACCGAGGGCAAGGGAGCCAGCCGCTTCGTCTGACGCCGTGCTAGCCTTCGGCCATGCGGCACATCGCCGTCGCGCTCGGGTTCCTCGCCGCCCTCACCGGCTGCAAGGTCGACAAGCTCTCTTCGCGGGGAAAGACGCCGCCCGCGCCGGCGAACGGCTCGTCGCTGACGCAGCGTTTCGGATCGCCGAACAAGCGGATCACCGCCCGCTACCCGGCCGACTTCGCGGCGAGCGTCCCGCCGAACACCAACGCGGTCATCCTCGCCCGCAACCTCCCGGGCGGCAGCGACGAGGCGGTCTCGCTCCTGCCGATCGAGAACCCGGTGTCGCACGCGCTCGAGGAGTTCGCGCGGATCGTCCACAACGCCTCGACGGGCACGCTCCACAAGTGGCAGCAGACCTCGATCCGCCGCACCCCCTGCAACGGAATGCCAGGCGTCGAGATCACCGGGACCTGGGTCGACGAGAAGTCGGGCGGCGTCCTGTTTCGCCGCGCCTGCGCGTTCGTGCGCAACCGCCACGGCTACTGCTTCGGCTACTCGGCGCCGCAGGGCGTGGCTCTCGAGCACATGCCGCTCCTGCAGGCGATCGTGGAGGCCACCGAGTTCGGGGACTGAACTGGGTCTTCGGGGACTGGGCTTGCGGGAACTTGGCGCGCTGGCCGCCGTTGGCTATCCTCCTCTGGCGAATGGGCCTGTCGCCGAGAGTGCTGGTGGTTGGGATGCTCCTCCTCGGCGCTTCTGCGCCCGTTTTGGCAAAGCCCGCCGGGACGGCGAAGGACGGAGGTCCCCTGGCGCAGGCCAAGGCCCATTTCCTGAAGGGGCGCGAGGCCTACGAGGCCGGCGACTACATCGCGGCGATCCGCGAGTTCCAGGCGGCGCAGGCGCTCTCGCCGTCGCCGCTGCTCGACTACAACATCGGGCTCGCGCAGGAGCAGTTCGGCGACCGGAAACAGGCGGTGGCGCACTACCGCGCCTACCTCGAGGCGAAGCCCGACGCGACCAACCGCCCCGACGTCGAGCAGCGCATCGCGGCGCTCGATCCGGCCCCGCCACCGACGGTCGATCCGGTGCCCGAGCCGCCCCCGGTGAGGCGGCCCGATCAACCGCAAAGGCCCCGGCCCGAGATCCAGTGTCCCGCCGGACAGACGGTCACCGAGGACACCGCCGACCACTGCTGCTGGGGCGGGCAGGTGTGGTCGAAGCGACGCGCGGCTTGCGCCGGGATCCCGCAGTGCCCGGCCGGGCTCCAGGTGAGCGGCGAGACCTGCATCAAGGCGGTGGCGCCGCTCCCGCCGCTCGACATGGATCCGTGGGCGATCACGCCCACTCCGCGGGCCGGCCCGCCGCCGCCGACCTACGCGCCTCGCCCGGTGGGAGCGCCCGGGACGGTGCAGGTGACCTTCACGCCGAAGCGCCGCGAGTTCATCTACGTGATCACCGCGGGCAAGCAGTCCTGCGCCACGCCCTGCTCGCTCTTCCTCAAGCCGGGCTCGGCGAAGATCGGGATCACCGGGGCCGGGGAGTTCAGCGCTCGCTTCACCGTCCCGACCACAGCGACGGTGGTGGAGGTGCAGCACCGCCGGATCGGATCGCTCGTCGCCGGGTCGATCCTGGTGTTCTTCGGCACCGTGGCGGCGATCTCGGGAACCGTGCTCGTCGCGCCCGGCCCGAGCAAGAGCTGCAGCGATCCGCCGGACTGCAGCACCGAGGTCAACAACCCGAACTTCGCCTACGGGGTGGTGGCGTTCCTCGCATCGGCGGTGCTGCTCCCGATCGGGATCCCGACGATGTCGAAGATGGACGCGAACGAGATCTCGCTCCACAGCGGCACCACGGCCCGTGCGCCCGATCCGGGCCCGGGCAACGTTCGTCTCATCGGTGCGGGGCTCGGCGCCTGGCAGGGCGGCGCGGGCGCAAGCCTCCGCTTCGCCTTCTAGAAAGGAACTCGCTGCGCTCATCCCTTTCTAGCCATCTACAGAGGGCGTCCCGCCCTCCCCCATCGGCGGAGCCGCTGGGGTCCCCCTCCCGGCCCACGGCCGGACTTCCGGCCGGGGCGCCCGTGGCGCCCTGAAAGAGACCAGGTTCCATGCGCACGGCGATGGTCGGCGACCCCGACGGGCGCCCATCCCCCGTGGCGCCCTGAAAGAGACCAGGCTCCATCCGCAGCGGGTCGGCCGCAGGCCGGTGAGTAACTGATTCTGAGCCTCAGTCCTCGGAGACTTCGATCGGCTCGTCGTCGAGCTCCTTGCCGATCGGCTCCTCGTCGTCGGCGACGCCGCCGCCACGCGGCTCGTCGTCGTCGCGCGGGGCGGGGCGGCGGCCACCGATGGGGTGCGGAGGCCGCTCGGTAGGCGCGGGCGCGACCTCGCGCACCGGGGCGACAAAGGTCTCCCACTTCGCCACCGCGCGGAGGGCGTCCTGGAGGCTGACACCCTTGGCGAGCATCGCGTTCAGCTGCGCTTTCGCCTCGGGGGTCAGGCGACGGGCGGGGACCACCGCGGGAGCCTCGGGATCGGCGGCCCCGCCAGCCTTCTTCGTCGGGGCTGCGGCGGGCTTCGCCTTTTGGGCAGGCGCGGGCGCGGGCGCCTCGTCGCCCTCCGGCTCCTCGGCCTCGGCGTCATCGCGCTCCTCGGGGGGCAGAGGCGGCGCAGCGGCCGATTTCTTCCTGGTCTTGCTCGCCTTGGCGACAGCTGGGCGCTCTGCGGTCGGGGCGGGCTTCTTCGGGGGACGCTTGGTGGTGGGCATTCTGAGGATCTTCTAAGCAAGGTTGGCGCCGGGACGCAAGAGCGAAAATTCGGCTAGTCTTCCGGGATGCCGCCGCCCTACCCGACCGACACCCGGGCGCTCCAGCGCGACACCGACGTGGAGACGTTCACCGCCGGGGGTCCGGGAGGGCAGCACCGCAACAAGACCGCCAACGCGGTGCGCCTCCACCACCGCCCGAGCGGCCTCCGCGTGACGGGGACCGAGCGGCGCTCGCTGGTGGCGAACCTGCGCGCGGCCTTCGAGCGGCTGGAGCGCGCCCTGGCGAAGGCCAACCATGTTCCCGAGCCGCGCCGCGCCACCCGCGTCCCGCCGCGCGAGAAGCGCCACCGCACCGACGAGAAAACGCGCACCGGGGAGCGCAAACGCACGCGCACGCGGGTGGGGATGGAGGAGTGACTCTAGAGCTTCCTCGCCCGGGCTTCGAGGAAGCGCGCGACGCCCTTCGCGGTCTCGGTCAGGTTCGGCCGGATCATCGCGCCCAGGAACTTCTCGACGGCGGGGGCGATCGTGCCGGCGAGGAAGCGCGGGATGGGCAGCTTCTTGCCGTCGATCTCGAGGTCGCCGAGGACCGCCAGCGTGCAGCCACCGTCGGCGACACGGAACTCGTTCCTGCCCTGGGCGTGCACCGCCTCCTTGAACGAGTGCGCCTCCATCCGCCAGGCGCAAACCCAGGCCCCCTCGTCCCAGGTCGCGTTGTCGGTCCAGGTGAGCATCTTCTCCGACAGGACCGCGCGTGCCACCTTGGGGATATCGCCCCCGCCCTGCCACACGTTGACGATGTGCGCCACCAGGCCGTCGTCGCGCCGCGACTTCTCCTCGATGCCGCGGATGTTCGGCAGGAAGGGCACCAGCTCGACCAGGCGATCGCGGCAGGTGCGAAACACCACCTCCCGGGGAAAGGGCAGGAACGAATCGACATTCAGCTTCACGACTTCACCTCCGTGGATACCGACCTGGCGACCGCCTGCTTCACCGCGGCGGCGAGATCCGACAGCAGCACCTCGCGCTCCTCGGAGCGGGCGAGATCGCGTAGCTTCACCGCGCCGCGGGCGAGCTCGTCCGGCCCGGCGATCACCGCGCAGCGCACGCCCTCCCGCGCCGCTTTCTCGAGCTGCTTGCCGAGCTTCTTCGGCTCGAGCGGCGTCACCACGCGCAGGCCCGCCCGTCGGAGATCGTGGGCGATCTGCTTCACCGGGCCGCGCGCCGCGGGGTCGGGGGAGATCACCTGCACATCGGCCCCCACGCGCGCTGCGGGGGCAATCTGGTGGGTGTGCAGGAAGTCGATCAGCGTCACATCGCCCATCCCGAAGCCGATCCCGGGGATGCGCTGCTTGCCGAACAGACCGACCAGGTTGTCGTAGCGCCCGCCCCCGGCGATCGAGCGGCGGTTCTCGGGATCGGTGTCGAAGATCTCGAACACCGACGAGGTGTAGTAGGTGAAGCCGCGGATGATCAGCGGATCGAACTTGAGCTGCACCGGCTGCGACGTGACGAGTCCCTCGCGGATCACCCGGGCGACGTTCGATCGCAGGGCGACCTCCGTCGGTGCGAGCTTGAGGAACTCGTCCTCTGGCGCGGTGATCGTCGCCACCACCCGCTCCGCGTCGAGGCCGAGCGCGGTGATGATCTTCTTCGACTCCTCGACCGGCAGCTTCTCGAACTGATCGAGCGCGCCGAACAGCGCGTCCAGCTTCTCCTCGGGCACGCCGCCGTTTGCGGTCAGCGCACCGCGGACCAGCGCGCGATCGGAGACGCGAAGAACGAAGTCGGACGTCTTCGCACCGACGGAGAACATCATCTCGGCGAGGATCTCGAAGATCTCCGCCTCGGCCTCCCAGGACTCCGTGCCGAAGAGATCGACATTGACCTGCCAGTGCTCACGGTAGCGCCCGCGCTGCTTGCGCTCGTAGCGCCACAGGTTGGGGTGCGAGTACCAGCGCGCGGGGAGCTGGAGCTTGCCTGCGCACGCGGCGATCATCCGCGCCACCGACGGGGTCATCTCCGGGCGCATCACCAGATCGCGCCCCCCGCGATCGGTCATCCGGTAGGTCTGCTGGGCGACGATCTCCTCGCTCGACTTGGACGCGTAGAGCTCGAACGGCTCGAGCATCGGCGCGTCGTAGCGCAGGTAGCCATACGACTCGACGACCTCGTACAGGTGCGCGAACACCAGCTGGCGGACCGACATCTCCTCGGGAAAAAAATCGCGCGTGCCGGGGAGGGGACCGGTGGGAAGAAATTGGGTCATTTTTTTGGGACGAGCCGATCGCGGCCGCCCATCCAGTAGCGGAGCGGCTCCGGGATCACCACCGAGCCGTCGGCTTCCTGGAAATTCTCCAGGATCGGGATCAGGATTCGCGGCGAGGCGATCGCGGTGTTGTTGAGGGTGTGGCAGTAGCGGACCTTCTCGTGCGCGTCGCGCCAGCGGATCATCGAGCGGCGGGCCTGGAACTCGTGCAGCGTCGAGCAGGAGTGCGTCTCGCAGTACTTTCCGCGGCTCGGCATCCACGACTCGATCTCGTGCTTCAGCACCTGCCCCTGCCCCATCTCGCCGGTGCAGGCGAGCGCCACCCGGTGCGGGATATTGAGCGCGCGCAAGATCTCCTCGGCGTTCCCGAGGAGCCCGAGGTGCTCGCGCGCCGACACCGCCGGATCGCTGGCGCACACCACCACCTGCTCGATCTTCTGGAACTGGTAGACCCGGTACAGGCCGCGCGTGTCCTTGCCCGCCGCGCCCGCCTCGCGCCGGAAGCAGGGCGAGATGCCGACGTAGCGCTTCGGGAGGTCCTTCTCGTCGAGGATCTGCTCGCGGTGCAGCGACACCAGGCCGACCTCGCTGGTGCCGACGAGGTAGAGAGAGTCCTGCTCGATCGCGAAGGTGTCCTCGCGCCCGAGCGGGAAGAAGCCGGTGCCGAGCATGGCCTGCTCGCGCACCATCACCGGCGGCGCGACGGCGGTGAAGCCCTTCGACACGACGTGGTTCAGGGCAAAGTTCAGCACCGCCATCTCGAGCAGCACGCCGTCGCCGGTGAGCGCGTAGCTGCGGCTGCCGGCGAACTTGCGCGGCCCCTCGAAGTCGACCAGGCCGAGGGCGAGCGCCAGCTCGACGTGATCTTTCGCAGTGAAATCGAACGTGCGGGGCTCGCCGAAGCGCCGGACCTCCCGGTTGTCATCGTCGGTGACGCCGTCGGGCACCTCTTGGGAGGGCACGCTCGGCACGAGCAGCATCAGGCGATCGAACTCGGCCTGGCTCTCGGCGAGCCTGGCTTCGAGCGCCGCGATCGTGTCCCGCAGGCCCTTGGCTTCCGCCACCGCCGGTGCCTTCTCGGCGGGCGGCAGCTTGGGGATCGCGGCCGACAGCTCGTTCCGACGCTGGCGAGCGCCGTCGGTGTCCCGGATCGCGGCGCGGCGATCGGCGTCCACCGCGAGCAGGCGGTCGATGTCCACGTCGAGCCGCTTGCGCAGGACGGCGCTCTTGACCTCCGCGGCGTGCGTGCGGATGAACTCGATATCGAGCATGAAGGGGCTCCCGGGAGAGTGGCGAGTGGCTGATGATCGCAAAGCGATCGTCAGGGCGTGGTGGCGCAGTTCGCCGCGACGTCGCAGCTGCTGGCGCAGGTCTTGGCGCCGTTGCACTTCAGGCCGCAGCCCTTGGTGCAGCCGGTGACCTTGCAGACCGGGGTGGTGGCGCAGGTCAGCCCGCAGCTGTTCCCCGGGCAGTCGATGGTGCAGGAGGCCGCGCCGTTGCAGACCGAGGCGCAGTTGCCGCCGCCGCAGGTCAAGGTGCAGGTGGCGCCGCCCGAGCAGGAGAGCGCGCAGCTGCCGCCGGGGCAGGAGAAGGAGCAGGTGCCGGAGGTACAGGCGAAGCTGCAGCTCGCGCCGTCGCCGCCGCACACCAGGTCGCAGCTCCCGGCGGCGCAGGCGCACGAGGAGCCGACGCACGTTCCGCTGCTGCCGCCGCAGCCGGCGACGACGAGGCCGGCCGAGAAGAGCGCGAGGATAAACGTGAACCTGTGCATCGCTGCCTCCATGGGATTGCCCTGAGCCCGTCGCAGGGCGCAGGGCGCAGGCGATTGTGCGGCAGGCGGAGCGATTTGTAAAAAGCTTCTCACCCCGAGGGCGGCGCGGTCCGGGCTCCCCCGGCGGCGATCGGCCTTACTTCTCCGGGCAGCCCACCGACGAGCTGTGGCGGCTGCCCCACCCGTTCTTGTCCTCGCGGCTCTGGCGCGCCCGATCGGGGCCGATCGCGCCGCCGAGATCCCGCTCGAACCCGTCGCCCATGCCGGTGAGGAAGCGCATCAACCGCTCGACCGGCGAGCGCGGGTCGATCTGCACCGGGACCAGGCCGGCGCGCTCCTGGGAGAGCCGCTGGAACACCAGCTTCACCTCCTTCTCGGGCGACTTGTCGAGGATCTCCTCCTGCAGCACACGCGGGTTCAAGGTCTCGGCGCCCGCCGCGTCGCCCGTGACGTCGACGTAGATCTTCTTCAGCTCGGCGACGGCACGCGCGTTCCACTCGCTGCTCACGCGGTTGAACTCCCCGCGTTCGCCCTCGGCGAGCCCGAGCTCGGCGGCACGCTCCGGCGCGAGCGTCCAGGGGTTCGCCCCGATCCCCGGCATGTCCCACTTCAGCTCGCAGTTCTTCGCCATCGCTCCCAGCTCCTCCTTCGTGGGCGCGAAGAAGGGGGAGTCGCCCGGCTTCCGCGTCTCGCCAGGACGCTTCGCCCCGTCGCTGCTGTGCTCCACTTCGATGCGCTCCAGGCGGGTCCTGAGCGCCGCCAGCTCCGCGCGCTGGACGCGATCGCGGCCGAGCAGCTCCTCGCGCGTCGCCTCCGGGGCCGGCACCTCGGCCCATGACGGCGAATGCGACGCCTCCGCGACCGAGGGGCGCCGCGCTGCGCTCGCCGCCTCCGGAGCGAAGCCGGCCCGCGCCCGCGCCTGCTCCCCCGCCGCGATCGCGGTACGCCCGCGCTCGTTGGCGAGCAGCACCCTGCCCTCCGACACCGTGACGAGCACCGTCGCTGCCAGCGCCGCTCCGACCGCGGCGCCGATGATTCCCTGCTGGTTGATCATGGACACTACCTCCACGCGAAAACAGGTCCCGGTCACCTCCACGTCGCCCTGATCCAGCTCGCTCGGGGGCATGCGGGGCCTCGGCTCCATGGCGACAGCTACACTCACAGAGCGTTACACGGGAGGGCGGGCAAAACGTTCCCGAAAAAACGACGGGGCGAGCGGGACCTCACTCGCCGCGCCTGCGTGGCCAGGCGGTGCGGTCGCTACTCGGAGCGGGATGCTCAGGTGGTGCGCATGCCCGGGGCCTCGCGCCCCGTCGACGACACGTATTCGTCGTAGCTCCCCGGGTAGACCCGCCGCTCGCCGGTCGGCGAGAGCTCGAGGATCCGCGTCGCCAGCCCGCGCAGGAAGGCGCGATCGTGCGAGACGAAGATCATCGTGCCACCGAAGCGCCCGAGGGTGCGCACCAGCATCGCCTTGGTCGCCAGGTCGAGGTGGTTGGTCGGCTCGTCGAGCACCAGGAGATTGGGCACGTTGTGCATCAGCTTGGCGAGGGCGAGCCGGGCCCGCTCGCCGCCGGAGAGCACCTTCAGCGGCTTTTCGACATCGCTTCCCTGGAAGCCGAAGGCCGCGGCGAGGTTGGTGAGAATTCCGCGCCCTGCCGTCGGTGCGAAATCGGTCAGCGCCTCCAGCACCGTCTGATCGCGACCGCGCGCATCGGGCGATCCCTCGCCGCCCTCCGAGTCCAGGCGGCTCTCGCGCTCCGGCGCATGCTGCGCGAAGTAGCCCATCCGGAGCGATGCTCCGAGGGTGACGTCGCCCGCGTCGGGGATCAGCGCGCCGGCGATCATCTTCAGGAGCGTGCTCTTCCCCGCGCCGTTCTCGCCCATCACCGCCCAGCGCTCGCCGCGCCGCACCAGCAGGTTGAAGTCGTCGTAGATCGGGCGCGAACCGTAGCGCTTCGAGAGGTGCTCGATCTTCACCACGTCGTCGCCCGAGCGCGGTGGATCGCGGAACTCGAAGGCGATCTCCTTCTGCTGGCGCGGCAGCTCGATGAGCTCGATCTTCTCCAGCTTCTTCACCCGCGACTGCACCTGCGCCGCCTTGGCCGCCTGCGCCTTGAAGCGCTCGACGAACCGCATCTCCTTGGCCAGCATCGCCTGCTGCCGCGCGTACTGCGCCTCACGCTGCAATGCAGCAAGCGCCCGCTGCTGCTCGTAGAAGTCGTAGTTGCCGCTGTAGGAGGTGAGCGCGCCGCCGTCGATCTCGACGATCTTCGACGCCACCTTGTTGAGGAAATCGCGATCGTGGGTGGTCATCAGCACCGCGCCCGGGTAGTCGCGGATGAACTTCTCCAGCCACAGGATCGACTCGAGATCGAGGTAGTTGGTCGGCTCGTCGAGCAGCAGCACATCGGGGCGCATCAGCAGGATGCGCGCGAGCTGCACGCGCATCCGCCAGCCGCCCGAGAGGCTCTTCACCTCGCCCGCCACCGCCTCCTGCGAGAAGCCGAGGCCGGCGAGGATCTCCTGCGCGCGCGCCTCGAGCTGGTAGCCGCCGAGCTGCTGGTAGCGCGCCTGGGTCTCGCCGAAGCGCTCGAGCAGCGACGCCATGCGATCGATCTGCTCCGGATCGGCGAGCGCGTGCTCGAGGCGGAGCAGCTCCTCGCCCTGATGCGCCACCTCGCCCGCCCCGGCCACCGTCTCGGCGAGCACGCTCCGCGTGGTGACCTCGCCGGTGTCCTGCTTGAAGTAGCCCATCGTGATCTTCGAGGGCAGCGACACCTCGCCCTCGTCGGCGGTCTCCTCGCCGGCGATGAGGCGGAACACGGTGGTCTTGCCGGCGCCGTTCGGCCCGACCAGGCCCACCTTCTCGCCCGAGTTGAGCTGGAACGAGGCATCGACGAACAGGATCTGTCGGCCGTACTGCTTGGTGACGCGCGTGAGGGCGATCATGGGGGAGGGTGTTTAGCACGCGGCGCGGCGCTTGGGATCGATGGCGGTGGCGACGATCGCGGGGTCGACCGGGGCCGGCGCGCGGGCTTCGCGTCGGCCGGGGACTGATCGGCAGCTTGAATTTCCTGCGAGCACAAGATCGGGTACACCATCCTGCGCCATGCCGCGTTCGACTAGCGCTAGCTCTTCCTGCTCGCTCCGGCTGCGAACGCCCTCAACGCCGTCGCAAGGCCTGGAGCCGGCGCCCGTTGCGCAGGCGGCGTGCGTAGGCGATGCGGCTGGCCGGGGTGGGATAGCGCCGTGTGAACCAGGCGATGAGCGACAGCTTCTCCGCCCGCGCCTCGTCGCTGAGCTCGTCGGCGACGCGGGCCTGGAACTCCTCCGCGGTGAGCGCGCGCTCGTAGATCGCGCGGGCCGCCTCGCGAAGCCGCTCGGCCTCCACCCTCTTGTCGCTCACGGCTTCGGCCGGTCGCGCAGCAGCGTGAGGTAGGCGACGTCTTCGGCGTCCTTGGCGCGCGCCGCGAACATCTTCGTGGCGATCAGATCGTCGATGCACGGCAGCGCGACGAAGATGCCCGCCCCGACGTCGACCAGCACCCGCCGGACCCAGACGTCATCGAAGGCGATCCTCCGCCCATCGATCGTCGGCACCACCCGCGCGACCAGCACGTCGACGCGCAGGTCGTTCTCGAGCACATAGCGCCCGGTCTTTCGCGCCTCCTCGGGCGAGCGGTTGGGAAAGAGGCCGATCGGCTCGAGGGCGCGGTTCAACGCCGCGGCGTCGTCGATGTGGATCCAGAAGTCGTAATCGAAGCTGAAGACCGGCGAGCCGAGGAGGATCACCGCCTGACGACCGATGAGAACCGCCCGCGCGCCGGACTGCGCGACGGCGCGGAACATCTCCTCCTCTTCGGCGGGCGATCCCTGCATCGCAGCGCGAGATTAGGCCGGTCAGGACATCACTGGCAAGGCTCGCCGACCTCCGTCGGTGATCCTCAAGCTGAACCTGCCGATCCCACCCGGATGTCCTGCGGATGGCGCTGCTCTGGCGGCGCCCAGCTCGCCCCTTCGCCACCGACGGTGCCTGCGGGAGCTGCGGGAGCCGCTTCGGCGTCACTGCAATTCCAGCACATGCCCGTAGTCGGGGGGTCCGTGGCTTCGACAGGAGCCTCTCCATCACTCCTCCACCCCGGGGAGTGCAGCGCGTGGAATAACGTTCCATGACGAACCGGGGCCCGGCTCCACGGGCGTCCGACCGGCCGCCGGATTGAGCGCCACCGTCGACGGGACGCTCGGGCTGGTCCGCCGTCGCTGATTCCGGATCAGAAGAGGGGCAGGCCGGTGAGGGCGCGTCCGACGAATTCGAGGAGGTGGTCGGCGGTGGGGGCCATCACCCACCCGGCGCGGGCGTCGCGGAAGGTGCGCTCGACGCCGAGCTGTCGCGAAAAGGCGGCGCCGCCGCAGGCCTTCATCGCGCCGTCGGTCACGTCCACCGCCGCCTCGAGCGAAGCGAAGCGCGACTGGAGCACGAAGAGCGGCGTCGTCTCCGACGGGTGCTCCATCTCGGCGACGGTGTAGCCGAGCAGCGCCCGGGCCTGCTCGGTGCGCGCGCTCATCCTTGCGAGACGTGCGCGCAGGGTCGGGAGATCGCGCAGCTGGGTGCCGGTGTGCTCGAAGCCGGTGCCGGCGAGGTGCTTCGCGGTGGCGGCGACGGCGGCGCGGCACAGCCCGTTCGCCATCGCCGCGGTCCCGACGGAGAACCACGGCAGGATCACCTCCAGCTTGGTCGTGGCGCCGGCGCCGAGATCGCTGATCAGATCGCCCTTGGCGACCGCGAGCCCCTCGATCTCCACAGCGGTGGAGTCGTTGCCGCGCAGGCCGAGGCCGTCGAACGAGGCGGCGACCCGGACCCCGGCGCTGCCGCGGCGGATGAGGTAGATGGTCGATTCAAGGGGCGAGGCGGCACCCGGGCGCTGCGCCGTCGAGACATACGAGTCGGCGTGGTTCGCCGAGGTCACCCAGGACTTGTGGGCGTGGGTGGTGTAGCCGGTCCCCTGCTCGACCAGCTTCGAGACCGGCGCCCAGAACTGCGACCGGGAGCCGCGTTCGGAGAGGGCGAGGGTGGTGAGGTGCTTGCCCGCGGCGATCTGGCGGAGCAGGTCGTCGCGCCCGGCGAGCGTGGTCGCGGAGGCGATCGCCTGGGCGGCGGTGACGTGCATGACGTAGATCATCGCGGTCGACGCGCAGACCTGCCCGAGCTCTTCCGCGACCGCGGCGAAGGTACGCGGCGCCTGGCCCGCGCCGCCCACCGACGGGGAGAGGCACAGCCCGAACAAGCCGGCCTCGGCGAGCGCGGCGACGCTCTCTTTCGGAAAGCGACCTTTTCGGTCGACGTCTTCCGCGTGGCGGGCGGCCACCTCGGCGGCGATGGAGGCCGCCGTTTGCGCAAGCCTGGTGCCGGCTGCGTCGAGACCATACAGATGGGCCATGGGACCTCCTCGCCGTCGGTGGCGTTCGCGCGTTGTTACGCGGCACCCGCCCCGACCGTCCAGCGAATAATATCGATACCGCTGATGTTCTACATCGAGTCATTCGATTTCTAGATCCGGCTTGACCACGCCCTGGACGGCGCGTAGAGAGGGACATGCTCACCATCGCCGCCGTCGCCTATGACCCGCGCGTCGTCACTGTCTGGGAGGGGATCTGCGACTACCTCACCGGCGCAGGCGTGCCGGCCGACTATGTCCTCTATCGCAGCTACGAGGCCCAGGTGAACGCGCTGTTCGCCCGCCACGTCGACGTCGCCTGGAACACCAACCTCGCCTACGTCCGCTCGCAGGATCGCGCCGGGGGGCAGTGCCGCGCGCTGGCGATGCGCGACACCGACCTCGATTGGACCACCAAGATCATCGTTCGCCCAGGCGCCGCGTCGTCGCTGGCAGACCTCCGCGGCAAGACGCTCGCGCTCGGCAGCCGCGACTCCGGCCACGCGGCGATCCTCCCCGTGCACTTCCTGCGCGCCGAGGGGCTCGAGCCGGAGCGCGACTACCGTCCGCTGCGCTTCGACCTCGATGTCGGCAAGCACGGCGACACCGGCGCCAGCGAGATCGAGGTGCTGAGGGCGGTGCTGGACGGGCGCGCCGACGCGGGCGCGGTCGGGGCGCCGTTCTGGGCACGGGCGATCGAGACCGGCCAGGTGCCGCGCGGTTCGGCCGAGGCGATCTGGACCTCGCCTCCCTATCACCACTGCATGTTCACCGCGCTGCCCGACTTCGACCCGGCGCGCGCGGACCAGTTCACGCGCGCGCTGTTCGCGATGTCGTACGACGATCCCGCGCACCGCCCGGTCCTCGACGCGGAGGGGCTGAAGCAGTGGCTGCCGCCTCACACGGATGGCTACGGCTCGCTCACCACGGCGGCGCGGGCGGCTGGCCTGCTGTGACCACCCTCCTCGATGGGGGTCGGCTCGACGGCCCTGGCGGCCTCGCCCTGCTCCTGCGGCGCGGGCTGGCGCGGCTCGACCCCGGCGATGTCCTCGAGCTCACCACGCGCCACCCGGCGGCGCTGCACGACGTGCCGGCGCTGGTGCGCGGCGGTGGCCACCACCTCGAAGGGCGGCGCGACGAGGAGGGGGTGGCGCGGTTCCGCATCGTGCGCGGATCCCTCTCCGCCCTCGCTCGTGCCGAGCCTGAACATCCTCTGCACGCCCCTTCCGACTCCGGCTTCGCGCTGCGCGAGACGGTGCACGAGGGGGGCGCACCGCATGTGCCCTTTGCGCTCGACAGCCGCGAGGAGGTGTGGGTGGACGAGGCGCGCGCGCTCCACGAGAAGGCGGTCGCCCAGCAGTGGTCGGTGGCGCGGGATCTCGACTGGAGCGAGGGACCGCCGCTCGGCCCCGACCTCGACTGGGCGATCGCCCAGATCATGTCCTTCCTCGCCGAGAACGAGGTCTCAGCGCTGCTCGTTCCGGCGCGCTTCCTCCACCGGATCCACCCGCACTTCGTCGACGTCTCGCTCTTCCTGGCCGGCCGGATCGCCGACGAGGCGCGCCACATCGACGCCTTCCGCGCCCGCGCCGCGCGCGCCGGCGCCGGCCCGGTCTACTCCACCCGCTCCACCCGCGCGTCGCTGCTGACGCTGATCGAGGAGCCGGACTTCACGACGGCCGAGTTCCTCCTCGGGGTGCTGGGCGAGGGCACGTTCCTTGAACTGCTCCACTTCATCGAGACCCACGCCCCCGATCCGCTGACCGCCGAGATCTGCCGTCGCGCACGGCTCGACGAATCACGTCACGTTCACTTCGCGATGGCGCACGTCCGCCATCGCATCGCCGCCGACGCTGCCGTCGCCCCGCGCCTCGCCCGCGCCGCCCGCGCCCGATCCGAGCGGCTCGCCGCGGTGGGCGCGCTGAACCCGTTCTTCGACGACGCGCTGGTGGTGCTCGCCGCCGGGGGGCTCGATCCTGCCGGTCTCGCCGCCGGCCTCGACGCGCGCGCCGCGCTCGACCGCGAGATGGCCGCAACGCGGGTCCGCAGGCTCCTCTCGATCGGGTTCTCGGCCGAGGAGGCGCAGGAGCTCTCGGCGAGCCACACCCAGAACATCATGTAGTTATTCGATATATAGAGCATCGGTCCGGGTAAACTGGTCGTCGCTCCAGTATCGACCAGGTCGATTCATCCGGGGGCGCGATCGATGACCAGCTTGAGGAACGCGCGCGCGGCCGCCGATGCCGTGACGCCGCGTAGACTGCCCATGTAGAAGGTGCGCTTCAGCGGTGTGCCTCTGAGCTTGACGAGGCGAACTCGCCCGGCGGCGAGATCCTCCTTCACCGCGGTGCGCGAGATGAAGGTCAGGCCTAGCCCCTCGAGGACGCAGCGCCGCGCCGCCTCCGTGCTCCCCGCCTCGATG
Organism: Myxococcales bacterium; assembly: GCA_009692555.1. Lineage (GTDB taxonomy): Bacteria > Myxococcota_A > Polyangia > Palsa-1104 > SHYY01 > SHYY01. Next base: position 60,385 of record SHYY01000002.1, read on the forward strand.
TGGCCCTCCCGTTCGGCGAGACCGGCCGGCAGGAGCTTCGCCACCGCCTCGCGGGTGCCGGACCCCGGCTCGCGCAGGATGATCGGCAGATCGCCGAGCCCGAGGCGCGATGTCTCGCTCGTCGCGTAGGGCCCGCTCGCCGGCGCGACGAGGACGATCTCGTCGTGGGAGAAGCGGACGCAGGCGACCCGCCGATCGCGGATCGGCGAGCCGACGCAGGCCAGGTCGCAGTCCTCGCCGAGCAGCGCCGCCGTCGCCTGCCGCGAGTCGGAGACCTTCAGGATCAGGGTGACCTCGGGGTGGGCGCGCTGGAACTCGCCGAGGAGCGGCGGCAGGAGATACTCCGCCGGGATGGTCGAGGCGGCGATCGTCACCCGGCCGCGCTGGCCGGTCTCCTCGGCGCGCAGCCGGTGGAGCGCCTCGTCGCGCAGCGCGATCATTCGCCTGGCGAAGCCGAGCAGCACCCGGCCTGTCGGGGTCACGCGCACCGAACGCCCGCGCCGATCGATGAGCCGCGCGCCCACCGCGGTCTCGAGGGCCTTGACCTGGAAGCTGACCGTCGACTGGCTGACGTGCAGCACCTCGGAGGCGCGCGAGAAGCTGCCCAGCTCGATGACCGTCCGGAAGGTGCGGAGCTGGTCGATGTTCATGGGTATTTCACACCGCGCAGGTCACGGGCACTTGGCCACGCCGACGCTGATCTCGCGCAGGCGACCGGCGCCGGTGCCATGACGAGACTCTAGCACCGGGCGAGCACGATCCTGTTCTGGTTCCCGCCCGAGACGCTCTGCCCGATCACGCTGTATGAGCTGGGCGCCTGGTCGATGACCGCGAAGCCGATCTTCGTGGGCGTGCATCCCGACTATCGGCGCGCCCTCGACGTGGCGATCCAGACCCGGCTCGCGCGTCCGGAGGTGATCATCGCGCCGTCGCTGGTGGCGCTGGCGGACCAGGTGCGTGCTGCGCTCTCGACCCGCTGAACCTTCACCGGGAGCCCCGGTTCCTGCCAGGGCACCACCCGGTCAGCCACCGCCGACCTCCGGGGTCAGCCTCGGTCGATGAGGACCAGCAGGTCGGCGCCCGAAGTGGACCAGTCCTGCAGCAGGTGGTGCGCGCCCGCCGCGATCAGCGGGAGGCTGCGATGCTCCCAGTCGGCGCCCTCGCCCTGCGGCACGCCGATGGCGATTCCTCCGAGCGCGCGCGTGGTGGCGACTCCGTCGGCGGCGTCGTTGAAGAACAGCAACTGCGCACCCGGGTGGGAAGCGACGAGGCGGCGGAGGCTCGCGTCGCGGAACGCCTCGGCGGTGGTCGCCTCCGGCACGAGATCGGCGGTGACGACCAGCCGCTCGTCGACCAGCTCGCCAAGGCCGCACTCGCCGAGCTGGCCGAGCGTGCGCGCCCGGGGCGTGTGGGCGAAGGTCGCGACCGCGCGAGGGATGCCGCGCTCGCGCAACGCGGCGACGAACTCGGCGGCCGCCGCTGCGCCTTCGAGCGGCACGTCGCGCCCGACCGAAAGCCGCGCTTCGCGGAACAGGCGGGTCACGTCGGCGGCGCTGGTGCCGGGGCGCTGCGCGGCCACGCGATCGAGCACTTCGCCGTCGCTGGCGCCGTAGCTCGCGCGCTCGATCCACGCCAGCGCCCGCGCCTCGTCGAGGTCGCCGCGGAGCCGCTGGACCACGCGCGCCATCGCGAGCTTCCAGTTGGGCCTGGCGAGCGTTCCATGGAGATCGAACACCGCGAGATACGGGCCGCGAAACGCCGGCAGATCATCGGCGACCGCGAGCAGCCTTCCCGGACGGGCCGCGCGGGCCTCGTCGAGGGGCTGACTCCCCGCCACCAGTGCACGGCCCCGCTCGTCGCTGCGCACGTAGGAGGCGCGGAAATTTTCCGGAAGGATCGAGTAGACGTCCTGTGCCCCGCCGCGCGCGAGGACGCTGCCGGCCGGGGCGTAGGCCCACGCGCCCCAGGGCGAGCGGTAGCGGATCGGCGAGGTGATCTCGGCCATCCGGCTCGGCGCCCCGCGCGGCAGGTAGAAGCCCGGGCCCTCTCGGCCCTCGGTGAAATAGCGCAACCGGAAGGTCGCGTCGGTGAGGAAGTAGCGATCGCCCTGGCTGGTCTGGATCTTCCAGTCACCCGCCTGCGCGATGTTGAAGGTCGAGCGGAAGGTGCCCTGCCCACCGACGGTCTCGAGGGTCTCGTCGGCGACCGCGGGCTCGGCGCACACGCCCTCCACCTTGCGCGCGAAGAAGAAGCGTCCGCCGGTCCACGGAGCGCCGGGCGCGTCGGCGGTGAAGTCGATCTCGGATCCGGGATCGACCAGGCGGAACTGGTGGCGGTCGGAGCGGTCCCAGCCGAGGATCGAGTTGCGGTTGTTGCGTCGCTTCGGATCGCGCGCCACCCAGGTCCAGCCGTCGTAGCTCAGCACCGGCCGCCCGACAGGGCCGACCACCCGGTTCCGCTCGTTGCCCATCATGTTGAGCCGGTCGCGGCTGAACTGGATCTTCACGAAGGTGCGCTCGATCGTCTCCGACGTGGTGTTGAGGTCGGGGGTGTGGACGTCGTAGGGGGTCATCCGGAGCAGGGTGTAGGGCGGATAGCGCAGCGGCTCTCTTCCCTCGGCGAGCGCGTCGAAGCGCCGCAGGACGGCGACGAAATCGGTGGAGTCGATCCCGCGCAGCGAGAACGGGCCCGGGAGGAAGAGCGTCGAGAGCGCGTCGAAGACCACGTAGGTGTTGTCGACAACCGTCGGCGGCCGGTCGTCACCCTCGAGGCGGGTGGTCTCCGGCGAGACGAAGGCGTCGCCGTGCCAGCCGACGCGGCGCTGTGCCTTGCCGGGCTCCACCAGCTTCTGGTCGACGGTGAAGTAGGCGTAGTAGAGCGAGTCGAAGTCGGGGTTGATGGCGCGCTCGTGCTCCACGGCAAGGCGCAGCGCCTCCCCGAACTGCGCGAACGCCTCGGGGATGGCCCAGGCAGTGCCCGGCATGCGGATCGCGAGGTCGAGGACGCGCAGGCCGCGCTGGCGGCTGAACGCTCCCCGATCGCGGAGCTCGCCCACCACCGACGGCAGGTGCGGGCGCTCGTACTCCTCGACGTCCCACCTCATCATGTGGTGGAGCTTCTGGAGGTCGCACCCGGCGTTGCGGTCGGAGGCGGCGCGGAGGAGCTGCTCGCGCTCGGGCGCGGACAGCCTCCGCCCGAATGGCTCCGCGGGAAGTTGGGCGCGGAGCGGGTCGGGCAGCGTCATCCTGGCGGCGAGAATCCACCGCGTCGGCGGCGGTGTCAAACCGAGGGAAGACGTCCCAGTTGGCGATGGCTAGCGGCCGAAGCCGCCGAGCGCCGCCTGGCCGAAACCCGCCGCGCCCTGGCTCGCACGGAGCGCCGACTGGGAGAACACCTGGAAGGCTCGCCGGATCTCCTGCGCGCTGTTGCCGGGAGTGAGGATCCAGCGGTCGTCGATCCCCATCTCGCGGAACACCCGACGGAAGTCGGTGTTGCCGTCGTCGATCCCCATCGCCGCGACGATGTGCTCCTCGGTGGCTGCGAGGTCGGAGACCAGCGCCGCCACATCGCCGGCCTGCGCGCGCACCGAGTGCTGGTCGCCGCCGTCGGTGATGAGGAGGGTGATGCTCCGCGCGGGCACTCCGCTCTCGGCGAACTCGCGCGTCTTGGCGATCACCGTTCCGAGCAGCACCACCGACTGGTCGAACAGCGGCGTGCCGAGCGCGGCCCGGTAATTCGCCCCGTCCATCCGCGGCGCGCCGGCGATCGGCCGGTAGGGAAAGAGCACCGTGCCGTTCAGGTAGCGCGTGTGGGCCAGGATCGCCCCGCCGCTCTTCGACGACGCGAGCGCCTCGATCACCAGGTTGTGCCCGTCCCGCACCGCGCCTTCGTTGCCAGCGACGGCGATCGAGCCCGAATCGTCCGGCATGATCGTCAGCAGGAGCACTTCGCTGGCCGGCACATCGTCGACGTGCATGCCCAGCCCGGCCTGGATCCGCGCGCCGAGATCTTCGATGGTGAGCGCGTTCAGCGCCGCTCGCGAGAGCATCCCCTCGGCGTGCGCGGCCTCGATCAGCGCCTGCACATGCGGGTTTCCGTTTCCGTTTCCGTTTCCGTTTCCGTTTCCGTTTCCGTTTCCGTTTCCCATGTCTGCCTCGTTTCTCCTGTGAGCCGTTTCAGTCCCCGCACCGAGGGGACGCGTGGAGCCGCCTTTCGGTGGTTGATCAGCCGAGCGAGAGGCCCGGCCACGCCGCGATCGGATCGGTCGACCGCACGAGGTGCATCCCCGCCGCCTCGAAGCGCCGCAGCGCCTCCTCCGCCTGCGGAGTGAAATCCGCCACGAAGCCGCCCTTGCCGTCGGGGACCGTCACCGACGACATGCAGTCGGTGAGCACGTAGACCTTCCGCGCCAGCGCCGGATCTTTGACCGCGATCTCCGAGAGCAGGTCGTCGATCGAGCTCTTCACGCAGTGGCGCGCCGCCTGCCCGGCGATGATCACCGCGTCGGCGGTGAGGAGCGTGGAGAGGAACTGCGTGTTGCGCTGCGCCAGCGGCTGCCCGTCGTGGCGGCTCAGCACCTCGGGGCGCATCACCGAGTAGTTCTCGGTGAACGGGTTGCCTCCCTTCACCTCGGCCCACGACTGCGCGCACCGCACGAACGAGTGGAACAGGCGCGCCTCGTGGATCGTCCCGGCCAGCGCGTGCCCGTCGCTGCCGAGCAGGCAGTGCGGCGGCCAGAGGTAGAGCTTGTACTTGCCGGCGCGGGCCAGCTCGTCGCAGTAGTGCTTCACCTGCTGGAGCAGCCAGGGGTAGCTCCCGTTGCACAGCCACTTCGCCATCGCCGGGTTCGGGCGCACCTCGCCGCGGGCGATATCGTCGCTGCCGATCTCGCGGTGCGGGGCGAGCGGGCGGTCGTCGCGATCCACCCAGAACGACGGGAAGAAGATCTGGTAGGCGAAGTGGGTGTCGAGGGTGGTGGTGATGTTGGTGATCGCGCCGAGGTTCCGGTAGATGAACGCGGCGGTGCGCAGGTTGTCCCCGAGCGCGCCCCGCCCATCGCGACCGCCCACGTAGAGCGAGCCCCTCGGGAAGCAGAAGTCCCTCTGCACGTCGATCAGCAGCAGGTGGATGTTGGTGCCGTCGGTGGCGGCGGGGGCGATGGCGTGGCGGTGGCGCCACTCGCCGGCCTCCTCGTAGAGGCGCTGCGGGTCGGGGCTGTACTCCCAGCGCTCGGCGTTCTTCGGGTCGTGGAACGAAGGCAACGGCAACGGGTTGGCGCGTTTCATGGCTCACCTCCGGCCCTCGCGGGCCACTCGGGTTGGTGCGCTGCGGAATCAGGCCATCCGCAGCGCGGTGATCGTCCGTCCGCCCACCACCAGGATTCCGGCGCGCTCCACCAGCAATCGCGAGCGCGCGTCGACGAAGGACTCGGTGTCGGGAAAAGTGCGCACCGCCTCGATCCGCCCGCCGCGGACCTCCACGCGCACGATCCCCGCGTCGGTGGGCGCGAGCAGGAAGGCTCCGGCCGCCGCCGCGCCGCCGAGGACGCCAAGCCACGAGTCGTCGCCCGCGGTGGCTTCGGCCTCGCCCAGGGTCGCGCCGTCTGCCCGCAGCGCCACGCAGCGGTGGGTGGTGCGACCGGCCTCCTGGGTCGCGAGAGAGAGCCAGGCGCGCTCCCCGTCGAAGGTACAGGCTGCCTCGACGAGCTGGCCAGAGAGCCGCGGGAATGCGGCCAGCTCCTTCACTCCCGGGCGCTCGGCGTCGAAGACGAAGCCCACCGTGATCCGACCGGCGCGGTAGAAGCCGACCCCGAAGCGCTCCCCGACGAAGAGCCGGGTCTGGCCCGCCAGCGTCGTGCCGATCGTCTCGGGCCCGAAGCGGCCGTCGCGGAGCAGCAGGCCACCCTGGGCCCAGTAGGCGTGGTGCGCGTTTGCATCGAACGCCGGCTCGCCACCAACGACATCCACCGAGAGCCGCTCGGGCCTGCATCCGGGCGAGAAGATCGCGAGGTCGCCGCCGCGAGCGATCAGGGTCGCCGCCCCGCGCAGCCGCACCTTCGCAGAGGGATCGAGGCGCGCGCCCTCGTCGATGACACCGCCGTCTTCCCGCCTCAAGATCTCGCCCTCCTGGGAGAGCCACGTGGGGGACCCATCCGCCCCGATCGCGGCGAACACGATCCGGCCGCTGGTCTCGCACCGACGGGTCGCCGTCACGTCGCCGCGCACGGTCACCACCACCTCGCCGTGCGTGGCGCCGGGCGCGCAACCGGGGCACGCCTCGCGCGCGTGCTCGATGCCGCAGCGTTCGCAGCGACGGAAGCAGAGCGTCTCCAGGAGCCGCGCCGGAAAGGCCTCGCGGAGGTCCTTCTCGAAAACGAGGTGAAGCTGATGGAGCAGCTCGTCGGGCAGCGCCCGCCAGGGAGTGGCCGGCTTCGGGTAGACCACCTCGGGGTCGAAGACGGTGACGCGGCGGAGCGGGCGCGCACCCGGCAGAGACCTTCGCGCCGGATCCTTCGGGCGGTAGACGCCTCCGTAGGGCCCGACGACGGGCCGCGCTTCGTTCAGGGCGGGCGGCTCTGCTCCCGCGCCGCGAGGATCATGCGCGTCTTCAGCGCGTGGAGGCCGCGCTCGAGGCCAACCGGGTACTGGTGCGGGTGCTTGAAGCGGCGGATCCCCGGGTGCAGGCGGGCGATCTCGGCGCGCGCGCGCTCGCGGATCGCGGCGATGGTGGGCGACTCCCCCACCCGGCGACCGCCGCGAACCACCGGGACCAGCAGGTCTTCGTGGGCGGCGTGCTCGGCGAACTCCTTGCTGCGGGTCGGGTCCAGCGGATCGATGATCACCCGGCTCGCCGGGCCGAGCTCCTCGTCGTAGATGAGGTCGCCGAGGAGGGTCGCGCCATCCGGCCCGAGGTAGCGCCGCACCTGGAGCACCCCCGGCGTCGAGACCTTGGCGGCCTGCTCCGAGAGCTTGATCCGCGGGCGCCATGCGCCACCCGGCACACGTACCGCCGAGAGCTTGTAGACGCCGCCGAGCGCGGCCTCCTCGAACGCGGTGATCAGCCGGGTGCCCACCCCCCACATCGTGATCGCCGCACCCTGCTCCCGCAGGCTGCCAATCACGTGCTCGTCGAGATCGTTGCTGGCGATGATCGCGACGCCCGGGAATCCGGCCTCGTCGAGGAGGCGGCGCGCCGCGATGCTGAGGTAGGCGAGATCGCCCGAATCGAGGCGGATGCCGGCCAGCTCATGGCCCCGCTCGCGCAGCGCGTGGCCGGCCTCGATCGCGTTCTGGACGCCGCGGAGGGTGTCGTAGGTGTCGACGAGGAATACGCAGTTGCCGGGCTGCGCCTCGGCGTAGGCGCGGAAGGCGGCGGGCTCGTCGTCGAAGAGCATCACCCAGCTATGGGCGTGCGTCCCTCGCACCGGGATATCGAGGAGGCGACCCGCGAGCACGTTGGAGGTGGCTGCGCACCCGCCGATGTGGGCGGCGCGACTGGCTGCGAGCGCTCCGTCGATGCCCTGCGCGCGCCGGAGGCCGAACTCGAGCACCGGCGCGCCGCGGGCCGCCTCGCAGATCCGCGCGGCCTTGGTGGCGATCAGCGTCTGGAAGTTGATGATGTTGAGCAGCGCCGACTCCAGCAGCACGCAGGCGATGAAGGGACCCTGCACGCGCATCAGCGGCTCGTTCGGGAACACCACCCGGCCCTCGGGGATGGCGTCGACGTCGCAGAGCAGGGCGAGCCCACCGAGGTAGTCGAGGAAGGCGGGCTCGAAGAGCGGACCGCCCCCGCCGTCGCGGAGGCCCTGGAGGTAGGCGAGATCCTCGGGGTCGAAGCGGTGGCTGGTGATGTAGTCGACGGCATGCGCGAGGCCGCAGGCGACGGCGTAGCCGCTGCCAAACGGGGTCCGCCGGAAGTAGAGGTGGAAGGTGCCTTCGCGCTCGGCGGCGCCGGACCGCCACGCCGCGCTGGCCATCGTCAACTCGTAGAGGTCGGTGAGGAGGCCGAGCGCCGGGCGATAGAGGCTGGAGGGGAGGCTCACGCCGAGCACCGGACCACGCTCGCGCGATGCCAGTCAAGGGGCCCCCCGGCGGCGGGTGCTTAACGGAGAAGGGGGTCCCTCCGCTCACGTAGTGGTAGTCGTAGTCGTAGTCGGCCTTTGAAACGGAGGAGCCCGTGGCAGATTCCCACGATCAGATCAAGCTGGCCTCGGGTGAGCAGGTGGCGCCCACGGCGGGGCCGAGGCGGAGAGCTGCGGGTGACGCGTTGACCCGCACGATCGATCCGCGCCGCCTCGCGCTCGAGGGAACGCTGGCCGCGCCGGCTCCGCGCAAGGCCGCCCCCGCCCCGTCGCTGCCGGTGATCTCGATCGGCGGTCCCGACGGCGCGGGCGCGCACGGGGAGGAGCTGGCGGTGACGCGCACCCTCGGCGAGGGCGGGATGGCGCGGGTCGATGAGGCGTGGCAGCGGTCGCTGGAGCGCCGGGTGGCGATCAAGCGGGTGCGTCCCGATCGTTGGAGCGAGGCCGCCGACCAGGATCTGCTCCACGAGGCGCGGATCGTGGGCGCGCTCGAGCACCCGAACATCATCCCGGTCCACGCGTTCGGCGTCGATCGGGGCGGGCAATCGGTGCTGGTGATGAAGTGCGTCGAGGGGGTTTCGTGGCGCGCGCTGATGGAGCAACCGGAGCACCCGGTGTGGCAGGGGCGTACCGACGAGCCGCTGGGGCGCCACCTGGAGATCCTCCAGCAGGTGTGCAACGCGGTGCAGTTCGCCCACGGCCAGGGGGTGATCCATCGCGATCTCAAGACCGATAACGTGATGATCGGGGCGTGCGGCGAAGTCTACGTGGTCGACTGGGGGATCGCGGTCAAGCTCGACGAGCGTGGGCAGGCACCCGCGCCCGACCTCGCCGGGACGCCCGCCTTCATGGCGCCCGAGATGGTGCGTCCGGGCCATTGCCTCACGGTCCGCACCGACGTGTACCTGCTTGGCGGGATCCTGCACGAGATCCTGACCGGCGGTTCCCGCCACGACGGCGTGACCCTCGAGGAGGTGCTCCAGCAGGCGCGCGAATCGCGGCCTTGTGAGCACGACCCGTCGGTGCCCGAGGAGCTGGCGGCGATCTGCCGGCGCGCGACCCAGGTCGATCCGGCGGCCCGGTATCCCGATGTGCCGGCCTTTCGCGAAGCGATCGCGGGCTTCCTGCGCCACCGGGGATCGACGCTTCTCGGCGAGGAGGGCGCGCGGCGTCTCGTGGAGCTGCGGGCGCTTCTGGACGCTCCCCCGGGGGCGGCGCCGGGCGCGGCCGTCGACCCGCGGAACCTGGTGGTCCGCCGGCTGGCCGCGGAGTGTCGCTTCGCTTGCGATCAGGCGCTGCGGGCGTGGCGCGACAACGTGGCGGCAGCTCGCACGGCGCGGGACTGCGGACGGGCGATGATCGATTTCGAGCTGTCGGCGGGCAACGTCGCGGCGGCCGAGTCGCTGCTCTCCGAGCTGGCCGCTCCGGAGCCCGTCCTCGTCGAGCAGGTGCGGGTCGCGCGCGCCCGGAGCGACGCGGATCGGGGCGGGGCCGGCCGGCTCGCGGTGCTCCTCCAGGATGCGGACCTCCAGGCGGAGGAGGCGATGCGCCTCCGCACCTACCTGATCGGCTCGGTGGTCATGACCCTCACCGTCGCGGTGATCCTGTTTCTCGGCCGCACCGGGCGAATGGAGGTCCAGGCGCTCCACGTGATCGCGGTGATCGGACTGCCGATGGTCCCCCTCACGATCGTCGCCCTGCGGAGCTGGCGCACGCTGCGTGACCGGCGCGTGAACCGGAAGCTGGTGTTCGCCTGGTTGGCCCTCATCGTCGCCGAGCTGGTCGAGGCGATCGTCTGCGCGCGCCTGCACGTCCCGGTGGGCGCGCTGCTCGCCACCATCGCGCTGATCTCCGGGCTCGGAGCGGTGCTCTTCGGGCTGTTCCTCGACACGCGGCGGCTCTTGCCCGTGGTTGCGGCGATCGCGCTGGTGCCTCTGGGTGCCCTGGTGTGGCCGGATCGCGTGCTGGAGGGGATGACGTTCGCGATGGTGGTGGCGACGGCGGCCTACCTCCGCGCGTGGCGGCGCGCTGTCGGTGAGCTGGCGAGCCGGGAGTCGGTCAGGCGCTCACGATCGTCGCCGAAGATCGAGACGTAGAAGGCTTCACTTCGGGCAGACCGGACCGCTGCAGAGCATGCGGCGCGGGACCTTTCCCTCGGGGGTGGCGGCGTTGTAGCGCGAGGGGAGGTTGCCGCCGTTCTTCATCGACTCGCCGCGGATGTACTCGGCGAGCGCCTCGAAGTCCTTCACCTCGCTCTTCTCGGCGTCCTTGCGGTGGACGATGGTGTCAGGCAGCGGGACGAATTTGCCGTTCTTGTTCTTGAGCGTCACACCGACGCTGTCGGCGAAGCTGGCGATGTACATGTTGGTCGACACGCCGTAGAGGGTCATCGCGTCGCGCACGGTGTTCGGCGGCGTCCACGGGAGCGCGCGATTCATGTCGAACAGCACGGTATCGAAGGCGCCCTCGTAGCCCTTCGAGTGATCGGAGATCCACTCGATCTTGGTCACCCGCCCGTTGGTGGGCACGAAGTTTCCTTTCGCCGAATCGAAGGGCGCGCGCGTGGTGTCGTAGGTGACGCGCATCCCGCTCGGGACGAGGAAGAGCGAGTTGGTGCCCTCCTGCAGGCCGTAGTTGGCGGCGATCTCGAAGGCGATCTTGATCTCCACGAACAGCAGGTAGACATGCACCAGCGGGTAGCCGATCGAGCCGTCGGCGGGGCTGATCCCGAGCGGCAGGATGCGGAACAGGTCGGCGAAGGCGAGGTTGCCGGTCTTGCCCTTCGGGAGGTCGCCGCGGATCACGCCCGCCGAGTGGATCGCGAGGTCGGTGGTCTCGCCGCTGCCCATCGGGCTGGCGTACTTGTCGGCCGCGGCGAAGAGCGCGTCGGAGGCGAGATTGAGCAACTCGGTCTCCTGCGACGGGAGAAGGCCCACCACGTCGAACGGCGCCTTGCCGAGGGTGCGGAAGTAGAGGTCGCCCTCCTTGGCCGCGTCGTCCTTCACCGGCGTGCCCTCGATCCGGCCGAGGGCTCCCTCGAGGAACGACTTGCCGGTCATCCCGAACGGCTTGGTCTCGAGCTCGCGCACCGCCGCGCTCTGCGCCATCACCATCGCCGGGTCGGGCAGGATCTTGTCGTCGACCGGGACCAGCTTCGAGCCGGCCGCGTCGAAGCTGACGCTGCCGTCGGTGGCGACGGTCAGGTCGAGCCGCCCGACGTAGGCCCCGTAGGAGCCGGCCTGCACCACGAACACCTTCTTCTTGGTGCTCGTGTTCACGACGACGATCGGCGCGGTGACGACGGTGTGGGTGTGGCCGCTGACGATCACGTCGATCCCCGGGACGTTCTGCGCGATCCGGTAGTCCTCGCCCTGCTCGGGCTTCACGAGGTCGACGCCCGAGTGGCTGAGCGCGATCACCAGATCCACCTTCTCGACGGTGCGCAGGCGATCCACCGTCGGCTGGATATCGGCGTAGAGCGCCTTCAGCACCTCGTCGGTGGCGGTCTCCTTCTTCGACGCGCCGAGCGAGAAGGTCACCGGCGCCTTGGGGGTCTCGACGTAGGCCGCGTTGGCGCCGACGATCCCGAGCAGGCCGACCTTGAGCCCGTTGGAGGTGGTGAGCACATGGTATTTCTGCACCAGCTTCGAGGGGTCGGGTAGCTCGGCGTAGGCGGCGGCGAGCGTGTCATCGCGCGCGTCCATCGCATCGAAGTGGATGTTGGTCGACAGCGTCGGGATGAGGCCGCTGCCCGACTGCGCCGCCTTGAGCGCGGTGGCGAGCGCGGCGGGACCGAAATCGAACTCGTGGTTGCCGAGGCAGGTGGCGTCGTAGCCGAGCGTCTTCATGAGCGTGAAGTCGGGCGCGGTGGTGGTGAAGCCGACCTGTGGGAGCGTCCCCATCACGTTGTCCCCGGCGCTGAGCGTGAGCGTCGCCGCGCCCGCCGTCTTCGCCGCGTCGCGCTCCTGCTTGAGCACCGTCATCCGCCGCGCCACCCCGCCCTTCAGCGTGCCGGTGCCCGGCGTGTTCGCAGTCGGGAAATCGTCGAGCTCCGGCGCGAAGGCGAAGAGGTGCGAGTGCTCGTCGTTGGTGTGGAGCAGAATCAGGCGGCGCGGACCGGCTTGCGCGAGGTCCGGCGGCCCGGCGTCCAGGGTCGCCTGGGCGTCCGATCCACCGTCGGTGGCGTCGGTGGGGGTGGGGGTGGTGCCGCAGCCCGAGGCCGCGAGGAGAAGGAGAGGTGCCAGTCGATTCATGGAACGATTCATGGGTCCTCCGTGGCGGCGATCTTCCGCTGCATGGTATCGTCCGCGCACGGAGGTTCGCTATGAAAAGGCAGATCGGAATCGCTCTCGGCGGACTCGCGGCAGGGCTTGTTCTCGGACTGGCACCGACGGTGCTGGCGCATCCCACCGGCCACGAGTCGCACACCGCGGCGGACTGCGAGAAGCTCCCCTCGCCGGAGCGCCAGCAGTGCCTGAAGTGCGTCACCCGCCCGATCAAGCACCACTACCACCCCGACTATCCCGCCGGCACCCGCTGCCGCCCCGACGACGGCAAACCGTAGGCGCACGCATGGAATCGGAAGCCCCGCTCGGACCGCGGCTGCCGCTCCCGCCCGATCGCGATCAGGTGGTGATCCTGAACCGCATCCCGTGGGCGCAGTACGACGCGCTCTGCCGGGCGCGGGAGGACTCCGCCGGGCCACGCATGGCCTACCTCGACGGGAGACTGGAGTTCATCAGCCCTTCGCGCCGTCACGAGTACGAGAAGAAGCTGATCGCGCGTCTCATCGAGACCTACGCCGAGGAGACCGGGCTGTCGCTGAACGGCTTTGGCTCCGAGACCTACCGGCGCAAGGTCAAGGAGGCCGGCGTCGAGCCCGACGAGTGCTACTGTGTCGGTCCCGCGAAGCTGGTTCCCGATTTCGCGATCGCGGTGGAGTACACCAGCGGGGGGATCGACAAGCTCGAGATCTACCGTCGCCTGCGGGTCGCCGAGGTGTGGATCTGGGCACGCGGTCGCTTCTGGATCTACCGCCTCGCCGCTCGCCGCTACGAGGAGCGGGAGGGTAGCGAAGTCCTGCCGCGCCTCGACCTCGCCGAGATCGCTCGGATCGTCGCCTCCACCGACGAGTCGCACCAGACCGAGGCCGTGCGCGCCTACCGTCGCGCGCTGCGGCGGCGCGGCTGAAGCGGAATGCGACGCCTCGGTTCATACGCCCTCCTCCTGTTGGCGTTGCTGGTCGCAGCGACGGTGGCGGGCTGCCACAAGAGCCCCACCGATGTGTGCAACAAGCTGTGCGAGAAGACCATCGCGTGCACCGGCGGCACCACCCAGGCGATCGCGCAGTGCAAGGTGCTCTTCAACTGCGCCAACTCCGACAGCAACCCGAACCGCTGCACCGACGAGAGCCTGAACAACAGCGTCGACTGCCTCGACAGCTGCGCGAACGATAGCAACTGCAACACGATCGCGATGTGCACGGGCGGCTGCCCGAAGTGCGTGACGAAGTAGCCGCGGCGGCACGATGAGGCTCCTCAAGATCGCCATCGCCAACGTCAACTCCACCGTCGGTGCGGTGCGCTCGAACGTCAACCGTGCGCTCGCGCTGGCGCACGCCGCGGCGGCCGACGGGGCGACGCTGATCGCACTGCCCGAGCAGTGCATCTCCGGATATCCGCCGGAAGATCTGGTGCAGTGGCGGGCGTTCGTCGACGCCCAGTGGGACGAGCTGCACCGCTTCGCCCGCGAGACCGCCAGCCTCGGCGCGGCGCTCGCGATCGGCGTCACCTGTGCCCGCGGGCCCCTGATCTACAACTGCGCCGCGCTCGTCCACCGCGGCCGGGTGCGCGGCCTGGTCCCGAAGGAGAAGCTCCCGACCTACAACGTCTTCTACGAGGGGCGCACTTTCACCCGCGGCGTCCCAGGCCTTTGGGACGAGCTCTCCGGCATCCCCTTCGGCGACCTGGTCTTCGACCTCGACTTCGGCACCATCGCGCTCGAGGTGTGCGAGGACATCTGGTCGCCCGACGGACCGATGCGTCGTCGCTGCTACGCCGGCGCCGAGGTGGTGCTGAACCTCTCCGCCTCGCCCTTCCGGCTCGGCATCTCGGCCACCCGCCGCGAGATGATCGCCACCCGCGCCGCCGACAATCAGGCGGTGGTGGTGTACGCGGCGCTGGTCGGTGCCAACGATGGCCTGATCTTCGACGGGGGGGGCTACATCTACCAGAACGGCCGTCTTTGCCACGATGCGCCGCGCTTTCGCGAGGGCTTCTCCGCCGCCACCGTCGATCTCGATCGCACCCGCCGCCTGCGCGCCGAGAACACCACCTGGCGCACCGATCACGAGACCTTCGCCCCGCTCGCAGCGTCGGTGAAGCACATCCCCATCGACGAGCCGACGGAAGGCCGCGATCGGTTGACCTACCCCGTGCCGGCCCACGGGAGCTTTTTCCTTCCGCCGCCCGAGGCTCACCGCCCGGCGCGGAGCGAGTTTTGCGAGGAGCTGCTCGATGCCCTCACCCTTGGCGTCGGCGACTACTTCGAGAAGATCGGCTGCTTTCGCACGATCGGCGTGGCGCTCTCGGGCGGGCGCGACAGCCTGCTCTGCCTGATCATCGCCCGTCGCTACGTCGACCGTCGCTTTGCCGCGCTCGACGAGGCCGGGCGGCGCGAGAAGGCCGGCGAGCATTGCCGCGCGTTCTTCATGCCCTCGCCCTACTCGTCGCCCGAAACCACCCGCGCCGCCGCGGTCGCCGCCGCCGAGCTGGGCGTTCCGTTGGCGATCGTTTCCGTTGATGAAGCGTTCGAGCGCGAGCTTCTTGCCGTCGCTGCCATGCTCCAGCCCGGCGAAGCGCTCACCGCCGCCGCCCGCCAGAATGCCCAGGCCCGCGTGCGCGCGGCGCGGATGTGGACCTGGTCGAACTGCGCCGCCGGCCTGTTCCTCCAGACCAGCAACATGAGCGAGAAGGCGGTCGGCTATTCCACCATCGGCGGCGACGGCGAGGGCGCCCTCGCGGTGATCGCCAACCTCCCGAAGACCGTCGTCAATTACCTGCTCGATTACCTCCTCGAGACCACCGGCTCGGAGGCCATCCGCCTGACCCTCTTGAAGCCCGCCACCGCCGAGCTGGCCGAGGGCATGGAGGACGAGAAGGACCTCATGCCCTTCCCGGTGCTCGACGCCTGCTTCGCCCTCTTCGCCGGCGAGAAGATGGCCCCTGGCGAGGTCGAAGAGGTGCTCCGCGCCCTGTTCCCCGACGAGGACGCCGCCCGCCTGGCAGCCTGGACCGAGAAGTTCGCGCGGCTCTTCACCCAATCGATCTACAAGTGGGTGCAGGCCCCGATCTCGCTCCACGTCGGCAACCTCGACCTCGATCGCGAGCGCGCCCTGCAGCTCCCGGTGGTCGAGCGCGGCGAATGGTGGCGCCGCGGGTGATTCAATTGCAGGGGCAGGGAATGCACGCGCTGGAAGGCATCTTGGGATTGCGGCAGAGGTCGAGGTTGGCCAGCGGCACGCATTGGCTCGGCGGCTGGTCGAAGTCCTCCCGCGCGCAGCACTTTTTCGGGCAAAAGATGAGGCAGCTGCTGAGCATCGGGTGGCAGTCACACTGGGTGCCTCGCCCGCCGTCCTCGAGCCGTTGGAAGTTGAGGTACATCGCGCCGCAGCTCGCGGAGGAGCCGCAGGATCCGCACGATCGCCCATCGCACAGGCAGACGCCATTCTTGCAGTAGGATCCTGCGGCGCAACCGCACTTCGAGGGAGCGCAGACATGATTGGCGCAGCTCCCGCTCATGCAGTCATCGGCCGCGCGTTGCACTTCTGGCCCTCGCCGCAGCGGTCGCACGACGGGCCGCCGCAATCGACGTCGGTCTCGTTGCCATTTGTCTTCGCGTCCAGACAGAGCGGGCGGGCGCCGCATCGGCCCGACTCGCAGCTCCCGCTCAGGCAGTCGCCGTCGCTCTTGCATCTCTTTCCGAGAACGCACTTCGGGCACGATCCGCCGCAGTCGATGTCGCTCTCGTCCCCGTCGAAGAGAATGTCGCCGCAGCTGCTGCAGATGCCGCCCTGACAGAACGGCGGCGCACAGTCGCAGCGGCTCTTGCAGGCGCGTCCATGGCCGCAGGGCAGACAGGCGCGGCCACCGCAATCGAGGTCGCTCTCGTCCCCGTCCTTCAGCTTGTTGGCACACGCGGCCGCCGTCGAGCAGATTCCATTGGCGCAGGTGCCGCTCGCGCAATCTTTGGCCTGCTGGCAATTCTTTGCGACGCGACAGGTCGGGCACAGCTTCCCGCCGCAATCGACGTCGCTCTCGTCGTCATTCTGGATGCCGTCGAGGTGGAGACATCCGGCGCACAGCCCAAAACTGCACAGGCCGCCGACGCAATCGGATGCGTCGAGGCACGACTTCCCGCCAGCGCACGTCTTGCAGACTTTCCCGCCGCAATCGACGTCGGTCTCGTCCTGGTTCTTCTTTCCATCGATGCAACCGATGCACCGGCCGCCCTGGCAGATGCCGCTCATGCAATCCGGGCCCTGCTTGCAGATCTGCCCATCGGCGCAGCCCGGGCAGGCGGTACCGCCACAATCGATGTCCGTTTCGTCCAGATTCTTCACTCCGTCGCCGCAGCCGTTGCAACGACCTCCCTTGCAGACTCCGCTCTCGCAATCCATGGCCACGTGACACTGCTTGCCGCCGCCGCACGGGTCGCAATTCATGCCACCGCAGTCGATATCGGACTCGTCCGCATCCTGCGTTCCGTCGCCGCACGATTTGCATCGGCCGCCGCTGCAATGACCATTGAGACAATCGAAGTGGTCCTTGCACCGCCGGCCAGCGGCGCACCGCTTACAGTGCGTGCCGCCGCAATCAATGTCGGTCTCCTCGCCGTTCCAGTACCCATCCGCGCAGTAGTCCGTCTGGCATCCGGCCTCTCCGCACGCGGGCGCCGCGCGATCGACGGCGACGCTGTCGGGCGGCCACCAGCCGTCGTCGACCTGGCGACCGCGCCTGGCAGGACATCAGCGCCAGGGCCGAAATGAGCAGCGCGCGCATGGCGGTAGGGTGAGCCCTCCGCCGAGTCCTCTCAAGAGGGCGCCCCGCGATTGGCCTGGACCGCCCGGGGCAGGCTGTCCCCATCAAGGGCCCGAAACCGGGTCAACTGACCCCACCCGCGGCCCGATCGGCGCACGGAATGGGCACTTTCGGTGGCACAACCGGTGCTAAGCTGGCCGCCATGCGTGGACTACGCCTCCTGGCCCTGGCTACCCTGGTGAGCGGTTGCAACCCCGATCTGATCCCCGGCGGTGTGCTGCCCGACGGCGCCACCAAGGGGCCCCTCCCCGGCCCCGGCGGCGACCACGATCTCGCCGGCCTGCCGAACCCGGGCAGCGACGGCGGCGGCATGATGGCGAACCCCTGCCCCGAGGGCCAGCACCTGGAGGCGATGAAGTGCCTCCCCGACGAGTTCACCTGCGCCGAAGAGTTCCCCTGCCCCGGTGGCTTCGTGTGCAAGGGCGGCCACTGCATCCAGCTTCCCGGCCCGTGCGGCAACAACGACGACTGCCCGGTCGGCCACCTGTGCATCAACGGCAACTGCGTCCCCCAGTGCCCGAACCCGAACCCGCAGTGCATGAAGGACGCGGACTGCAAGGCGGCCGAGGTGTGCATCGGCTGCGCGTGCGTGCCGATCGACATGTGCAAGAAGCCCACCCCCGACCTCTCGGGCGCGCCCTGGCAGGCCCACCAGATCCTGCACCTCGACGAGGCGCTCTCCGGCTTCGGCGGGATCATGGTCGGCATCCTGAAGAAGCTGCGCGACGGCATCCTCGGCTGCCCGAAGGGCTCGGCCGCCGACTGCTTCCTCTACGAGATCATCGCCCAGTTCCTGCCGCAGTGGTCGAAGACGCTGATCGTCGCGCTCGGCAACTTCGGCGACTTGATCGACAACCACAACTTCCTCGTCGACTCGGAGATGACCTTCAAGAAGAACGGCAAGCCGCAGGGCTACTCCACCGTCGACCACTGGCAGTGGCTGACCTTCAGCTACCAGAACATGATCATCCACAAGAAGCCGGAGGACATCGCGCAGATCGGCAAGCCGGTGTTCGTGAACTTCGAGTCCTCGGCGATCTGCGGGATCCTCTACGTCGAGAAGCACAAGATCGAGGGCGTGCTCTCGGGGATCCTGAAGTGGATCGTCGACACCTTCGTCGAGATCCAGACCAAGGGGCAGTACAAGACGCTCGGTGAGGCGATCGACGGCGCGATCGACTGCTCGAAGGTGCAGGACCTCGCGGCGAAGGCGGCCTGCTTCGGCTTCACCAAGGGCTTGAAGCAGCAGATCGACGACGCGCTCAACAAGTGGCTGCTCTCCTACTCGCTGATGACGCTGAAGGGCACCGCCACGGTCGCCTCGGGCACCTCGATCATCGACGGGAAGTGGGACGGCACGCTCGGCAGCCTCGGTGGGCTGTTCAAGAACTTCACCGGCGAGTGGACCGCAAAACGATAAGGGCCCGCGAATGGACAACTCGATCGATGATCGCGGCCGAGGCGCCCGGATGGCGAGGCGCGACGACGGAGAATACTCTCTGTATTTGACGGAGGAGCTTCCCCTCAAGACTACAGAAGGGGGGCAAGCCCCCTGAAGCCTGCCGGGATGGATCGGCCGCGAGGGCGACTGAGTTGTCCATTCGCGGGCCCTAAGGGCCGGGAATGAACAGGTCGGGAGTGTTTCGGCGCGCCTGAAGGGAATCGCAGCGATTCGAGGAGCGGTGCGGTAGTATTCGCCCCATGGACGTGCCGGGGTTGGCGGTCGGGCGCTGCTTCGGCGGTCGCTACCGTTCGGAGCGGCTGCTCAAGACCGGACAGGGCATCGAGACGCACCTCGGGACCGAGGTGACCACCGGCGATCCGGTGGTCATCAAGGTTACCGACGCCGCGACCTATTCCAGCGGCGCCGCGATGCGCCTCGAGCACGAGGCCGAGGTGCTGCGTCACCTGCAGACGCCGCTGGTCGCGCCGCTCCTTTTCTTCGGCCGGGATGCGGGCTCGCTCTATCTGGTCATGCCGTTCGTACCCGGCGTCACCCTCGCGGAGCGCCTCCACGGGGAGCGGCTCGGGGTGGCGGGCGCGCTCGCGCTCGGGCGCGCGCTCCTGGGCGCCCTCGCGGAGGCCCACGAACACGGCGTCCTCCACCGCGACGTGAAGCCCGCGAACCTGATCGTCGACGAGCGGGGGCGATCGCGCGCGCCGTCCTGATCGACTTCGGCCTCGCAAGGAGCGCCCGCCTGGACGCCGCCATCCGCGACCAGCTGGTCGGCACCGCCCGTTACATCTCGCCCGAGCAGGCCGGCCTGGTCGACGAGGACGTCGACGCGCGCTCGGACCTCTACTCGGCCGGAGTCGTGCTGTACGAGTGCCTCGCGGGGCACCCCCCGTTCGGCGGAGACAGCATCGGCGAGGTGCTGCGGATGCACCTGTCGGCCCGCCCGGCCGGGCTGCGCACCCTCGACCCGGAGGTGCCGCGCGCGCTCGACGAGGTCGTGCAGCGGCTGCTCCGGAAGGATCCGCGCGATCGCTGCCAGACCGCGCGCGCCGCGCTGTTTGATCTCGAAGCGATCGCCTCGGCCGTTGCGGGCGGCGACCGTGATCCCGCGATCGCCGTGGGCGCGCACGACTGGCGACGCACGCTGACCGAGCCCGCCTTCGTGGGGCGCCAGGGCGAGCTCGTGGCGCTGGCAGCGCAGCTCGCGCGCGCGCGCCTCGGCCGGAGCGGACTGGCGCTCGTCGAAGCGCAGTCGGGCGGTGGCAAGACCCGGCTGCTGGGCGAGTTCGCCCTCCAGGCCCTGCGCGCGGGCGCGCTGGTGCTGCGCGGTCAGGGCGTCGATCATGCGGCACGGCGGCCGTTCCAGCTCCTCGTCGGCGTGGCCGCCGATCTCGCACGCGCAGCGACGGGCGAACCCGGCCTGGCCGCGCACCTCCGCGTGCAGCTCGGGGAGAGCGCGAACGCCGCCGCCGCGGCGCTCCCGGAGCTCCGCGCGCTGCCCGCGCCCACGCCCGGCGAGCCGGTTGGCCCCGAGACCTTCGCCGAGGCCCGCACGATCCGCGCGCTCTGTGCCCTCCTCGACGCGCTGGGCACACCGGAACGCCCGGCCCTCGTGCTGCTCGACGACGGCCAGTGGGCCGACGGCCTCACCCTCAAGCTGCTCGCCGAATGGAGCCGGCGCGGCGCCGACCGGCGCCACTCGGTGCTGGTCGTGGTCGCTTTCCGCTCGGAGGAGGCGCCCGCCAACCACCTGTTGCGCAAGCTGAATCCGTCGCTGGCGCTCGAGCTGCCGCCGCTGCCCCAGGAGGACCTCCGGCAGCTCGCAGCGTCGATGGCCGGCCCGCTCCCCGGCGAGATCCATGACCTCGTCGCCGGGCTCGCGGAGGGCAGCCCCTTCATGGTCTCCGCGGTCCTGCGGGGCCTGTCCGAGTCCGGTGCGCTCGTCGCCGAGGTGCAGGGCTGGCGCGTCGAGCCGCTGGCGCTCGAGGACGTCCGCTCCTCGCGGCACGCCGCGGCATTCCTCGCGCGGCGCATCGAGCTCCTGCCGCCGGACGCGCTGGCGATCCTCGAGGTGGGGGCGGTGCTGGGCAAGGAGTTCGACGTCGCGCTCGCCGCCTCGCTGGCGGAGCAGAGTTCGCCCCGGGCGATCGCGGCCATCGACGAGGCGCGAAGGCGGCACATCCTCTGGATGCGAGACCTCGGCGCGCGGTGCGCGTTCGTCCACGACCGTCTCCGCGAGGCCTTGCTCGCACGCATCTCGCCCGAGCGGCTGCGCGCGCTCCACCTCGCGGCGGCGCAGCGCCTGGAGGTGTCGTCCCGAGATCGGGTGTTCGAGCTCGCCTACCACTTCGACGCCGCGGGCGACGCCACGCGCGCTCTCCCGTATGCGCTCGCCGCCGCCGCCGACGCCCGCGCCCGCCACGCGCTGACCGTCGCCGAGGACCAATACCGGATCGCCGCGCGCGGGGCGGCGGCGTCCGAGGCGGCGGTGCGCCGGACGATCCACGAGGGGCTGGGCGACGTGCTCATGCTCCGCGGCCGCTACGAGGCGGCGGCGGGCGCGTTCGAGGCCGCGCGCGAGCTGTGCGCCGGCGCGGTCGCGCGCGCCGAGGTGGAGGTCACGAGCGACGCCATCACCGCGCGCCTGTGCGTGCGCGACCACGGCATCGGAATCGCCCCCGAGGATCAGGCGAGGATCTTCGAGCGCTTCGAGCGCGCGGTGTCGCTGCGCAGCTACGGCGGCCTCGGCCTCGGGCTGTGGATCACCCGCGAGATCGTCGCCGCGATGGGCGGGCAGATCCGCGTCGAGAGCCGCCCGGGCGAAGGTTCGGCCTTCCACCTCGAGCTGCCGCGCGCGCAGCCCCTCACGTGACGGCCTGCGCGGTGCGGACTTGCGAGTGGGGTGGATGACGGGGTTCGAACCCGCGACGACCGGCTCCACAGGCCGGTGCTCTACCAGCTGAGCTACACCCACCAGAAACTGTTTCGGCGCGCCTGAGAGGACTCGAACCTCCGACCAACGGCTTAGAAGGCCGCTGCTCTATCCACCTGAGCTACAGGCGCAGGCGATGTTCGGTTCGCGACGTGACCGCGAAGGTATGCCGCAGGTGGGCGCGGCGCGTCAAGGTGAATCATTGAGTTTGTTGACCCGCCGGCGCGGGCTGCTCTGCAGAGCCGGCGGGCGCAGGGTAGGCGAGATCACCGCAGGTCGCGCCCAGGCTGCCGACCGCGTCGTTGTAGTAGTTCATCGCATCGACGGCGTGACCGTTGGCGCGGTTGCGGTGCAGGCGCCCGAGCCCGGCAAAGAGCGCGCCGACCAGCAGCGATCCCACCCCGGCGCCGAGCCACGGAAGCAGGCTGGACGCGCGCGCCTCGGTCTCCGGTGGGCGCACCCCGTACTCCACGATCGCGCCGGTCGCACCGACGGCGATTCCCGCCCCCGCGAACAGCGCGCCGATCACCGAGAGAGCGATCGCGCTGCGCCCGGAGTGGCTCGCCTCGCGCGCCTGCAGGGCGGCCTCGGGGACGCAGCGGACGTGCTCTGCGAGGCCGCGCCAGGGCAGTGAGCGCGCCACCGTGCGCCCGCCCGCCACCATCTCGTAGCCGCCGTCGTAGCGCAGGGTCAGCTCGCCGCGCGCCACCACTTGCGGCGTGTAGTAGGTGCTGCCGACGCAACCGGAGGTGCCAGCGGCGACCCCCGCAGCGACGAGCAGCGCACAGAGGCGACCGCTCACCTCAACCTCCCTGGCCCGGCCAGGCGCACGGCGAGCCGGGCGTGCGCGCGAGGTCGTTGTAGACGTTCGTCCAGTCGATCGCCTCGGGGGACTTGTCGGTCTCGGGGTCATCGAGCGCCATCCAGAAGTCGATCGCCACCAGGGTGACCATCGCCGCCACCACGAAGATCACCAGGAGGATCGCCGCGCCCTCCTTGTTCCCGCCCAGGTCCAGCGACGGCAGGGAGCTCCCCGGCGAACCGCCCGACCCGCCGCCGAGGCGCGCGCCATGAAGCGTCGGCACGAACAGCGGTGGGTGGGGCAGACGCGGGGCGAGCCCGGGCGTGACGACGACGATCGGCGGCCCGTAGTAGCGCGGTGCCCACACCCGCCTCTGCACCGGGTAGCTCGGCGAGAGCTGCACCGCCACGTCGCTGCCGGTGCGTGCGAACCGCTTGAGCTCGGCGAGGCAGGCCGGCGAGGGCTGCGCCGCCACCTCCATCGCCACGTCGCTTCCACGCCACACCGGGCGCGCGCGTCCATCGGCGGGCGCCTCGTACTGCGAGGTGTAGCCGCACCCGGCGAAGGAGGCGGAAAACAGCACCACCGCGGCGGGCCACCGGCGCACCTGTGCGAGAAAAACGCGAAGCATCAGAGGAGGTTACTCCATTTCCGTTGCCGTTTCCGTTGCCGTTGCCGTTCTCGGGTCGAATCTAGAGCAGGAAGGGTGTTCCCCCGGCGTCGAGGGAGCGCTGCGCGGCGGCCAGGACGCGCACCACGGCGAGCCCCTCGCGAACCCCGGTGAGGGGCTCGGTGCCGTCGGTGATGCACTGGATGAAGTGGCGACACTCGAGGCCGAGCGGCTCGGTGGTGTCGACGCGCGGGATGTGGATATCGCCCTGCCGGATGGTGAGGTACTGGGCGAACTCGGTGAACTCGGGCGGGCGATCGTAGCCCTTGTCGTAGATGCGCAGCTTCTCCGTCGGGTGGGCGTCGTCGAACTCGACCATCCGGCGCGAGCCGACGATGGTGATCCGCCGCTCCTTGCGCGGGTCGAGCCACGAGAGCTGGATGTGCGCCATCCGCCCATCGGGGAAGTCGAGGTTCACGAACACCACGTCCTGCACCCCCTTTTGCAGGTAGCCGTGCCCCTGCGCCGAGACGCGGTCGGGCACCATCCCGAAGAGATGGAGGATCATCGAGATGTCGTGCGGGCCGAAGCTCCACAGCGCGTTCTCGTCCTTGCGCACCCGCCCGAGGTTCACCCGCGTCGCGTAGACGTAGTAGATCTCGCCGATCGATCCGTCGCGGATCATCTCGTCGAGCTTGCGCATCACCGGGTGGTGGACCATCAGGTGGCCGACCATGAAGGTGCGCTTCGCCACCGCCGCCGCCGCCACCAGCGCCTCGGCGTCCGCGATCGAGAGCGCCATCGGCTTCTCGACGAAGACGTGCTTGCCCGCCGCGAGCACCGCCAGCGCCTGCTGCGCGTGGAGCACCGCCGGCGTCGCCAGCACCAGCGCGTCGATGTCCGGCGCGGCGAGCGCCTCCTCCAGGGTGGCGAGCCCGCGCGCGGCGGGAGCGAGCCCGAGCGCCTTTTGCCGCGCCGCCTCGTTCGGCTCGACCACCGCCACCAGCTGCGCGCCCTTCAGCGCCGCGAAGGCGCGAACGTGGTTGACGCCCCAGTAGCCGGTGCCCGCCACCGCCACGCGAACGGGTGTTGCGCTCCGAGCTTGCTGCACGTCGGCTAGTGCCGACGGCGTCATTGCTGCACCGCAAAAAACTCGCGCAGCGACGCGATCACGTGATCGATCTGCGCCGCGTCGAGCTCGGGGTGGACCGGGATCGCCAGCGCCTCGCGGGTCGCCGACTCGGCGCCCGGAAGATCGCCGGGTTTGCCCCCGAGGTAGGCGAAGCAGGGCTGCAGGTGGAGCGGGTTCGGGTAGTACACCTCGGTCTCGATCCCGCGCTCCTGGAGGTGGGTCTTGAGCGCGTCGCGGCGCCCGGCACCGACACGGACACAGAAGTGATGCCAGATGTGGCCGGGCGCGTCCTCGGGGAGCGCGAGCCCAAACGCGGCGGCATCGTTCGCCAGCGCGGTGCGATAGCGCTCCATGTTCGCCCGGCGGGTGACGTTCCACGCCGCGAGATGGGGCAGCTTGACCCGCAGCACCGCCGCCTGCAGCGCATCGATCCGGAAGTTGCCGCCGACGACGTGATGGACGTACTTCGGCTTCGAGCCGTGCGCACGCAAGAGGCGCAGCCGATCGGCGACCTTCGGATCGTCGGTGAGCACCGCCCCCGCGTCGCCGAGCGCGCCCAGGTTCTTCGACGGAAAGAACGACAGCGTGGCCATCTTCGCCCCGCGCCCGAGATGCGGCGCGCCGATCGCCTGCGCGGCATCCTCGATCACCGGAAGGCCGCTCTCGGCGAGCCTTTCCACCTCCGCGCGCCGGCCGAACAGCGACACCGGAAGGATCGCTTTCGTCCGCGAAGTCACCCGCCGCAGCGCGTCGTCGGGGTCGATGTTGAAGTCGCTACGGACATCGGCGAACACCGGCTTGGCGCCCAGGCGGGCGACCGCGCCGGCGGTTGCAAAAAAGGAGAGGGCTGTGGTCACCACCTCGTCGCCCGGCCCGATATCGAGGGCCATCAGGGCGGCGAGCAGCGCGTCGGTGCCCGACGAGACGCCGATCGCGAATGCTGCATTGCACACTCGCGCCGTCTCCGCCTCGAAGCCCTCCACCTCCGCTCCCAGAATGAAGCGACCGGAGTCGATCACCCGGGCGATGGCGCGGTCGATCTCGGCGCGCAGCGGCGCATGCTGCCGGGTGAGGTCGAGGATGGGGACGCGCACGAGCGGGACTCTACAACTTTCAGGGAATGGTCGCTTCCACTTTGGAGTTCACGCCCGCGCCGGCGAAGTAGATCCCCATCATGGTCTTGGGATCGGTGAAGGTGGCGTAGAGGGTGCCTTTGCCGGTCTTCGGATCGATCACCACCACCTGGCCGGTGCCGTCGTGGGTGAAGCCGAACACCTTCCCGAGGGCGAAGGCGGTGCCGAACATCTTCGGGAAGCCGGTCGGCATGGGAAGCCTCGTCGCCTTGCCGGTCGCCGGGTCGATCCGCACCAGCAGGTTGTCCGCCTGGGTGCCCACGTTGGCCGCGTCCTTCAGGTCGTAAGCGGTTCCGAACATCGTGCCGTCCGCGACGGCGACGAGGTCCCCGGTGAGGGCGAGATTGCCACCCAGCGTGGCGCTGATCTGGGTGACCTTGGGCGGCTTCATGGTGAGGTCGATCTTGCAGAAGGCGCCCTTGAAGTCGCCCGCGTAGAGGAGGCCGTCGGGGGTGAAGGTCATCGCCACCGCGAACGTCCCGCACGCGGTCACCGGCCCGACCAGGGTGACGTGGCCGTCCTTCGGGCTCGCCTTGTAGAGGCTGGCGCGGGAGATGGCGTAGATGGTGTCGTCGGGGGCCACCGCGAGGTCGGTGAGGGTGTCCTCGACCATCTTGCCGGCGTTGTCCTTCACCATCGGCGCGTTGAACGGGCCGATCTCGATCAGCAGCTTCTTCTCGAGATCGATCCGGTAGAGCACGTGATCGGCGTGGGCGTAGACGGTGTAGCAGCCCATCAGTTCGCCGCACCCCTCCTGCACCGGCTTGACCCACAGGTCGGCCGGCATCCCCGCCATCGCCAGGTCGACCGCTTCCGCCAGGTCCCGCTCGCCCCCGCCACCCCCGTCGCTGGTGCCGCGCCCGGCCGGACCGCAGCCGCCAAGGATCGCGAGAACCGCGAGGAGCGCCAGGAGCCTGTTGGGGTAATGCGCCGTAGCGAGGTAGCCGAGACCGAGGCCAGGCGAGGAGCGACGACGACGGACTGCTTTCTGCAATCCGAGGAGGAGCGACGAAGCATGGCCGAAGGGATCGGCTACCGCAGTAGGCGCATTACTCCAACGGGCTCCTACGGCGTGTTTCATGGGGGGATGATGCCCTTTTCGACGGTCGATCAATAGGCCAGCTTGAACTTGCGCCAGGCGTGGAGGGTCATCCGCACCAGGGTGATGCCGTTGCGGAAGCGGCTGATCTTGGTCTCGCCGTAGGTGCGATCGCGGTAGCGGATCGGCATCTCGACGATCTTCAGGTTCTGCTTCGCCGCGCCGAAGATCAGATCGAAGTCGCCGAAGGGATCGAAGTCGCCGAAGAAGCGGCGCCCGTCGGCGATCCGCTGGTAGTCGCGCCGCAGCAGCACCTTGGTGCCGCACAGGGTGTCCTTCAGGCGCTGCTCGAGGATCCCCGAGAGCGCGGCGCCAAAGAACTTGTTGCCGAGGAGGTTCAGGAAGCGCATCGCCTCGCCCTCCATCGGATAGACCAGGCGCGAGCCGTTGATGAACTCGCCCTTGCCCTCGGCGATCGCGGCGTAGAACTTGGGGAGGTCCTCGGGCGGGACGGTGAGGTCGGCGTCGAGGATGAACAGGAGGTCGCCGGTGGCGGCGGCGAAGCCCTTGCGCACCGCGTCGCCCTTGCCCTTCCCGGCGCCCTGGTGGATGAGCTTCACCCACGGCCTGGCGAGGTGCGGCTCGATCGCCGCGACCGTCCCGTCATCGGAGCTGCCGTCGACAAACAGGAGCTCGGTGGAGCGCCCCATCTGCGGCGTGCGGGCGACGATCGCGTCGACGTTGCCGCGCTCGTTCTTGCACGGCACCACCACGGTGCAGCTGTAGTCGCGCTCGGGGATCGGCCCGCCGCCCTGGGCCAGCCGGGCGACGAAGAACTGGGTGAGCGCGAAGTGGCGGAGGAGCGGCGCGCGCGCCAGATAGCGGTTGGCGAAGCGCGCGACGACGGGGATATGGCGCGGGACGAGGTTGGCGGTGCCCGAGCGGATCACGTCGAGGTGCGCCAGCTCGAGCAGGTTCTTCAGATCCGGCATCCCGAGCCAGTTCTGCTGCGGCACCGGCATCTTCAGGCCGACCTTCTCGCCGAGGCGGAGCACCGGCTCCCACACGAAGTTGTAGTAGGTGACGAGGATCCGCGTGCGCGGATGGGCGAAGCGGCGGAGGGTGCGGAACGCCGCCCACACGTCGAAGAGCTGACCGACCACGTCGCTCATCACGATGTAGTCGAAGGTCTGGCCGCCCAGCTCCGGCGCGGCGAGCTGTTCGGCGTCGTCGACGAGAAACACCAGCTCGGGCCGGGCCGCGCGATATTTTTGTTGCGCCGCAGCAATCATCCGCGGCGCGATATCGACCCCCACGCCCGCCGATGGCCGGAGCGCGGCCAGGAGCTCGCCGGTGCCGCAGCCGATCTCCAGCACCCGCGCCCCTTCGGGGACGACGAAGCGCGCCAGCTCCTCGATCGAGCGGTAGTAGAATGCGTTTTTCGTGCGCCAGCGATCGCGCTCCGCCGCGAACCCATCGAGCGCCTCGACTCTCCGTGCGCGCGCGGCCCGCTCCTTCGCGGCGTGGTCGGCGGTCGCCCCGCCTTCGTGCATCTGCTCACCCTGGCTCATTCCCCCGTCCTTCCGCCCTCTTCGCCCGGAGCCTTCTGCAGCAGGACCGCGTTGTAGGGGGCCCACCCGAGCGGTGCCCCGCGCGGCCAGGTGGCCCGCTTCAAGGCGGTGAAGCGCCCCTCGGCGGCGCGCAGCACGTCGTGGATGCTGCTGAAGTGGTGCTGATCGATCCCGCGAAATCCGATCGCCGCGAAGGCCAGGTTCATCCCCCGGTGCACCGCCGGACACCCGACCAGGAGGCGGCCCCCCGGGACGAGCACGCGGTGGGCCTCGGCGAGCGCGCGCGATAGCTCGGGCGCCTTCAGGTGTTCGAAGATCGAGAAGGCGACCACCACGTCGTAAGCGCGGTCGGGGAAGGGCAGCGCGCAGGCGTCGCCTTTGGCCAGCTCACCGACGGTGACGCCGAGGCGCAGCAGCTCCCCACGCACCGCCTCCGGATCGGAGGCGAGGTCCACTCCATCGACCCGATCGGCGGCCCGCGAGAGCGTCGGCAGGAGCAGCCCGCTCCCGTAGCCGATCTCGAGCAGCTGCCCGCACCGCCCGTCGAGGAGCGCCAGCCCGAGGTCGATGCGCGCGGTGAACACCCGGCCGATCAGCGGCACGTAGTAGTACTTCAGCGGATCAACCGCGTTGTTCGGGGCGAGCGATCCGCGGGGCGGCAGGTCGAGGCGGAGCATCAGGCGGCGGAATCTAGCAAACGGCGGCGCGGGAGGCCAGCCCTCGGCGCTGTCCGTCCTCATTGAAATCGCTTGATGCGATCGGCCAGTCGGGGCACCGGGTAGAAGTGGAATTCCTTTCCCACCTTGGTCTTTTCAACGAAGCCCGCAGCCTCCAGCGCCAATAGATCGGTGCGGGCAGTCTGGTACACGACCTTGTGACTGTTGGCGTGCTTCTCGATCGTATAGGCCGCGTGGCCGTGCTTGAGCGCGTGGCTCAGCAACGCCAGCTGGCGGCCGTTGAGACTCGCGTGGTGCCTCCTCATCATCGCTTCGGCGGTCTGGAGGTCGGCGATCTTCTTCTTCAAGTAGGCATGGAGACCGGCGATCGCCTGCTTGATCACGCTCATCTGGGCGAGGAGAAAGTACGTGACGTCGTTGTCGTCGGTC
Source organism: Myxococcales bacterium (assembly GCA_009692555.1). GTDB lineage: Bacteria > Myxococcota_A > Polyangia > Palsa-1104 > SHYY01 > SHYY01. The sequence goes on from SHYY01000002.1 coordinate 89,344, forward strand.
TCGGTGTAGAGAAACGAGCGACTGTACTTCGCGGGAGCCTTTTTCAGGATCCGGGAGATCGAGAGGTACTCGGTCAACCAGTAGCCGTGCTTCAGCATCGACCAATAGAACAGGGCCCGTGCTGTCCGCCCATTGCCGTCGACGAACGGATGGTCGTAGGCAAGCCAGAAGTGCAGCAGGATCGAACGTACCAGCGGGTGGGTGAAGGTCTCTCCTCCGTCGCCGTCCTCGTTCGCGAAGTCGCACAGGGCCGTCAGCCGACCTTCCAGTTCGCCGGCCGGTGGCGGGGTATGAAAGACGGAGCCGTCGATCTCATCCTGCACGACGATCGGCTCGGCGGAGCGCCTGAACCGGCCAGCCGCATCGGGCCGGTCGAGCGTACCGTCGGTCACGATCCGGTGGACCTCGAACACGAAGGCCTTCGTCAGCGGTTCGTCAAGGTGCGCTCGGATGTGATTCATGGCGCGGTAGTTGTTGAAGATCATCCGCTCGCTGCGATCCCGCGGGGCGCGTCCCGAGCGGATCATCTCCTTGGCGACCTCCCGCGTGGTCGATGCTCCCTCCAGCTGACTGGAAGTGATCGCCTCCTCGGTCAACGAGTTGACCAGGTAGTAGTTCTTCGTCGCCGGGTTGGTGACCGGCTCCGCAACGGCGACCTGTCCGCTGGCGTGGCGATCGATGTGGTGGAGCAACTGCAACGCCGGGTCGGGGAGCGCGTAGCGGAAGGGCGTTCCCGACGGATCGCGCAAGGGAAGTTCCCGCAGCATCGCCGTCCGGGCAAATTTGATGGTGAGCCACCACTCCTCGACCGAGAGGTCGTTCGGCGGGGTGAGGTGGCGTAGTGTATCCCAGTGACGATACTGTCCGTCTGGGGCCGCGTGGAGCCCCGCCGACAGCACCTTGATGAGCGCCTTGCTGCCCTCCTGGCCGGTGTACTTTCTCCACAACTTCGCAAACGGCGTGGGTGCCTCGGGGATCCTCATACCAGTTTCCTACTAAAGTATATATGATTAGTACGAGTCGAAGCGGACGGGGTCAACTACTAATATGGTACGACTTAGCAGATAATTTGAAGAACGAGTGTTCAGGGTGCGCTTGACAGCCCTGCCGGCCCCTGAGAGCGTGCTCTCATGCGTAGACTATCCATCCTCCTCGGCGCGGGGTTCGTGATCGGCTGCACGCCCGTCGAGCCGCCGGCCCCGCAGTTCGACCTGACCCAGAACTTCGAGCGCGATTTCTCGATCGCGATCAAACCCGACTTCTCCCTCCCCGTCGAGGAGGACCTGACCACCGGCCCGCCTCCCGACCTGGCAGAGGGGCCCGCCGAGGATCTCGCTGCCGCCGCCACCGACTCGGGGGCCGCGCCCACCTGCGACGACAAGCAGAAGAACCAGGACGAGACCGACATCGACTGCGGCGGCAACACCTGCATGCCCCGCTGCGGCGACGGCAAGGGCTGCGCCTCCCCCTTCGACTGCCAGAGCGGCGTGTGCGGGATGGGGGTCTGCCAGGCGGCCGGCTGCAGCGACGGGGTGAAGAACGGGATGGAGGTCGATATCGACTGCGGCGGGATGTGCGCGAAGTGCGGCGCCGGGCAGACCTGCGGCCAGAACGGCGACTGCGACAGCAACATCTGCCTGAACAAGCTGTGCGAGGCAGCGAGCTGCAAGGATCTCCAGCAGAACGGCAGCGAGACCGACCTCGACTGCGGCGGCGCCTGTCCGGCCTGCGCCGTCGGCAAGAAGTGCCTGAAGGCGGCCGACTGCACGACCATGAGCTGCCAGGCCAAGCTGTGCGCCAGCGCCTCCTGCGCCGACCTGGTGAAGAACGGCAGCGAGACCGACACCGACTGCGGCGGCTCCTGCCCGACCAAGTGCGCCGACGGCAAGAAGTGCCTCGCCAACGCCGACTGCAAGAGCGTGATCTGCAAGAGCGGGGTGTGCACCGCGGGCGGCTGCATGAACGTGATCAAGGACGGCACCGAGACCGACGTCGACTGCGGCGGGAGCTGCCCGAAATGCGTGGATACCAAGATTTGCGGGAAAGCCGAGGATTGCGTGAGCGGCGTCTGCACCGGCGGAAAGTGCGCCGTCCCGGGCTGCCTGGACAAGGTCCAGAACGGCAAGGAGACCGACCTCGACTGCGGCGGCACCAACGCCTGCGCGCGCTGCCCGAACGGCAAGATGTGCCTCGTCAACGCCGACTGCGTCACCACCGTGTGCAAGGCCAATCAGTGCGCCACCAGCTGCCCCGACGGGATGAAGAACGGCACCGAGACCGACATCGACTGCGGCGGCGGCCAGTGCGGCAAGTGCGGCGACGGGAAGGCCTGCGGCGGCGCTGCCGACTGCGCCAGCGGCGTCTGCAGCGGCGGCAAGTGCGCCGTGCCCACCTGCATGGACGGCGTGGTCAACGGCAACGAGAGCGACACCGATTGCGGCGGCACCTGCCCGAGCGATTGCGGCGACGGCAAGAAGTGCGGCGCCGGCGGCGACTGCGCGAGCGGCGTCTGCAAGGCCGGCCTGTGCGCGGCGGCCACCTGCGCCGACGTGATCCAGAACGGCGGCGAGAGCGACGTCGACTGCGGCGGCGTCAAGTGCGCGAAGTGCGCGGCCGGCAAGAAGTGCCTCCTGGTCGCCGACTGCTTGAGCGCCAACTGCACCAACAACCTCTGCCAGAACGCCTCGTGCAACAACCTGGTCAAGGACGGCGGCGAGACCGACGCGGACTGCGGCGGCGGCACCCCGCTCCCGTCGCCCACGGGCTGCGCCGGCTGCGTGGTGGGCAAGAAGTGCGTCAAGGGCACCGACTGCGAGGACGGCACCTGCACCAACGCGCTCTGCGCGGGAGGCACGTGCAAGGACGCGAAGCTTTCGGGAGCGGAGACCGACATCGACTGCGGCGGCGCGACCTGGTGCGCCCGCTGCGCCGCCGACAAGAAGTGCAAGGCGGCGAGCGACTGCGCCACCGGCGCCTGCGTCGGCGGCTTCTGCCGCGCCAAGGACTGCAACGATCTCCTCACCCGCAACCCCATCCTCGACAACGGGGTCTACACCGTCGCCCCCGACGGCATGACCGCCTTCAGCGTCTTCTGCGACATGTTCAACGACGGCGGCGGCTGGACGGTGGTGAGCATCAACGGCGATATCGCCCTCGCCGCCGGCACCTGCAAGCACCGCCTGAAGAGCGACGCGCCCGCGTGCGGCGCCGCCCCCGACATCAGCAAGGACTGGCAGCTCGCCGGCAACTTGCAGAACCTGATCAAGTTCAAGGAGATCCTCTTCAAGGCCTACGTGCCCTCGAACGGCTACCCGTCGAACCACGCCAGCAGCAAGGTCACCCTCGTCCAGACCACCAGCGTCGGGGCGGGAGTCTTCTCCGGCACGCCGCTCGGCACCGCGGGGACCCAGCTCTCCTGCGACGCGGTGTGGGGCGCCTTCAACCTGCGCACCCGCATCGCCGTCGACGTGACCGGCTTCACCGTGTGGGGCACGCCGACGATGCTCGCCTGCGGCGCCGAGACCGGCGGCACCGACGTCAACCTCGGCCTCGACGTTCCGACCACCCCCGGCCCGACCCACGACAGCGCCGGCTTCGACGACAACAACAACGGCTGCGGCTGCAACAACGCCTTCAGCCCGGCCGACCTCGGCTCGAAGCGCGGCTACCTCGGCCTCCGCTAGATTGGCGCCATTTCCGCTCCCGCGGAACCGCCTCCAGGCGGCCTTGACAACTTTCGGGAGGACTGCTTATGGTCCGCCCCATGAAAAAAATACTGCCCGTCCTGACCGCTCTTTTCATTGGTTGCGGCCCCGCCGATCCGCCGTTTACCACCTCCGACTTCGCCACTCCGCCGAAAGCCGACGCCGGCGCCGGCGACCTGGCCAAGGCCGACATGACCAAGCCGGGGGTCGAGGAGGACCTCACCAAGGGGGGCGACGAGGACCTCGCCAAGAGCGACGAGGATCTGGCCGGCCCCGGGGCCGACATGACCATGGCGCCCGACCTCGTGGCGCCGCCCACCTGCATGGATCAGCTGAAGAACCAGGACGAGAGCGACGCCGACTGCGGCGGCATGATCTGCGGCAAGTGCGGCGACGGAAAGATGTGCGCCGCGGCCAGCGACTGCAAGAGCGGCGTCTGCACCGGCGGCGCCTGCCAGGCCCCCGCCTGCAACGACGGCGTTCCGAACGGGATGGAGCTTGACGTCGACTGCGGCGGCAACTGCCCGAAGTGCACCGCCGGCCAGAAGTGCGGCGGCAACGGCGACTGCGACAGCAACGTCTGCATGAACGGCGTCTGCTCGATCGCCGGCTGCATGGACATGGTGAAGAACGGCAAGGAGACCGACCTCGACTGCGGCGGCGGGATGTGCCCGGGCTGCGATGATGGCAAGGTCTGCGTCGCCGGCAGCGACTGCAAGAACGCCCTGTGCGCCGGTGGCAAGTGCGTCACCCCGACCTGCCTCGACAAGGCCAAGAACGGCGTCGAGACGGACGTCGATTGCGGCGGCGGCGGGATGATGAACTGCGCGAAGTGCGCCGACGGCAAGGCCTGCGCGGCCAACACCGACTGCACCAGCGGTGTCTGCACGGCGAATGTCTGCAAGGCGGCCGGCTGCATGGACATGATCATGAACGGCGCGGAGACCGACGTGGACTGCGGCGCCGGCTGCCCGAAGTGCGTCGACACGAAGAAGTGCAAGGTCGCCGGCGACTGCGCGAGCGGCGTCTGCACCGCGCTCGTCTGCAAGGCCGCCACCTGCGCCGACACCGTCAAGAACGCGCTCGAGACCGACGTCGACTGCGGCGGCGCCGGCATGGTGCCCTGCGCGAAGTGCAACATCGGCAAGGCCTGCGCGGCCAACAGCGACTGCAACACCGCGCTCTGCACGGCGCTGAAGTGCGTCTCGAGCTGCGCCAACATGAAGCTCGACGGCACCGAGACCGACCTCGACTGCGGCGGGATCTGCGGCGGCTGCGCGGCGACCAAGATCTGCAAGGTCAACGGCGACTGCCTCGACAAGAACTGCGTCGCGCTGAAGTGCGCGGCGCCGACCTGCGCCGACAAGATCCAGAACGCCAAGGAGACCGACGTCGACTGCGGCGGCGGGACCTGCGCGAAGTGCGCTGACACGAAGAAGTGCGGCGTCGGCGGCGATTGCCAAAACGGCGCGTGCACAGGCGGCGTGTGCCAGGGCGCCACCTGCAACGACATGGTCAAGAACGGCACCGAGACCGGCACCGACTGCGGGAGCAACTGCCCGAAGTGCCCGGTCGGCCAGGGCTGCAACATCGCGGCGGACTGCGTGAGCCTGAACTGCACCAACCAGCTGTGCACGATGGCGAGCTGCGGCAACATGGTGAAGGACGGCCCGGAGACCGACACCGACTGCGGCGGCGGACTCCCGCTCGCCACGCCACCGACGAGCTGCGCCGGCTGCAAGCTGGCCGGCAAGTGCGTCAAGGGCAGCGACTGCGAGAACGGCCAGTGCACCAACAACCTCTGCATCGGTGGCACCTGCGTCGACAAGAAGCAGAGCGGCGCGGAGACGGACGTCGACTGCGGCGGCAACGACTGGTGCGGTCGCTGTATCCACAATCAGAAGTGCACCCTGACCTCCGACTGCAAGACCGGCATGGCGTGCGTCGGGGCCAAGTGCCTCTGGCCGAGCTGCAAAGCGCTGAAGGCGGACAACGCGGTGCTCTACACGACCGGCTCCTACGACATCGCGCCCGACGGCATGTCGAAGGTCACCGTCTTCTGCGACCAGGACATCGACGGCGGTGGCTGGACGGTCGTCTCGATGAACGGCGACGTGACGGTGCTCGTGTCGGCCTGCAAGTTCCGCCTGAAGAGCGACGCGCCGGCGTGCGGCGTACTGAACACGCCCGACAGGACCAAGGACTGGCAGATCGCCGGCTCCGACATGAATAAGATCAAGTTCAACCAGATCCTGTTCCATGCCTACGACGTGGTCGGCACGCCCAAGGCGGACACCCGCTTCACCATCGCGGGCGCGGCGATCACCGTCGGTACCGGGCTCTACACCGGCGTCTCGGCGGCGATTGGCACGGCGGTGAACTGCGATCAGTCGACGCTCACCAACCGCAACAAGATCTCGGTCGATATCGACGGCTACACGATCTGGGGCGAGACCGCGGCGGCGAACACCTGCGCCAAGACCGGCGGCGTGTCGCGCAACCTCGGCCTGAACGTCCAGAGCAACGTGGTGGGCGCCACGATGAACCACTGGGAGGCGGGCTGGGATTCGAAGGACGACGACTTCGGCGTCTGCAGTTGCTTCGGCCTCACCACGCCCTTCCTGGGCGGGAGCCGCGGCTACTACGGCGTCCGCTAGCACCCATCTTCCCGAGGCCTCCGGCCACCGTCGCCTGATCGGGCGGCGGTGGCCCGCTTCTCCCCCTGTCCCTCTCTCCCCCTCTCCCCCCTCCCCTCTCCCCCGCTACTTCTTCAGCACCGCCGCCGGGACGATGTTCGAGACCGGCGTGACGGTGCGGAGCGCCGCCACCAGCGCCCTCTTGTCGTCGTCGCTCAGGCCCTTGTAGTAGGGCCAGGGCATGCCGTAGAGCGGGCGGCCGGCCTTGCCGATCCCCTGGCGGAGGACGCGCAGGATGTCCTCGTCGCTGTAGGCGCCGATTCCGGTGGCCTTGTCACTCGTGATGTTGGCGGTGTAGACCACGCCATAGTCGCCGTAGAAGGGCTGGCCGCCGGCGAGCGTTTTTCCCGGGAGCGGCTCGTGGCGCTCGTTGACCGAGTCGTGGCAGTCGTTGCAGCTGCCGACCTTGAGCAGCCACTGGCCGCGCGCGAGGGTGTCGGTGGGCGACGGGGGCGGCGGCGCCGGGGTCGCGACCGGCTTCGGCGCGGCGCGCACGAACATCGAGATCGGGAAGGCCACCTCGAACCGACCCGGGTTGTTCTTGATCGGCTTCAGCGTGCGCAGGTAGGCGATGATCGCCAGCGCGCTGTCGTCGTCGAGCGCGGCGGCGTAGGTCGGGTAGGGCATCATCGGAAAGAGCGGGCGGCCGTCGCGGGAGACGCCTTCGCGCATAGCGCGCAGGACTTCGCCGTCGGTCCAGTTGCCGATCCCGGTCTCCGGATCGGGAGTGAGGTTCGGGGGGCGCGCGCGGCCTGGGAAGGTCGCGATGAGCGGGAACTCGCGGCCGGAGCCCTCGCGGCCCGCGAGGATCGGCTCGCCCGAGGCGTTGACGTCGACGTCGGAGTTGGCAGGCGAGGCAGCCGGTGACGTGGTCGACGAGGTACTTGCCGCGGGCGATCGCGTCGGGCGTCGCGGGGGCCTTGACGTCGGGCGCGGGGCGCAGCTTCGGCGAGAGAATGAAGAACCTGGTGACCACGCCAGCGACGGCGAGCACCAGCAGGACGGCGATCCCGAGCAGGAGCTTCTTGACGATTCCAGACCTCCTGACATTGGAGACGTGTCCGGATCGATCAAGTGATCGAAATTGATCATCTTTCCGTCGGAGAAGTGCGGACCCAAACCTGTCCGGTCGTCGAGTGCTTCCGGACAGACCATTCGCACCGCAAGTGATCGATCTTG
>SHYY01000053.1 GCA_009692555.1 Myxococcales bacterium
CGCGCGGGGGATGACCTCTCCGGCACAAGCGCGTGAGCATCTCCACGATGCGGGTCAGCAGCTCCATGGCCTGTCGCCGAGTGTCTTCCAAGGCGAGTTGCAGGACCGCAAAGGCATCCACGATCGCCTTGCACTCCATCGCGGAGCCCCGGGCGATGCTGTGGAAGCGGGCGCCATCCGGCGCTCCGAACCGGCCCGCTCCCTCGGCGATGTTCCAGGGGATGGAGAGCGCCGCACGGTTGAGCTCTTCGGTGAGAAACGAGTTCCCCCCTGGGGGCGCTCGTCGCGATCTGCGACGCAAGGGCGAGGAACTCGATGGCGCGGCGATAGACGTCGAGCTTCTGGTCGGCCAGCATGGGCATCCTCCTTTGAGGCCAGGGGGGTCGGTTGGCAGGAGGAATTTGTTGCGGGAGGAAGTTCGATTGCTGTCGCTGCGGACGGGACGACTACGACTACGACTCCGACTCCGACTACGTGACGAGCAAGAGCCAGCAAGAGGGCCCCCTCCGCTGTTAAGCACCCGGTCCCTGAACGGTCGTTGACCGATCGGGCCGCATTGGCGGATACTGGCGCGCCGCCCGAGCCGGGTCGGCAAGGAGGTCCTCGATGAAACGCCTTGCGGTTCTGATGGTGGCGATTTGGGCTGGCGGTTGCGACTCGGGCACGGGAGATGGCGCGGATGCCACGCCGACGCCCGATCTCACCGTCGGGGCGGGCGATCTCGCGTCGCTCGCCGATCTCTCGGCGGCCCCGGGCGACCTGCCCGCGCAAGACGACCTCGCGGCGCCCGACGATCTCACGCCGCCGCCCGACCAGACGATCCTGCCCGATCTCACCGCGCCCACCTGCCTGGACGCGATCGCCAACGGCGGCGAGAGCGACATCGATTGCGGCGGCCCCTGCGCCGCCTGCGGCGACGGAAAGAAGTGCGCGCTCGGCAAGGACTGCGCGAGCGGCTCGTGCAATGCGGGCGTGTGCGCCGCCCCCGCCTGCGACGACAAGGTCAAGAACGGCCCGGAGACCGACCTCGACTGCGGCGGCCTCTGCCCGCCCTGCAGCGACGGGAAGATGTGCGCCGCGCCGGGCGACTGCGGCAGCGGCGTGTGCGGGATGAACGCCTGCGCCGTCCCCGCCTGCGATGACAAGGTGCAGAACGGCCTCGAGACCGACATCGACTGTGGCCCCGGCTGCACGCCCTGCCCCGACGGCAAGGGCTGCGCCGCGCCGGGTGACTGCGCGAGCGGCGTGTGCGCGATGAAGATGTGCGTCATCCCGGCGTGCAACGATCAGATCAAGAACGGGACGGAGACCGACCTCGACTGCGGCGGCCCCTGCCCCCCGTGCAGCAACGGGAAAAAGTGCGCCATCGCCAAGGACTGCTTGAGCGGCGCGTGCGCGATGAACCAGTGCGCCGCCGCCGCCTGCAACGATCAAGTCAAGAACGGCGACGAGAGCGACACCGACTGCGGCGGCTCCTGCCCCGCCTGCGCCCACGGCAAGAAGTGCGGCGCGGCCAAGGACTGCGTGAGCGCGGTGTGCACGGCGACCGTGTGCGCCGTCCCCACCTGCGCCGACAAGGTCAAGAACGGCACCGAGACCGACGTCGACTGCGGCGGCCCCTGCACCGCCTGTGTCGACGGCAAGAAGTGCAGCGTGGCGAAGGACTGCACGAGCGGCGTGTGCGCCATGAACCTCTGCGCCGCCCCGGCGTGCGGCGACAAGGTCAAGAACGGCACCGAGACCGACGTCGACTGCGGCGGCGCCTGCCCCGCCTGCGCAATCGGCAAGGTCTGCAAGATCGACGGCGACTGCAAGCCCGCCTTCTGCGTCGGCGGCCTCTGCAAGCACCTCGCCTCGTGCGCCGAAGTCAAGAAGCAGGCCCCCGCCTCCCCGTCGGGCCCCTACACCGTCCTGCCGCCCGGCAGCGCCACCCCGCTGATTGTGCAATGCGAGATGACCCTCGACGGCGGCGGCTGGACCCAGGTGCTCCAGTGCCTCCCCGGCGACGGCTGCCGCCTCGGCAACACCAACTTCTACAACATCGACTGGCTGGCCGCCGATGTCGGCGTCCCCGCCACCGACAAGTCATGGCTCGTCGGCAAGACCCTCGCCGGCCTCGTCACCACCGGCCACTTCCTCGTCCAGATCACCGACACCGTCCCGAACGGCAAGACCGCCCACCTGATCTACCCGCTCACCGCCGACACCAAGAAGTTCTTCACCAACGGCATGACCTTCTACGAGTCGCCGGTGCAGCCCACCGCGATCATCGACAGCGACGGCGCGACCACCCGCCGCGACCTGCGCGTCTGCTGGACCCCGAGCGTCTCGCCCTTCGCGCGCACCTACCAGGGCATCGCCGGGCTGACCCTCCTCGGCCGCACCTCCACCGCGCCCGCCGCCAACGCCAACAACGCCTGCGACTACGGCGCGTGGGACTCGCAGATGCTGATCCGCAACTCCGCCATCTCGACGCTGACCACCATGTGGGGCATGCAGCCGGTCGTCTCGTGGGTGATGCAGCCCTACGCCCACCGGGTGTTCGTCCGCGAGCTGCCGCCCGCCGCGATTCAGATCGTGAAAAAGGGCAAGGGGCGCACCTGGGCCGACGGCAGCCTCGCCCGCTCCTGCCTGGACTACCTGAAGCCGCCCGCCGGCGTGCGCGTCTACGCCGGCGACATCGGCACCGGCGACTACACCATCAAGCCGAGCGTCGCCTCGCCCGCGATCGACGTCCGCTGCGAGATGACCACCGAGGGTGGCGGCTGGACCCGCTTCCACTGGGTGCTCCAGAAGTACCCCGCGGGCGCCGATCCCTTCGAGCAGCTCCTCGAGGCCTGCGATGTCACCGGCACCATCTGCCGCGGCCGCATCCCCGTCGCCGTCAACCCCACGTCGCTGCTGGTCAAGGACCTCACCAAGCCGTCCTACGCCGCCTGGAACTTCAACGGCAGCACGATCAGCAACGCCGTCCTCGGCGCGCTCCGCAACAAGACCCTCTACTGCGGCACCAACCAGGGCGCCTTCCAGCCCTTCATCACCAACTCGCCCGAGTCCTACTGCGGCAACGGCGCCGAGGGTGGCTGTGACTCGTTCTACTACACGAACACCACCTGCGCCGGCAACAACCTGAACGGCTGGGGCATGAACTGGGACGGCGACAACGCCTGGTGCGCGTCGGTGTTCAAGTTCGGCGTGACCATCGGCGGCGGCTGCGGCCTGGCCGACCAGGGCTACCTCAACGACTGCGACTGCAACGACGAGCAGGGCGAGCTCTACTACCGCTAGCCTCTATTCCGGAGCCGCCTCCGCCCGTCGCGCATCCCGATCCTTCTTCAATCGCAGGATATCCGCCGCCGTCTCCTCGATCGCCTTCCCGGTGATATCGATGATCGGCCACGCCGGGTGCTGCCGAAAGATCTCCTTCGCGTACGCCAGCTCCAGGGAGATGTGGGTGCGCTGGGCGTAGCTGGTGTCGTTCGGCATCCCGAGGTGCTTCAGGCGCGCCTGCCGGATCTTGAGGAGCTGATCGACCTGGATGGTCAGCCCGAAGACCTTCTCCTGATCGATCTGCGACAGCTCCTCGGGCGGCGCGATGTCGAGCACCAGCGGCACGTTCGACACCTTCAGCCCCTTCTGCGCCAGGAAGGTCGAGAGCGGGGTCTTCGAGGTGCGCGAGATCCCGACCAGCACCAGGTCCGCCTTGGGCAAATTCCGCGGCTCCCGCCCGTCGTCGTTCTTGACCGTGAACTCCACCGCCTCGATCCGCCGGAAGTACTCGTCACCGACGGTGTGAAGCAGCCCCGGCACCCCGCGCGGCTGGGCCCCGATGAACGACGACAGCTTGCCGATCAGCGATCCGATCAGGTCCACCGCATCGACGTTGGCCTGATCGCAGAGGCGCCGCAAAAGCTCGCGGTGCGCCGTCGACACCACGGTGAACACCACCAGCGCGTGCCGTTCGCTGGCGCGGGCGACGATGTTCCGCATCTCCTCCTCCAGCCGCACCCGGGTGTACATCCGGAGCTGGATCGCCGCGCTGCCGAACTGGAGCAAGGCCGCCCGCACCACCTTCTCCGCCGTCTCGCCGGTGGCATCGGAGATGACGAAGATCATCCGCGGTTCGTCAGACACCGCCCGAGTCTACCCGGAAAGGAGCCACCCCCGTGGGATGTCGGCGCTCCCGCCGGTGCCGGCGTCAGCGCAGCGGGTTGCGGTGGTGGAGTCCGGGAAAGCGGGAGAAGTCGGCGTCGTTCGAGTGCAGCTCGGCCTGGTATTCGATCGCCAGAGCCGCGAGATGGGTATCGGTGGTCAGATTTCCGCCGACGCCGGTCGCCGCGAACAGCTCGTCGAGGATATCGAGGTGCCGCGGACCCGGCTCGACCAGCCGCACGTGAGCGCGTCCCTTCCAGGTGCGCACCCGGGAGAGGGCGGCGCGGGGGGACGGGACGACTACGCCTACGACTACGACTACGACTACGTGACGAGCAAGAGCCAGCAAGAGGGCCCCCTCCGCTGTTAAGCACCCGCGAGACGGAGGCGCGGTTCCCGGTTGTAGGGACAGGCGGTGGGCCCGGGATCGTCTCCCTCTCCCGCTGGCGACGCTGGCGGGAGAGGGAGACAACCCGACCGGGAACGATTCTCCCTACAATTGGGAACCGGACCGGCGAGACGGAGGCCAGAGGCTCCGCGTGGAGGGCGCGCTCCGCCGACGCAGGCGGGCCATGGCTTCCCCGATTCCGGCGCCGATCAGCGCGCAGCCGATCGGCATCACCTCGACGGTGTAGCGCGGCTCGACGTAGAAGAGCCACGCCATCACCAGAGTGCGCGCGAGCATCGCCACCAGGATCACCACCGCGGTCGGGCGCGCGGTCGCCGACGAGAGGAGCAGCACCGACGCGAGCGCAAACAGGATCAGCCACGTTCCAACGAGCCGCAAGAAGTGCGGGAGGAGCGGGCGGAATAGCGCCGGCCAGGGGAGCCAGCGGGGGTTCTTGAGGATGTCGTCGTGCGGATCGAACCACATCGCGACCGCGCGGCGGAGCGGCAGCCCGACCTGGCAATCGAACGGATGGCGCGCGCGTCGGTCGACCGCGAGCGACTCGAAGCCCTGGTTCACCGCGTCGGTGAAGCCCTCGCGCGTGCGCTGCTGGATCAGCTTCTCGACGGTGGCGCGCTCGGCGCCCTCGAACGCCGCCTCCGGGAAGTCGCGCGCCGCGAGCGGACAGGGGCGATCGTTGAAGCAGAACACGAAGCGCGGAATGGCCCTGCCGTCGGGCGCCCAGGTGGCCATCCAGTGATGGAACCCGAGCGCGTTCGGAAATGGATTCGACTGACGATCGACCCGCTCGCCGAATGCGTGGGCGTCGCCGAAGTGATGCAGGTTGCGTATCGGCCAGGCGGCGAAGACGAGCGCGAACGAGGCCAGCGCAATCAGCCCGAGTCGCGCGCGGGTCCACCATCCGACGCGCAGGAGAAGCAGCGCGGGAACGAACGCGGCGCCGAGCAACACCGTGTCCTGCCGCAGGAGCACGCCCGCGCCGAGCAGCGCCCCGGCCGCGAAATAGCGCGCCCCGGACCGCGCCTCACCGACGAGGAGAGCGATCAACGCGGTGCTCACCGCCATCGCCAGCGACTCGGTCAGCGCCGCCGCCGGCCACACCGCGAGGAATGGGCAGAGCATCACCAGCCCGAGCGCGGACAGCCCGCCCGCGCGCCCGCCGAGGCGCCGCGCGATGAAGTACACCAGGAGCCCGGTGGCGAGCACATCGATCCCGATCTGCGGTCGGGTGATCCGATTCCAGCCATCGCCCCCCTCGGCCTCGGCGCGCGCATCGCCCTTCACCAGCGCGATGAAGAGCGGATAGAGCGGCATTCGCGCGTAGTGCAGCGGCGCCCCGGGCCCCAGCGAATAGCGCCCGTGCTGGTGCAGCTCATCGGCGAGCCGAAGGTAGCCATAGGAGTCGGAGCCCGCGAACAGCCAGCCGGTGTTGATCCGGTAGCGGAACCCGGCGCCGGTGGCGAGCAGCACCACCACCAGCAGGGCCTCGATCCATCGGGCGCGCTTCGTCGAGGGCTCGTCGAACACCGCACCGACTCTATCAGCTACCAGTGAAAGCGCACCGCGGCCGTCCATCGCGCGTGCAGCGAGAAGGGCGAGCTGCCGGCGCGCAGCCACACCGGCCCGAGGCCGAGCTGCAGGTCGAGCCAGGAGAGCGCCGCGACGTGCACCGCGCCGGCGAGCGCCACCTCGTCGTCCACCCCCGAAGGGGAGCGCAGTTGCCGGTACGCGCCGCTCACGATCAGCGAGACGATCTTCGCCACGTCAACGAGCAGGTCCATCCCGACGGTGAGGTCGTGATCCGGCGTCGCGGCGTGCCCGGTCGCAAGCCGCAGCGTGTAGGCGCCGCGCGGCCAGAGCGCGACCCGCGCGCCGAGGTGCAGCTTGAAGTCGAGCCACACCGTGAATGCGAGGATCAGACCCTCCACCGACGAGTAGCCGAGCCCGGTGAGCGCCACGCCGCCGCCGATCTCCGGCACCTTGGCGCGAACCAGCGCGCCGTACACCCCGAGCTGCCGGATCTCGATCCGATCGGTGATCGCCCACCGCCCGATGAGCTCGAAGTCATGGCCATAGCTCGACGACGAGAAGGTCCCGAAGTAGGCCACCCCCGCCTCGACCAGCGATCCCGGCAGCGTCAGCGGCCGCGCCGCCAGCCCGCGCGGATAGCGCAGGCGCGGTGGAAGCGGCTCCGGCTCCGCGGGCTCCACCGTTGCTGCGGCGCCCGTTTCCCCCCCTTCCTCGACCACCAGGTCCGCCAGGCCGACGCTCGTCTCGCTCCCAACCACCACCCTCACCACGGCCCACCCGAGCAACTCCTCGTCGCCGCCACTCAACGCCACCCGGTACTCCCCCGCCGCGACCATCAGCCGCACCACCTCGCCCGCCGCCTTCTCCCGATCGGCCACGAACACCGCGGTCCGGGGATCGATCACCGCCACCCGCCCGACCAGGCTCCCGTCGAGGATCAGCGTCCCCGTCGCGGCCTCCTCGCCCCGCGCACCACCGCTCGCGAGCGAAAAGAGCACGATCGCAAGGCAGCCGGTCCGTCCCACGCAGCGACGATAGCAGGAATGGAACTGCCCGGCGCCTCCGCGGTTGACCCTGCCAGCGAAATCATCCCACCACCGGCAGCCGTCGCATGGCGCTCCCTGCGCCGGCTTGCTGCGATGCAGCATGAGCCAGCACCCGCGGGCACTCCGGGTCGGGCGCCGCGGCATCCCCGGCGACGTGGGCGCTCACCACCCGGCAGCCACCGCGACACAGCGCGAGGTACTCGCACGATCGGCAAGGCTCGCGCGCCGCCTCCTGCCACGCCCGGAACGGCGGGAACGCATCCGCCTGCCCCCAGTAGGCGCCGAGCTTCTCCACCGTCGGTCCGCCCGGCGGTGGCGCCGCGAAGCTGCAGGCGGTGACCACCCCGTGCGCCTTGGCCCCGATCAGCAGATCGCCACCCGCGCAGCCGTAGATCGCCAGCCAGCGCACCAGCCTGGGGTCGGGCGCGTGCGCCGTGATCATCGGGGTGTAGGAGCAGTCGAGCCGCACCCGCCGCCGGTAGCGCCGCGCCAGCTCCAGCACCGTCGGCAGGAGCGCGAGGTGCTGCGCGTCGGTACAGCGCAGCTTCTCGTAGGTCCGTGCCCCGCGCCCCGAGGGCTTGAAGCGGAGCAGCTCCACCTCGCGCAGGCGCCGCTTCTTCGCCCAGGCGAACAGCTCGCCGAGATGCTCGAAGCTGTCACGCGTCACCACGCAGTTCACCCCGACGTGGCGGGTCGCCCGCCGGAGCCGCACCACCGCCGCGTCCGCGCGCGCGAAGCCGTCGAAGCCCCGCACCCGCGCGTAGACCTCGCCCACCCCGTCGACGCTGACGTTGATCTGACCGAACAGCGGCGCTATCCCGCAAAGCCTCGCCAGCTCCTCCTCCGCCAGCAGACCGCTGGTGGTCAGGTTCGGCACCAGCCCGCGCCCCCGCGCATGGCGCGCCACCTCGCCCAGCCACGGCAGCACCGCCGACTCACCGCCGCCGAGCGCGAGGTGGAACACGCCGCGCTCCGCCAGCTCGTCGATCGCAAGCTTCCACTCCGCGAGCCCCCACTCGCCGCGCTCCCCCTTTGGGCTCGCCCCGGTGTAGCACCCCTGGCACCCGGCATCGCAGCGGTTGGTGAGCTGAAGATGCGCCTCGAGCGGCGCGCTCAGCACCCCGTCCAGGCCCGGCTCCTCCCCTTTCCACAGCGCGCCGCCGTCCCTGTAGCCGAGCGAGCGTGCCCGATCCCGGTCCACGAACACCAGCGCGCGCGGCCACCCGAGCTGCGCGATCCCCCCGAACCGCTCGTAGCGGAATCGCCTGGGCGGCGTCGTCTTGGCGCGAAAGGGCCACATGGCGGGCCGAGTCTAGCATCGGGCGCATCGACCGCGCCGCCCCGCTGCACGCGGTCCGGGTGGCTCCTTGATCAGCCAGGCCACTTCACAAGCCGCCGCAACGAACGTCCAACTTCCTGTTTCTGCTTGAGTAACCACCGGCCCGACTCCTGCTTGCCCGTCGCCCGAAACCTTGTCGCCCGAACCGGGCGGGTCGATGGTCGGACCATTAACCGCTCGTTTTTTCTTTCGTTAATGGATAACAATTCCGGCCGCGTGCCGAGTAGATGGAGGTGAACGCGAATGCTTCTCGTCGAGAAGCGTGAGTTGCGAGAACGATTCCGGGCTGGCCAGCGCGCCGCCCTGGAGGAGGTCTACCGCCACCATGTCTCGGATGTCGCCAGCTTCCTCTCCCGCGGGTTCGGCTTCATGAGCCGCGGCCGACAGATGCGCTTCGCCGGCTTCCACCAGCCGTCGGACCTCGACAACGCCATCCAGGAGACGTTCGTCCGCGCCTTCAAGGAGTCGGCCCGCCTCGGCTACGACGGCCTCCAGTCCTACAAGAACTACCTCTTCGCGATCGCCCGCAACTACGTCCTCGACGAGCTGCGCGCCCGCGAGGTGGCGATGAGCCCGTTCATCGAGATGCGCGGCGAGGCGGCCGGCGGCGATGACCGCTACCGCGACGGCGCGGTGGAGGCCGCGGGCGACGGTCCGGGCGGCTCCCACCCCGTCAGCGCCGAGAACGAGTACCTCACGAACGAGCTCGGCAAGCTCTACGGCCGCTTCACCGAGAGCCTCGACGATCGCGAGCGCCTGTTCTTCCAGGTGCGCTTCGAGGAGCAGCAGACCCAGGTCGACGCCGGCCTGCGCGCCGACCTCTCGCACATGCAGGCGCGCACCCTCGAGAAGAAGCTCCGCGCGCGCTTCCTCAAGTTCATGCACCAGCACGGCTACCTGGACGGCTACGGCCGCGCCAAGGGCCCCGCGCTGCTCTCGGGCGTGGCGTGATGGCGACCTGCGAAGGCGGCTTCCCGAAGCTGATCGACTCCCTGCTCCTCGAGCCGCTCGCGCCCGCGAAGTGGCAGAAGCTGCGCGCGCACCTCCCGTCGTGCGCCAGTTGCCGCGATCGCTACAACCGCGTCTCGCTGGCCGAGCGGATGCTCCACGGCGGCAAGGCGGCGCAGGGCCAGCCGTCGCCGGCCTGCTTCGCCCGCATCGGCGCGGCGCTGTTCGACGGGATGTCGGCGCAGGGCCCAAAACTCGGGGGTCTCGCGAGGGTCCCGCGCTGGGCCTTCAGCGTGTTCGCGCTCTCGGTCACCGCGGCGCTCCTCCCGTTCCTGCTGCGCACCCCCATGAAGGGGCCTTCCGCGACGGCGGAGTTCGCGGTGCGCGGCGCCACCACCGATCCGGCCCAGCAGGCCGGCGTGCGCGCCTTCTGCCTGAAGTCCCAAGACGGCGCGACGGCGGTCCAGCCCCTCGTCGGTACGACCGCTCAGTGCGCGACCGGCGACCTCCTCAAGCTCACCTATACCAACAAGGAGGGCTACGAGGACCTCTTCCTGTTCGGCGTCGATGCCCACTACGGCATCAAGTGGTACGAGCCCCGGCCGCCGTCGACGATCAGCATCCCGGCGGTGCGCGCCGTCGACCAGCCGCTCGGCGGAGCGATCAAGGTCGGGGTCAACCACGACCCGGGCGCGGTGCGGATCTACGCCCTGTTCGCCCACGCGCCGATCGCCGCGCGCGAGGTCGAGGCCGCGGTCGACGAGCTCAAGCGCCGCGGTGCTCCGCTGCGCGACGACGCCGCCTCCACCCTGCCGCTCGGCGAGCGCAGCGACCTCGTGCAGCGCTCGCTGCTGGTCGAGATCACCAAATAAATAATGATGCGACCGCACCAGAAATGATCCGGAAGCGCCACGGCCTCCCGCTGATCAGCCTCGTCGGGCTCGGGCTCGGGCTCGCGGCGCCGGCGAATGCCGCCACCCGAACCTACGCGTTGGTGATCGCCGCGAACCGCAGCCTTGATCCGAAGGTCCCCGCGCTCCGCTTCGCCGACGACGACGGAGTCCGCAACTACGAGCTCTTCTCGCTGTTCGCCGATCACGCCGCCCTGTTCACCGTCCTCGACGACGACACCGCCCGCATCCACCCCGAGGCGAGCCGCCGCGCCGAGGTGCCCGAGCGCGCCGCGATCCTTCGCCGCCTCGGCGAGTGGAACCACCTGATGGAGGCCGACCTCGCGCGCGGCGACGAGCCGGAGCTCTACTTCGTCTACGCCGGCCACGGCGATGTCGACCCGGCGGGGATGGGCTACGTCTCGCTCCACGACGCGAAGCTCACCCGCGCCGACCTGTTCCACGACGTGGTCGCGCCCTCGAAGGCGAGCTTCATCCACCTGGTGGTCGACGCCTGCAAGAGCTACTTCCTGGTCAACGCGCGCGGCGGCACCTGGAAGGACGATCGCGCCCCCGAGTCGCACGATGGTGCGCTTTCGCAATTCCTCGGCGGCGAGTCGCAAGGCCGCTACCCGCGCGTCGGCGTGATCGTCGCCACCTCGGGCGATCAGGAGACCCACGAGTGGTCGCGCTGGCGCGGCGGGATCCTCTCCCACGAACTACGCTCGGCGCTCCTCGGCGCGGGCGACGTCAACGGCGACGGGCGGGTGGAGTACAGCGAGGTGCGCGCCTTCATCGCCGCCGCCAACGCGCGCGTCAAGAACCCCGAGGCGCGCCTCGCCATCCACGCCCGCGCTCCGCAGGTTGACCGCCACCGCGCGCTGGTCGATCTCCGCCGCAGCGCCGCCCGGGAGGCGCGCTTCCTCCACTTCGCGCAGGGCGACCACGGCCTCTACTCGCTCGAGGACGATCGCGGCCTGCGCTACCTCGACATGAACAAGGAAGCGGCCTCGGAGTTCGACATCGCGCTCGATCCGCGGCGCACCTACCACCTTCGCCACGAGGAGCAGGAGGAGGCGGAGATCCGGCCGCTGGCGATCAAGCCGCGCAAGATCCGCGTCGACGGCCTGCGCTTCCACTCGCGCGCGATGGCCTCCCGCGGCGCCCTCGAGGAGACCTTCCGCAGGGACCTCTACCAGGTGCCCTACGGCCGCGGCTTCTACGACGGCTACGTGGCCACCTCGGGCGACCTCGCCGTCGAGGGAGGCTCCTCGCCGTTCCTGGTCGCCGAGCCGCGGCGCCGTCTCGAGCACGCCCTCTCGGCGGGCTATCTCGTCTCGGGCGCGCCGCTGTCGGTACCCGGGCAGGTCCACGCCGCCGACGTGCGCTACCAGTACCGCGCCTTCTCGTGGCTCGACGTCGGGCTGTCGTTCCAGGTCGGGCGGGGCAGCGTTTCGGATCAGGCCGTCACCCGCGTCGCGGTGCTGGGCACCGTGGCCGGCGAGTACCGCCCGGTCGCCGCGCTGGCCCTCCGTCTCGAGGTCGCGGGAGGCTACCAGTACGCCGTCGGGACGATCCGGCTGGAGAACGCCGGCCTGGTCGGCGGCGATGCCGGGGGCGCGCGGGTCGAGGCGGGCGGCGGCATCGGCTACGATTTCGCGCCCAGCTTCGGCCTCTACGCCCGCGGCGGGCTGGCGATCGATGTCGCGACCCTCAAGATCCCCTCCCTGAACTACACCGACACCGCGTCCAACCTATCGCCGTTCCTCAGCCTTTCGGCAATCGTCCGCCTCTGAAGAAAATCTTAACACTCACCCACCCTGTCACCGTATGTGGGATGAACCTGCAGAACCCGCAGCACCCACACAGGGAGCCGAACCGATGCCGTGGAACAAGAAGTCGACCGGGAACAGCGCCGAGGAGCTGGAGCTGCTGGACGCCGTGCTGGGCGGGGAGCGGGCCCGCTGGGGCGAGTTCGTGACGCGCTACGAGCGGCTGATCGTGAGCTGCGTGCTGAAGGTCCTCCGTCGCTACGGCGCCTTCTTCGCGCCCGAGGATCTCGATGACCTGGTCGCCGAGGCGTGGCTCCTCCTCCTGCGCGACGACATGAAGAAGCTGCGCCAGTACAGTCGCGACCGCGGCTTCCGGCTGGCGAGCTGGATCGGCCTGATCGCGACCAACCTGACGATCGATCAGCTCCGCGCGCGCTCGGCGGCCACCCGGCCGTTCGACGAGGTCTCCGAGGGCGCCTACGCGGTCTGGTACCAGAGCGACGGCGAGACCCCCGACGGCGGGATGCTGGCGCGCGAGCGTACGCGGCTAGCGCGCGAGGCGCTCGGCCGGCTGTCGGAGGAGGAGCGCTCGTTCGTGCAGGACTGCTTCCACGACGAGCGACCGCCCGAGGAGATGGCGCGCGAGCGCGGCGTGTCGATCAACACCGTCTACAGCCGCAAGTTCAAGCTGCGCGAGAAGCTGGCCCGCATCCTCCGCTCGATGGACGTCGACAGCGCACCGCAGCTCGCCACCTGATCGCTCCCCGCTCCCTCCCGCTCCCGTTCCGCTCTTTCCCGTTCGATTTCCATATCCCGTTCCACCCTTGCAGTTGCCGTCGCCGTCGCCGAAGGGGGAGGCGCCGCGGCCTGTCCATGTGGGAGTCCAGCAGCGTGAAGTCCGGCGGCACAGTGAGGTCGCGCCCGCTCTCCGGGCCGGTCGCCCGGCAGCCGCCGACGATCATCACAGCGACGAGCAGCGCACGCATCCCGCGGCTTTCGCACGCCGCGCGAGGGCGATCAAACGGCCGGAGCCCGGGGCGGCGCGGCTACTTGCAGACGACCTCGTATTTCTCGATCGACACCTTCACCGAGCCGTCGGGCGCGAAGACGGCGTGGTAGAGAGCGCGGTAGGTCACCGCCAGCCCGCTCCGGTCGCCGATCAGGCGGTTCTCCTGGATGTAGTCGTATTGCCTTGGGAATCCGCCGACGAACCGCTGAACCCAGCGGCTGACGCCGGTGGCGCGGAAGGTCTCGCCGGCGTAGAGGCCGTGACCGGTGACGTGCGACAGGTTCGACAGCGCCTCGTACTGATACAGGCCCGTCTTCTTGTTCCACAGGGCGCACGCGCACGCGCACGACTCACGAGCACGTGGACGAGCAGGTGAAACGAGCAACGTGCACGCCGGAACAGCCACACGAGGAGGCTCCTACCGAGGGTCGGCGATCACGCCGCCGTGACCTCGCCGTGACCACGCCGTGACCCGGGTGTGATCCAGAGTGCTCGGAGGACGCGTGGCCGAGCCAGCTCTCGTCCTTCGGTTCCCGCCGCCGCTCCGTTGCCGTTGCCGTTGCCGTCGCCGAGAGGGCGGGCGGCAGGTTCCAGCGGATGCGTCTACCGAGGGTCGGCGATCACGCCCCCGTGACCCGGGCCACACGCGGCGCGATCCGGCGCGTGCTATGCTCCGCGGACGCGGGGGATTCACCCGGGAGATGAGACCGATGCGGATCGCGTGGCGCCTGGCATTCCTCCTCCTGCTCGTCGCGCCACCGCTGTGGGCGGAGGGGGGCGACGAGAAGACCGAGAGCGCCCGGGCCCACCTTCGCTCCGGGGTCGCCTGGTACGTCGAGGGGCGCTACGACGACGCGGCCCGGGAAATGGAGGCCGCCTACGCGCTCAAGCCGCTGCCGGACCTGCAGTACAACCTCGCGCAGTGCTACGAGCGGCTCGGGCGCCTTCCCGACGCCGCGCGCGCCTACCACCTCTACCTCGACGGGAAGCCGCAGGCCGAGGACCATAAGCTGATCGCCGCGCGGGTCCAGAACATCGAGGATCGGATCCGGCAGGAGAAGGCCGGGGTGGCCGCGCCCGCGCCGCCGCCTGCGACGGAGAAGGTGGTGTTCAAGACGATCGTGGTCTATCGCGAGGCGCCGCCGGCACCGGGTCGCGGGGCGCGCTTCGCCGCCTACACGCTGGGCGTGCTCGCGGTCGCCGGGCTCGCGTCGGGGATCACCTTCGCGGTGCTGGCGGGCCGGAAGGCCGACCTCGTCTCGAAGGGCGGCAGCGCCACCTCGCCGGTGCTGTTCGCGGGCTCGGGCTCGGGCGCCCAGGCGACCGGCCAGACCAGCGCGGTGGTGGCGGGCGTCAGCTTCGGGATGGCGGTGCTCGGGGCGGCGGGGGCCGTCGGGCTCTACCTGTTCGGCCAGAAGATCGACCGCGAGGCGCCCCGGCTCACGTTCGCCCCCGCCCTCTCCCCTTCGGGCGGCGGGTTCGCCATCGCCGGGAGTTTCTGATGCGATCGCAACATTTCATGGTGCGTTTGCACCACGTTCTGGTCACTGCGCTCCTCGCCGCGGGCTGCTACCGGCCGTCCGCGCCCTCGGGCAGCTACGAGTGCGACGCGAGCAACCTTTGCCCGTCGAACCTCCAGTGCATCTGCGGGATGTGCGTGAGCGGCGAGGACGCAGCGGCCTGCTCCCTGACCATCGCGATCGACCCGAGCTGCCCCGCCGGCGCCGGAGACAGCTGCGTGGCCGTCGAGGGGAGGCCATTCAAGGTCAACCTGGCAGCCTTCACCCGGACCGGCACACCGTCGAAGTACAGCGGGCCGGCGGTGATCGGCAGCTCGTGGGGCCACGCCCGCACACCGACCCGCTTCACGATGAGCGGGGGCGTGGCGAACGGGATCGAGGTGACGCTCGATCGCGCCACGCCGCTCAACACCGCCGCGGTGCTGAATGTCCGGGCCGGCAGCGGCGTCGGGCTGAGCGAGCGCTCGGTGCTGGTCGACCCGCCGCGCCTCACCGTCGACCCGGGGCCGGTGCTCGACACCAGCGCAGGATGGGCCCGCGCCTGGATCGGCCACCCCGCGATCGATCGCTCGGCGAGCGGCTACACGCTCTATTTCGCGGGCGTCCCGGGCGTGTTCATGGATCCCCACGCCAAGCTCGGGGTCGCCACCTCCAGCGATGGCAAGCAGTGGAACGTGGCGGCCACGCCGCTGTTCACGTCGGCCGACAACGGGCACTTCTTCTCCCCGTCGGTGCTGCGCAGCGCGCCGGACGAGGTGCGCCTGTTCTTCTCCCACATCCCGAAGAACAAGGACGCAGCCGCCGACGTGTTCATGGCCACCAGCAGCGATGGAGGCAAGACCTTCGGCGCCGCGGCGACGGTGCTCTCGCCGCTGCGCTGCGTCGCCACCGGCTGCGGCGGCACGGGGATCCTCTACCCGTGGGCGCTGCTCGATCCGATCGGCAAGGGCTGGCTGCTCTACTACACGCAGTTTCCGAACGACATGACCGGGCGCACCAGCACCCTGGCCCTCGCCCGCAGCGGTGATCGAGGCGCGAGCTGGCACCTCGATCCGGTGCCCGTGCCCCAGAGCGGGGCGCTCTTCTCGATCAGCGTCGCCGAGTCGGCGCGGGTGGTCTACGACGCCGAGAGCGATCTCTACCGGATGTGGTACGCGCAGATCACCGATCCGACGAACCCGACGGCGGTCTGCAAGACGGTGATCCAGTACGCCACCTCGGCGGACGGCCTCTTCTGGACCGGAACGCGGGGTGGCGCGGCGCTCTCGGTGGCCGACGTTCCGTGGGCGCCGGCTCACAACAGCCAGCCGCCCAACCCGAGCGGGCCGGTGGACGGACTGGCCCCGGGGGCGATCGAGCCGCCCGATCCGGCGACGGGAAAGACCGGGTACACGGTGTGGTTCAGTCCGACGACGAGCGCGAGCGGCTTCTGCTTCCCGCTCTCGATCGGGCGCGCCTCGCGGCCCTGACGTATCGGCCCGCTTTCGGGTAGTATCGCCGCCGCATGGTCGACCGCAGCCGGATTGAGGAGCTGGTGCGCAGCGCCCTCGGGGAGCTCGCACCGGCGCGCGTCGATTCGGGCGGCGGGCTGCTCCTCTCGCCGGACCGCGGCGCCAACCTCGCGACGCCCTACGACGCTCCGGCGATGCGCAAGCTCCTCCTGGCCACCCCGGCGCGGATCGCCGTCGGGCGCGCCGGTACCCGCTACCGCACCAACACGCTGCTCCGCTTCCGCGCCGACCACGCCGCAGCCAAGGACGCGGTGCTGAGCGAGGTCGATCCGAAGCTGATCGAGCGGCTCGGGCTGCTCGAGATCCGCACCCGCGCCGAATCGAAGGCCCACTTCCTCCAGCGTCCGGACGCCGGGCGCGCGCTCTCCGACGAGGCGCGGGCGGAGCTGCCGCGCCGCGTGCCCAGCGGTGCCCAGGTGATGATCGTCTACGGCGACGGGCTCTCCGCGGCGGCGATCAACCAGCACCTCGAAGCCTTCCACGGCGCGCTGGGAGCCGAGCTGACCGCGCGCGGGATTCGCTCCGCCCCGGCCTGCTTCGTGCGCTACTCGCGGGTGAAAGTGATGGACGAGATCTGCCGCCTCGTCGGTGCGGAGGCCTGCGTCTTCGTCTGCGGCGAGCGCCCCGGCCTCGGCTTCGCCGACTCGCTGAGCGCCTACTACATCTACCGTCCCCCCTCCGGAATCCCGACCGACGCCGACCGCGAGGTCATCTCGAACATCAACCCGCGCGGGCTGGCTCCCGTCGCTGCGGCCGGCGCGGTCGCGGAGGCCTGCGCGCGCGTGCTGCGCGATCGCAAGTCGGGCGTGGTGATCGGTTAGCGACCGCCGCGAGCGCCCTCTCCGTGCTGAGTGTCCTGTCCGAGAAATTCTTTCCAGAATTTCTCAGCCAGAACACTAGCCATGATCCCATGGGGCGTGCCGCCCCGCCCCGTCGGCCCTCCCCCAATCGATCCTGGGGGCAAGCCCCCGTCCGCCTGGGTCCCCACCCCTGCTCACGGCGGCACTTGCCGCTGGGCCGCGGTAGTGCGCGGCCTTTTTCTACTGCGAACTTCTGTGTCGGGACACTAGCGTTCACGCAGAGGGTCCTACCGGTGCCACCGGAGCGTGATGCTCTCCTCGCCCGCCTTCGTGGACACCTCGACGAGGTGCGCGGGTTCGGCGTGCAATCCCTCGCGCTGTTCGGTTCGGTCGCACGCGATGAGGCGAGGCCAGACAGCGACGTCGACGTGCTGGTTGAATTCTCCGGGCCGCCCGCCTTTGCCAGTACATGGGCCTGAAGCTCTTTCTCGAGGAGATGCTCGGACGGTCCGTCGACGTCGTCACACCTTCGGGCCTCCGGCCCCGAATGCGCGATCAGGTCGAGCGCGAGGCGGTCGGCGTGGCGTAGGATCGTCGACTTGCTGGACGACCTTCGCGGGTTCGGCGAAGAAGCGCACCGATCCCGAATAGCTCGGTGTGGGGCCACGCTCCGACGTGATGAGTGCACACCGGCTCTGCAGGCCTGCTTACCGTCGCTCGCGGATCGGTGGAGCGATCCCTCCTGAGGATGACGACGGGCCGGCGGCGGATGACGAGGAGTGGTCGGGCGGATGACGATGGCTCCGTTGGGCACGCCTGCCGGCTTGCCGTCGCCCGCAGATCGGGTAGAACGGGCCTCATGACGAGACCACGTTCCGTGATGGTACGGGCGCTTCTGATCTGGGTCGCGGCCACGGCGGGCTGCAGCGAGGGCGACAGCGACGGCGGTGCGGCGGCGCCGGATCTGGCGGCCGCGCGCGTCGACGGCGGGGGCCCCGACCGGGGCGCGGTCGATCAGTCGATGGCTGGCCTCGACGCGCAGGCGGTCGACCTCGGCGATCAGGATCTCGCGGGGATGTCGGACCTCTCGGCCACTCCCGACGACGCGGCGCCCGCGGGCGACCTCGCGGAGGCGGATCTGGCGGGCGCCATCGACGCCGGCAAGAAGGATCTCGCGGGGGCGGACCTCGGCAAGGCGCCCGATCTCGCGATCGCCTCCGATCTCGGGAAGTCGTCGGATCTCGGCATGCCGGCCGATCTCGCCAAGCCCTCCGACCTCGCCAGGCTGCCCGATCTCGCGAAGCCATCGGATCTGGCCGCGCTCCCCGATCTCGCCAAGCCCGCCGATCTCGCCTCCTCCTCCGACGGTGGCGGCCCGATCGGCGCCTGCCCGGTGTTCCCGTTCGACAACGAGTGGAACCGGGACATCTCCGCCGATCCGCTCGATCCGAACTCGGCCCAGTTCATGGCAAAGATGAACGGCGCGCTGGCCAAGCTGCACCCCGACTTCGGGAGCGACACCGCCTCCGGCATCCCCTGGATCAGCGTCCCCGGCAGCCAGCCCAAGGTGGCGATGACCTTCGCCAACAATCAGGAGAGCGATCCCGGCCCCTACCCCTTCCCTGCCAACGCTCCCGTCGAGGGCGGCGCCAACTCGATGGGCGACCGGCACGTGATCGTGATCGATCGCGACGCCTGCGTGCTCTACGAGACCTACCGCGCCTTCTTCGTCGGACCGGGCTGGAAGGCCGATGCCGGGGCGGTGTGGAGCCTCAAGTCGAACGCGCTCCGCCCCGACTACTGGACCAGCGCCGACGCCGCGGGGCTGCCGATCTTCCCCGGCCTGATCCGCCGCGACGAGGCAGTGGCGGGCGAGATCAAGCACGCGCTGCGCTTCACCGTCGGCAAGACGCAGGCGGCGTTCCAGCACCCGGCCACCCACTACGCCTCGAACAGCGTCGACGCGACGCTGCCGCCGATGGGGCTCCGCGTGCGGCTCAAGGCGAGCTACGACCTCTCCGCTTTCAAGGGCCACGCGAAGGTGATCCTCACAGCGATGAAGCGCTACGGGATGTTCCTCGCCGACAACGGCAGCGACTGGTTCTTCTCGGGCGAGAGCAACGCCAAGTGGGACGACAACGACCTCGGCCAGCTCAAGGGCGTGCCCGCGAGCGCCTTCGAGGTGGTGAAGCTCGGCAAGCTGTTCAAGTAGCTCACGGCGCGACGGAGGTGCGGCACTTTCCCGCGACGCAGCTCACCGCGATCGGGTGGCCCTGGGACTCCGACTTGCCGTCGTCGGCCACGGTGGGCTGCGAGGCGCACCCGCAGCCCGGGTACTGGGCCTCGCAGATCTTCTCGGCGGCTTCGAAGCGGCCCTTCTCCTTGCCGCTCAGGCCGAGGGCGGCGAGCGACCCGCAGCAGTTGATCTGGTGCAGGGCGATGAAGCAGTCCTGCGCAGCGGCGCACGCCCGGTCGAACTCGGGGAACGTGCTCGCGCCGCCTGCGCCGCAGCTCACCTGGAGCGCCTGATCGCGCGCCGCGGCGGCGTCGATCGGTGGGGTCGCCGCGTCGACGGCAGCGTAGCCATCGCTCCCCGGCGGCGGGAGCGGCACGCTCTGGCAGGCGACTGCGAGGGAGAGGACCGCGACGCGGATCGGCCAGCGGAGAGCGCTCATGGCCCGATCGTGGGCCGGCACCGTCCCGCGCACAAGCCGCGCACCCGGGCGCCCGGCAGCCGAACGGTGATAGGCTCCTGCGATGGAACCGATCGCCGAACTCGGGCGGCTGCTCCGTCCCGCGGGCGGTGGTCTCTATCTGGTCTCGACGGGGCGCGCCGAGCAGGTCGCGCTGCAGCGCCGGCTCTACTCCGCCGCCTCCGAAGAGGAGGTGCAGGAGCGCTTCCACCGGGCGCTCGCCGCCATCCCCACCGCGCGCGCGGTCATCCTCGGCATCCCGTCCGACGTGGGCGCCGGCTACCTCCGCGGTGCCAATATCGGCCCGCAGGCGATCCGCACCGCGCTCCTCGACGAGGATCCGGCCTGGAGCGAACACGCCGCGGCGCGCGGGATCGTCGACCTCGGCGACGTCTTCGTCGTCCCCCAGCTGCTCCACGACGACATGCTCTCGCCCGGCCAACGGGCCTCGGCCTGCCGCGCGCTCTACCCCGATCTCCCGGACGCCGATCTGCCGGTCTCGCCGCTCTCGATCGCCGAGCGCGCCCTCGATCTCGTGCTCACCCTCAACCCGCGCGTGGCCCCCCTCCTCCTCGGCGGGGATCACTCCACAGCCTGGCCGGCCGCCGCCGCGCTCGCCCGCCACCGACGGGAGCCGTGGGGGATCGTGCAGTCCGACGCCCACACCGATCTGCTGCCCGAGCGCCTCGGCGTGAAGTACTGCTTCGCGACCTGGTCCTACCACGCCAACGATCTGCTGGGCCGCGGCGGTCGCCTGGTGCAGGTCGGCATCCGCGCCTCGCGGCACGACCGCGACCACTGGGAGCGCACCCTCGACGTGCGGCAGTTCTGGGCCGAGCAGTGCCTGCGCCGCCCCGGCGAGGTCCTCGATGCGATCGTCGCCCACCTCCGCCAGATCGGCGTGCGCGGCGTCTACTTCTCGAACGACATCGACGGCACCGACTCCTCCTACGCCGACGCCACCGGCACGCCCGAGCCGAACGGCCTCGAGCCCGAGTTCGTGCTCGAGCTGATCGCGCGCCTCGGCCGCGACATCGGCCTGCTCGGCGGCGATGTCATGGAGGTCGCCCCGCCAATCGCGCGGACCCCCGACGGCGCGGTCCGCACCGTCGCTCTCGCCGCGCGCTACCTCCGCGCCACCCTCGACGGGATCCTCGCCCCGGGATAGCTCCGGGATAGCGCTGGCGCGGCCCGCTGGGCGCGTGGTAGCCTCCCGCGCATGAGCGGCACGTACCTCATGTCGTACCCCGGCCCGGACTGGCAGATCCGGGGCGCCGCGAACTTCCGGTCCGAGACCCGCAGCGAGACCAACCCGCGCCGCGCCTTCCAGGAGTGGATCTCCCTCTGCGACGCGATCACGCGCGCCGGCGGCCACATCCTGGTGATGCATCCACCGTCGGTGGAGCCGTCGCTCACGGGGATGATCTACACCGCCAACGCCGGCCAGCTCTTCCGCTCCTCCGAGCAGCCGCTCTACCTGCTCTCCAACATGTCGGTGCCCCACCGCCAGGGCGAGCGCGAGTTCTTCCGCGCCTTCGCCGCCGAGGCCGGCCTCGCCACCGCCGTCGCAAGGAGTCCCTGGGAGGGGCAGGCCGAGCTGCAGCTGGTCGGCGGAAACCGCTTCATCGCCACCTGGGGCGTGCGCTCGGTGCGCCCGAGCCTCGACGACATCCGGCCGCTCCTCCCGAGCAACGCCAAGCTGATAGACCTCGAGATCCAGGCGCCCTTCTTCCACGGCGACACCTGCCTGGATCCGATCGCCAACCGCGCCGGCGACGTCGTGCTGCTCGCCCACGGCGCCGCCCTTTGCCGCTCCTCGGTCGAGGCGATCCGCCACTTCGTGGGCAACTCGATCGAGGTCTATCCCGTCGACCGCGACGACGCGCTCGCCAGCGCCTGCAACTCCCTGTGCGTCCAGGGCACGCTGATCATGCCCACCGGGATCTCTCCGGCCCTGCGAGGGCAGCTGGTCCGCCGCGGCTTCACGATCGAGGAGCTGGCGCTCCCGGAGCTGTTCGGCAAGGGCGGCGGGGGCCCGCGCTGCCTGGTGAACGAGATGCGCGGCGTGGTGCTCAATCCCGGCGCCCCGGACTACGCCTCGCTGCGCGATCAGCTGGTCGAGCGCGCCATGCAGTACCCTGAGAGCCTGTGAGCGAATCCCTCCCGTCGCCTCGCGAGCGATCCGCGGCGCATCGCTTCGGGGGGCTTGCCCCCCTTCTGCGGTCTTGGGGGGAAGCTCCTCGGTCGCCTACAGAGAGTAGGCTTCGTCGTCGCGCCTCGCGCTGCTTGCGGCTCGCTCGCGGGGCTCGGTCCGGGATTCACTCACAGGCTCTGAGCAGCCCGCGCCGCCGTCACCAAAAGCGCCGCCTGGCATCTGACCAGCGATGGGTGGCGAACCAGTTGGCTACATGCTTGACACTCCGGATCCTTTGGCTATAGTACCGGGCTCAGGCGTACCGCTTCGCGACCCACGAGAGGGCGGCCACAGCACAATTCCCCGATCAAAGCGTTCATCAGTGACACCCGGACGGCTAACCGGGTGGTAGCAGAAGGCCCATGCGGCTGCCCCGCCGCGGAGAGAGGACATGCAGGGACTCGCTGAATTCTTCGAACACGGCGGAATGTTCATGTACTTCAACGTGCTGTGCTCGGCAGCCGTGGTCGCCATCATCGTCGAGCGCACGATCTACTTCCTGGGCAAGGGCTCCGTGAACGCGCGGGCCTTCCTGGAACAGATCCGCAAGCTCGTCACCGCGAACAACGTCGATCGCGCGGTGAAGCTGTGCTCGGCCACCGAGGCGCCGGTCGCCCGGGTCGCCAAGGCGGGCCTGTCGCGGCTGCCCAAGGGCGAGACCGCGGTGTCGACGGCGATCGAAGAGATGATGGTCGACGTCGGGCCCGATCTCAAGAAGCGCATCGCGATCCTCTGGTCGCTGGCGAACATCGCCACGCTGCTCGGACTCCTCGGGACGATCTCCGGCCTCATCAAGTCGTTCGCCGCGGTCGGCTCCGCCAGCCCCGAGCAGCGCTCGGCGCTGCTCTCGAAGGGCATCAGCGAGGCGATGTACAACACCGCGTTCGGCCTCGGCATCGCGGTGACCTGCATGATCGCGCACGTGTTCCTCTCGGGCGTGTCGAAGAAGCAGCAGGCGGAGCTGGAGGCGTTCTCGATGAAGCTCGAGAACATGCTGGCCGAGACGCACGCTCCGGGCGGTCAGGCCCAGCAGGCGCGCTAGCGCGCGGTCGGAGATCGTTCTTTGACCTTGCGCGTTCCACAAGAAAGGGACCGGGTCCCTTTTCCCCCCCGCGGAGAGCGCCGCCAGGCAGAGCCCGGCAACGCTCACGCAGCTAGTGCCGGCTCCAGGAGGTTCGCGTGACCAGCGCTCGAATCGCTGCGAAGATGCGCAAGCTGCGCGAGGACCACGAGGACGAGGAGATGGAGAACGGGGAGCTCAACCTCGTCCCGTTCCTCGATATCGTGACCAATGTCATCATGTTCCTGATGATGACGACCAGCTTCGCCGCGGCGCTCTCCGACATCAACGTCAGCGCCCCGACCACCAGCGCGGTGGGCAGCGCGGCCACCGACGCCCAGCCGAAGCAGGATCTCAACCTCACCCTTCAGATCTCCGACAAGGGGTTCATCATCGCCTGCGCCGGCGGCGTCATCTACCAGGGCTGCTCGATCTCCCCGACCGGCGACTTCGTGAACTGCCTCCCCGGAAACGTGCTGCCGACGCTGCCCAAGGTGAACGGCGCCTACGACTACGCCGGCCTCACCAGGATGATGAAGCAGATCAAGGGCATCGCGCTCGCCGCCGACGAAACCAAGGTGATCCTGAACGCCAACCCGGAGATCACCTACGAGGTCGTGGTGGCGGCGATGGATGCCTCGCGCAGCGACGGGGCGAAGGTGATGTTCCCCGATGTGCTCCTCTCGGCGGGTGTGAACTAGGATGAGTCACAACCTCACCCGGCGCGCGGCGCGCAAGTCGCTCGCCAAGTTCAAGGCCAAGCTGGGCGACGCCGACGAGGTCGGCCACCTCAACATCACCGCGATGATGGACATGATGTCCATCCTCCTCGTGTTCATGCTCAAGCAGTTCGCCGCCGAGCAGGCGTCGATGAACGTCTCCGAGGCGCTGCAGCTGCCGAAGTCGTCGTCGACGCAGCAGTTCACCCAGCAGGTCAACGTCACCGTCTCCACCACGGCGATCATCGTCGAGGGCGAGGCGCTGGTCTCGGTGCGCGCGGGCGCGGTCGATCCCGGCGCGAAGCGCGACGGACCGAGCGGCTACTACATCACGCCGGTGGTCGATACGCTGCAGAAGCACGCCAATCGCTTGAAGAAGATCGGCCTGATGGGCGGCGGCAAGTTCGAGGGCACGCTGCTCCTGTTGGTCGACCGTTCGATCCCCTACCGCCTCGTCACCGAGGTGCTGTACTCCGCCGGCCAGGCCGAGTTTCGCAACTACCGCCTGGTCGTCCTCAGCAAGGGCGGCTAGCCCGCCCGCTTCAAGCTCCCCCTCTCTCAATCCCTCTCTTGACGTGCCGGACGCCTCATGTTACGAGGCTGCGCCGCGGCGCGCGGGCGGGGGACACCGTCGCACGCCGCTCCACTTCTCACCCGGCACCGGGAGGCAATCCCCAGATGGCAAAGAACGTTGCACGGAAACTACTTGCCGCCGCGTCGGCGCTGGTCGCGCTGCTCTGCGCCGGGGCGGCCCAGGCGAGCGAGGTGGCGATCAACCTGCCTGCCGAGATGCGCGATGGCTCGGTCACCTTCATGGGCGTCGCCGGCTCCACGCTCCTCCTCGGTGGCCTCGGCGTGTGCGCGCTCGGCCTGGTCTTCGGTCTGGTGATCTACAACCAGCTGAAGAATCTCCCGGTCCACAAGTCGATGCTCGAGATTTCCGAGCTGATCTACGAGACCTGCAAGACCTACCTCATCACGCAGATCAAGTTCATCCTGATCCTCGAGGTCTTCATCGGGTCGATCATCGTCGTCTACTTCCTGTTCCTGGAAGGGCTGCCCCTGATCAAGGTGGCGACCATCGTCCTCTTCAGCCTGATCGGCATCGCCGGATCGGCCGGGGTCGCCTGGTTCGGCATCCGGGTCAACACCTTCGCCAACTCGCGCACCGCCTTCGCCAGCCTGATGGGCAAGCCCTTCCCGACCTACCAGATCCCGCTCAAGGCCGGCATGTCGATCGGGATGCTGCTCATCTCGGTCGAGCTTCTGATGATGCTGATGATCCTCCTCTTTATGCCGCTCGATTACGCCGGCCCCTGCTTCATCGGCTTCGCGATCGGCGAGTCGCTGGGCGCCTCGGCGCTCCGCATCGCGGGCGGAATCTTCACCAAGATCGCGGACATCGGCTCGGATCTCATGAAGATCGTCTTCAACATCAAGGAGGACGACGCGCGCAACCCGGGCGTGATCGCCGACTGCACGGGCGACAATGCGGGCGACTCGGTGGGCCCCTCGGCGGACGGCTTCGAGACCTACGGGGTCACCGGCGTCGCGCTGATCACCTTCATCCTGATCGCCCCCGGCCTGACCCCCGAGCTGCAGGTGCGGCTGCTCGTCTGGATCTTCGCGATGCGGATCATGATGATCATCGCCAGCGGCGTCTCCTACCTGATCAACGAGGCGATGGCGAAGGCCAAGTACGCCACCGCCGACAAGATGAACTTCGAGGCGCCGCTGACGGTGCTGGTGTGGCTGACGTCGATCGTCTCGGTGGTGACCACCTACGCGGTGTCGTACCTGCTCATTCCCGAGCTGGGCGACGGCAAGATCTGGTGGCAGCTCTCGACCATCATCAGCTGCGGAACGCTCGCGGGCGCGATCATCCCCGAGGTGATCAAGGTCTTCACCTCGACCGAGTCGGCGCACGTCAAGGAGGTGGTCATCGCGTCGCGCGAGGGCGGCGCGTCGCTGAACGTGCTCGCCGGGCTCACCGCCGGCAACTTCAGCGCCTACTGGATGGGGATCGTGATCGTATCGCTGATGGGGATCTCCTACTTCGTCAGCATGATGGGCCTCTCGGAGCTGCTCACGCCGGTGACCGCCCCGGTGTTCGCCTTCGGTCTGGTGGCGTTCGGCTTCCTCGGAATGGGCCCGGTGACCATCGCGGTCGACTCCTACGGCCCGGTGACCGACAACGCGCAGTCGGTCTACGAGCTGTCGGTGATCGAGACGCTCCCCGGCATCCAGGAGGAGATCAAGAAGGACTTCGGCTTCGACCTGAGCTTCGAGAAGGCCAAGCACTTCCTCGAGGAGAACGACGGCGCCGGGAACACCTTCAAGGCGACCGCCAAGCCGGTCCTGATCGGCACCGCGGTGGTCGGGGCGACGACGATGATCTTCTCGATCATCATGCTCCTCACCGGCAAGCTCACCGGCGTCGACGCGGCGGGCGTGCCGCTGGTGAACAACCTGTCGATGCTTCACCCGCCCTTCCTCCTCGGCCTCATCACCGGCGGCGCGGTGATCTACTGGTTCACCGGCGCGACCATCCAGGCGGTGTCGACCGGCGCCTACCGCGCGGTCGAGTTCATCAAGGCCAACATCAAGCTCGACGGGGTAGCGAAGGCGTCGATCGCCGACAGCAAGAAGGTGGTCGAGATCTGCACGCTGTACGCCCAGAAGGGGATGTTCAACATCTTCCTGGTGGTGTTCTTTTCGACGCTGGCGTTCGCCTGCCTGGAGCCGTTCTTCTTCATCGGCTACCTGATCTCGATCGCGCTGTTCGGCCTCTACCAGGCGATCTTCATGGCCAACGCGGGCGGCGCCTGGGACAACGCGAAGAAGGTGGTCGAGGTGGAGCTGAAGGAGAAGGGCACCGCGCTGCATTCGGCGTGCGTCGTCGGTGACACCGTCGGCGATCCCTTCAAGGACACCTCGTCGGTGGCGATGAACCCGGTGATCAAGTTCACCACGCTGTTCGGGCTTTTGGCGGTCGAGCTGGCGCACACGCTGGCGGAGCAGGGGATGGCGAACCTGTCGCACATCCTCGCCGGGATCTTCTTCGCGATCTCGGTGGTGTTCGTGTGGCGCTCGTTCTACGGGATGCGGATCAAGTCGGGCGACGTTGAGAAGAAGGAAGCCGCGCCGGCCGCCCCGTAGCCCGGTTAGGGCCCGCGAATGGGCAAGTCGATCGATGATCGCGGTCCGAGGCGCCCGGATGGCGAGGCGCGAGGAGGGAGAATACTCTCTGTATTCGACCGACGAGCTTCCCCCCAAAAACACAGAAGGGGGGCAAGCCCCCCGAAGCCTGCCGGGATACATCGGCCGCGAGGGCGATCGAGTTGTCCGTTCGCTGCCCCTTAGTGCTGGTGCCCGTTCCCTTCGTGGGAGTGGCCGTGGGTGAGCTCCTCAAGCGTGGCGTCGCGCACCTCGATCACGGTGACGTGGAAATGCAGCGTCACCCCGGCGAGCGGGTGATTGGCGTCGACCAGCACCGCATCATCGCGCACCTCGATCACCCGCACCGGCACCGGCGAGCCGTCGTCGTTCTCGCCCATGAAGGCGTCGCCCTCGGTGAGGCTGAGATCGGGCGGAAAGGCGGAGCGCGGGACGGTGAAGACGCCGTTCGGATCGGGCATGCCGTAGCCGTCCTCGGGCGCGACCACCACTTCCTTCTCCGCGCCCACGTCGAGCCCGAGCAGCGCGCTCTCCAGGCCGGCCACGATCTGGCCCCCGCCGTGGAGGTAGCTGAGCGGCTCGCCGCCTTCGGAGGTGTCGAGGATCTCTCCGTCCCCGTCGCGCAGCGTGTAGTCGAGCTTCACGATCTTGCGTGGTCCGATCATGCGCGCATGATGCAAGAGGCTCCACGGGGGGTCAAGCTTCCCGCCGTCGTGGCACCGTCGTGGCGGCGTGCTAGATCGAACGCGCGATGAGCAACCTGCCACGGAGCGTCTACGCGCTCGCCGCGCTCGCTGTCCTACTCGGCGGGTTCGGGGTGTCGCGCTCGCTGTTCGAACAGATCGCCCCCTACCTCGGGTCGTACGAGAGCTACGTGAGCAGCCGTCGCCGCGAGGTGGAGGTCCGCAACGGCTTCAACTCGCCCGAGGTGGCGTCGGAGATCGTCCAGCGCGCGGGCGATCAGCTGGGGGAGCGCGCCTGGACCCGCCGCTTCATCAACCTCCCCCTCGGGGTGGCGAACCTGCTCCTCTCGGCGATGCTCTTCGCAGGCGCTCTGCGCGCGCTGCAGCGGTCGGCGTGGGGGCACGGGGCGTGGCAGTTCGCGGCGCGCCTCAGCATCCCCTACACGGCGCTCCACGCGGCGGTGGCGATGTTCACGGCGCGCGACGGATGGGACGCGAGCGCGGCGCTCTTCATCAACCTCTCCCTGCAGCTCAACGTCCCTGTCGAGACGCTGGCTGACATCGAGTTGATGCGGGAGCGGGTCTTCAGCGGCCTGTGGGCGATGATCGCGATCGGCTTCTTCGTCACCTGCGCGACCTTCCTCGCGCGGCCGAAGGTGAAGGCGCTGTTCAGCGAGTGAGGTAGCGGGCTATCGGGCGGGCGAACGGGGTGGCCGCGGCGGTGAGGAGCAGGCCGGCGGGGAGCCCGAAAGGGAGGGGAGAGAGCACGCCCGAAGCGGTCGCGTGCGGGGTGCCGAGGAGCCCGCCGCCGAGCGCCACCAGGCCCGCGCCGCCGAGTGCCAGCACGCCCCAGGTGCGTCCGCGCAGCAGGCCGAAGAGGCCCGCGCTCCCGAGGACGACGAGGCCGAGCGAGCCACCCGAGGGAGCGAGACCGCGCAGGATCAGCCACGGCAGACCGACCGCGGCTAGGATCACCGCGGTGCGCAGCCGGCCGACCGCGCGGTCGTCGAGCTTGCTCTGCTCGCGCCACCCGGGGCGCGACTCGAAGGCCGCCGCCATCCCCGTGCCGGCCATGCACAGGACGATCAGGGCGTGCATCACCGCGAAGGCGATCGCCTGCGGGAGTGGGTCGACGAGCAGGATCATCCCCCCCATGAGCACGCCCCACAGCCCCAGGCCGAGCGCGAACCAGCGCCCCCAGAACCAGCCCGCAGCGACGGCGAAAAAGGCGATCGTGTAGCAGGCCGCCCAGCCGCCGAAGAGCGGCACCCACTCGGGTGCCTGAGAGCCGAGGATCAGCGCCATCAGCAGGAAGTAGCTCGCGTAGAAGCCGAGACAGAGGAGCGCGATCGCCTTGCGCTCGCCGATCAGGCCACCTGCCGTGGGAACGGGTTCGGTCATCGGACACCTCGCTCGGGGGGATGCTGCGGAGAAGTGTAGCGCCGCCGGGGCGGCCGAGGAAGGGGCGCGGGGAGGGCCTACGCGGTGCGGCGGCGCAGCACGAAGGCCAGGACCGGCTTCGTGAACGGGAGCGCCGCGAGCACGAGCAGGACACCGCTCAGCACACCGAACATCGCGGGCGGCACCGAGGCGATCTGCAGCGGCGCAGCGCCGAGGGAGAAGAAGTACTCGTGCGACGCGCCAAAGGACGAAGCGATCGCCGCGATGCCTGCGCCGCCGAGCGCGATCACTCCCCAGGTGCGCCCGCGCAGGAGGCCGCAAAGACCGACCACACCGACGGCGAGGATCGCCATCGCGGCCCCTTCGCGTGGGCCGAGGGCGAACATGATCAGGCCGGGGAGGCTGGCCGCGGTGCGGGTGACCGAGTGCTTGATCCGCAGCACGCCCTGGTCGTCGAGCTTCCAGCGCTGGCGCCACTCCGCGCGCGCATCGTAGACCGCAGCCATCTTCTCGCCGCGCAGCGCGCCCGAGACGATGGCGTGGGTGAGGCCGAAGATCGCCATCTGGAGGAAGATCTCGCCGAAGACGTCGGGGTCGCGGAGCAGCGTCAGCACCAGCGACATGACCGCCATCGTCAGGCCGCCGTTGCCGAGGCCGATGGCGAACCAGCGCCCCCAGAACCAGTCGGCCGCGAGGGCGAAGAAGCCGATCCCGTAGCAGGCCGCGAGCCCGAAGAAGCAGGCGGTCCATTCGGGCAGGTTGCTCATCGCGATCAGGCCCATGATCGTGAAGATGGTGGCGTAGAAGCCGAGCGAGAAGAGCGCCATCGCCTTGCGCTCCCCGACAAAGCCGACATGGGTGAGGCGTTCACGGAGCTTGATCAGCTGTTCCACCAGGTTCATCGGTCACCTCGCAGGAGTTCTTGACTCCCCAGTATACGCGGGTCCCGGCGCTTCTCCACCTCGCGCCTCGCTTTCCGGGCGCGGTTCCCTAGAGTAGGATCACGCCCGATGGCGTCCACGGGCAACCTGACACGCGCGATGCTCGACGATCACCTGGCCTCGGGGCGCGGCGAGGTGATCGCGATCCGCGAGCCCCGGCGCTCCTGGAGCTACGCGCGCCTCGCGGGGGAGGCCGGGCGGTGCGGCGCGGCCTTTCTCTCGCGCGGGGTGGGGCCGGGCGATCGCGTGGCGCTGCTGATGCACGACACCGCCGAGCTCGCCGCGGCGCTCCTCGGCGCGATGCGGATCGGCGCGCTCCCGATGCCGGTCTCGACGCTGCTGCGGGCGCCCGACGTGCGCGCGATCCTCGCCGACGCGCGGCCCAAGCTGGTGGTGGTTCACCGCGATCTCTCGGCGGTGATCGACGAGGTGTGCGAGGAGCTGCCGGGCGCCCCCGAGGTGCTGGTCGCCAACCAGGGGCCGCAGCCGGAGGGCGAGCACGCCGACCTGCTCTCGGTGATCGCCGCGCAGGCGCCGAGCTGCCCACCCTTCGACGGGGAGGGCCCATCGCTCCTGCTCTACAGCGGCGGCACCGGCGGCGCACCGAAGGGCATTCCCCACAGCGCCGACGCGGTGCGCGCCTCGTTCCATTCGTGGGCGCGCGGAGTGATCGATCTCGGCGCCGGCGATCGCGTGTTCGCGACGATGAAGCTCCCCTCGGCGTTCGGCCTCGGTCTCGGGCTGCTCTTCCCGCTGCTCGCCGGATCGACCACCTGCCTCCTGCCGGGGCGCGCCCGCCCGCAGGCGGTGTTCGAGGCGATGGCGCTCTTCTCACCGACCGTGTTCGCCGCCACGCCGAGTCTCTACCTGCAGATGCTGCAGGACTTCCGTGACAGCACCGCGCCGCGCCCTCCCTACTTCCGCGGAGTGCGGGTCGCGGTGTCCGGGGCCGAGCCGCTGCCCGCCCAGCTGTGGGCGCGGGCGCGCGAGGCGTTCGGGGTCGACCTCCTGCATGGCTTCGGCTCGACGGAGGCGCTGCACTTCTTCCTCTCCTACCGTCCCGGCGATGTCCACCCCGGCGCCGCCGGCAAGCTCTGCGACGGCTACGAGGCGCGGGTGGTCGACGAGCAGGGCCGCGAGGTGCCCGAGGAGGCGATGGGCGAGCTGGAGATCCGCGGCCCGTCGGTGGCGCGGACCTGGTTCCGGCCGAGCGCGGATCCGTCCCCGTTCCGCGACGACGGCTGGCTCCACACCGGCGAGCGCTTCTTCGTCGACCAGGGCGGCTGGTTCTTCCACTGCGGGCGCACCGACGATCTGTTCAAGGTGTCGGGCAAGTGGGTCGCGCCGACCGAGGTGGAGAACACGCTGCTCGCGCACCCCGCGGTGTGGGAGTGCGCCGTGGTGGGCCAGGAGGACGAGAGCGGTCTCACCATCCCGGTGGCGTACGTGGTCCCGAACGTCGGGCACGAGCCGACGAACGACCTCGGCCTCGAGCTGATGGAGTTCGTGAAGCGGGAGATCGCTCCCTACAAGTTCCCGCGGCGGGTCGAGTTCATCCGCGAGCTGCCGCGAAGCGCGCAGGGCAAGGTGCAGCGGTGGCGGCTCCCCCGGCCGGCGGCGACCTAGAACTCTCGACCTTCGAGCGCGCTTTTGCCGTCGCTGCGTTGCGCGCTCTGGAGGGCGGCGCCGCCCAGTTCCTGGCATCCCAGGGAGAGGAGTCGCGCGGGGCAGAGCTCGCTGCCGCAGCGCGCGCCCTTGAAGAAGGCGGCGGCGGCGCGCTGGCAAGGGAGGTGGCGCGTCTCGACGCCGCGCCTCCTGACGGAATCGAGCGGGTCCATCCGAGCTGGTGGCACCGCGCGCCCGCCACCAGCCACCCGGCGGCGCGCACCTTCCTCGATCGCGCAGCGACGGCGCACCTGGTGGCGATGCCGGTCCCGGCCGCTGATCCGTCCGGGCTCTCCCTCGACACTCTGGAGGGTCTTCCTGCGGTCGCGCTGACGGAGCTGATCGCGGCCCTGGGGCGTCGGCGCGTGGCCCTTGCCTTCTCGTCGTCACCGCCGGGAGCGCTGGCCCGTCTCTGCGCTCGCCTCGGCGAGCCGGCCGCCAGCGAGCTGCTCGCCGAGACGCGGTCACTCCGGCCGGATCACGACGAGGTGCGTGCCGCGCAGCGCTCGCTCTTCAAGCTCGCCGTCGACGCGGCAGACCCCTCGTCGCTGTTTCTGCTCGCGGGCGCACGCTGGCTCGCCCCGTCGCTGGCTGGGCGCGGCGGCGACCGGCTGCGTCGCGTGGCCCAGCGCCTCCCCGAGCCGATCGGACGCCTGCTCGCCTCGCAGGCGGGCGCCCCGGCGACCCTGCCGGAGATCGCAGCGTGCGCGCGCGCGGTGCGCGAACTCGCCGCCGGCGCCTGAAGCGCGGCCCAGCGTTGCCGTGGGCGTGGCCCGTGGTAAACCGCGGGCGTGAAGATCGTTGCTGCCATCCTCGCCGGTGGGCGCGCCTCCCGGCTCGGGGGAGTGCTGAAGCCGCTCCTCACCGTGGCGGGTCGTCGCATCCTCGATCGGCAGCTCGAGGTGCTGGTTCCGCTCTGCGATGAGGTGCTCCTCCTCGGCGACGACCCGCGCCTCGACGGTCTCGGGGCACGCCTCGTCCCCGACCGTCATCCGGGGCGCGGCCCGCTCTCCGGGCTCGACGCGGCTCTCCACGCCACCGACGCCGAGGCGGTGCTCCTCGTCGGGGGCGACATGCCGGGGCTGTCCCGCCGCGCGCTCGAGATCGTGCTCGCCGCCGGGCCCGCTGCCGACGCCGCGGTGCCGTTCGTCGCCGGCTTTCCCGAGCCGCTCCACGCGCGCTACCACCGTCGGGTGGGCGAGTGCGTGGCGGCCCTCCTCGGCGCCGAGCGGCACGGGCTCCACGATCTGCTCGATCAGATCACCGTCCATCGCGTCGCCGAGGCGATCCTCCGCACGGTCGATCCCGCCCTGCTCACGCTCGCCAACGTCAACACCCCGGACGATCTCGCTCGCCTCGATGCCCTCCTTTGAAAACCGGGCGCCTGAACCGGGTGCGCGGGTGCTTAACAGCGGAGGGGGCCCTCTTGCTGGCTCTTGCTCGTCACGTAGTCGTAGTCGTAGTCGTAGTCGTCCCGTCCGCAGCGACGGCAATCGAACTTCCTCCCGCAACAAATTCCTCCTGCCAACCGACCACCCTGGCCACACTCGAGGATGCCCCCTACATCGCCGAGGGAGCGGGCCGGTTCGGAGCGCCGGATGGCGCCCGCTTCTAC
>SHYY01000054.1 GCA_009692555.1 Myxococcales bacterium
CCTTGGCCTTGGCCTTGGCCTTGGCCTTGGCCCGGCCCCGGGGAGCTGGCGCCAGCCTCGGGCGCCTCCTTCGGAACGGGCACCATCCGCTTCACCACCCGGGCCGGATTGCCCATGACGATCGAGTCGGGCGGGATGTCACTGCGCACCACCGAGCGCGCACCGATCACCGAGCGCGCGCCGATCCGCACGCCCTTCAGGATCATGCACTCGCGGCTGATCTGAACGCCCTCCTCGATGATCACCTCGGCGACGTCGGCCTCGCCAGGCGGCACCTCCCAGATCGGCCGCTTCGGGTTGTAGTGGTTGTGCCCCTCGGTGTCGGCGATGTAGGTCTGCGAGCCGATCGAGGCGAAGTCGCCGATCTCGATCCGCCGCGCCACGTTGAAGCTGGTCCCGTGGCCGATGAACACGCCGCTCCCGATGCGCAGGACCGCCTCCCCGGTGGCGGTGCCGCGGATCGCGATCTCCCCCGAGATGCGGATATCGCTGCCGATCTCGATCCGGCAGCGCCCTGCGAGGTAGGGCAGCCGATCGACGGCGATCCGGTCCCCGTGCACCGCGCAGCGCGAGAGGAACATCGGTGTGGCGACGAGGGAGCGGCGCCCCCACTCGTAGAACTCGCGGCGCAGGAACTCCGCGTCGACCGCCGCCGCGTAGAGGGAGCGCACACCGGGGCCGGGGTGCACCGCCTGGAAGATCAGGCGCTTGGCGATCGGCTTGGCGAGGCGGTAGAGCAGGTTGCGGAGCGGGCTCGTGCCTTGTGGGTCCATGGGCCTCAGGATCGCGTCGGCGGCGTCAGAGGGGGCCCCGCCGGAGGACGGGGTGAGTTGCAAATGGCAGGAGAATACCCCGAGAGGGCGGCTCTGGAACCCTCCTTGTGCGCTGTCGAGCTTGAGATCGAAACTTCCTTCCGCATAGACTCGTGGCACATGCCGCGCGCGAGCATCGATCTTGAGTGACCCCCCCCCGCGGCTGCGATCGGTCACCACCCTCCTCGGCAAGGTCCGCAAGCGCGTCGCCGCGCAGGGGCTCCGGCGCGCGGCGTCGTACTGGGCCTTCACCGCGGCCCTGGAGCGCACCGGCCTGGAGGTGATCCGCGTGTTCGCGTGGGGCCCCGCAGCCGGCTCCGGGACGATCGCCGCTGTCGACCGGATGGCCGCCCTCTCGGCGGCCGATGTCGCGACGCTCGGCGAGTACGGCGGTGACACGCTGCTCCGCCTCTTCACCGAGGCCTTCGTGCGCGGCGACCGTTGCGCGATCGGCCGCGTCGACGGAAAGCTCGCCTGCGTCTGCTGGATCGTGCGGATCGAGGGTCACCAGGCGGCGGGCGCCCCGGCCGTGCTGGTGGAGCGCTGCTTCACGCTCCCGGCCTTTCGCGGGCGGAGCCTCTACCCCGACACCCTGCGGGGCGCATGCGACGCCCTCCGCCGGGAGCACGGCGCGGCGCTCCCGATCCTGATCGAGAGCTCGATCTGGAACGACTCCTCGATCCGTGGGATCGAGAAGGCCGGCTTTCACCCCGTCGGGACGCTCTACAAGCTGCGCTCCTGGGAGCACTTCCGGCCCGCCCGATGAGCGGGGCGAGCGGGTACGAGGTCACCCTACAGCGCTCCGCCGTCGATGTGGCGCGACTGGTGCCGGAGTGGGAGGCGTTCCTTGCCACTGACGCTGCGGAGCACTGCTTCTTCCA
Organism: Myxococcales bacterium; assembly: GCA_009692555.1. Classification (GTDB taxonomy): domain Bacteria; phylum Myxococcota_A; class Polyangia; order Palsa-1104; family SHYY01; genus SHYY01. Next base: position 1,694 of record SHYY01000054.1, read on the forward strand.
GTATCCGGTGCTGGTGCAGCAGGCGCTCGGCGATCCGCGCCAGCCCTGCGAACCCTGCATCGTCGTCGCCCGCCGGGGCGGCAGGATCCGCGCGCTGGCCCCCTTCCGCCTCGAGGCGACGCGCTTCCATCTCCGCTTCAGCGTCCTCCGTGTGGGGTCGCTGCCGATGCGCGCGCTCAAGCTCGCCGGCGACCGGCTGATCGTCGCCCGCGGCGAGGACGTGGGCGCCTGCCACGCGGCCATCTTCGCGGCGATCGCCGCCTCGAAGATCGGCTTCGATCTCGTCGCGCTGGAGAGCGTCACCGTCCCCGGCGACCTGTGGGACTTCTTCGCCACCCCGGCCGGCCCGTTCCGGCTGATCCCGGCGGCGGCGCGGATGCAGAAGGTGCGGCAGCTCCGACTCGACGGAACGTTCGACGACTACCTCGCCGCGATGAACGCCAAGACCCGGATGAAGTTTCGCCGCCGCACCCGCAAGTTCCGCAAGGACTTCGATGAGCAGGTCGAGCTGCGGTCGGTGACACGCGCGGAGGACGTTCGCCCGTTCCTCGACGCGGTGGACGCGATCTTTCCCTCCACATGGCAGGCCCGCGTCTCCGGTACGCGCCCTCGCAACGGTGCCACCGACGTCGCCTCGCTCGAGGAGATCGCGCGCCGCGGCTGGCTGCGCTCGTACCTCCTGTTCTGCCGCGCCCGGCCGGTGGCCTTCGTCCTCGGCTACCAGTACCACGGGGTCTACCACCACGACGAGACCGGCTACGATCAAGCGCTCTCCGCGCACGGGCCGGGCACGGTGCTGAACCAGCTGCTCGTCGAGGAGCTGTTCGCCCGCGACCGCCCGCGGCTGCTGGACTTCGGCTTTGGCGACAACGAGTACAAGCGCATCCTCGGGAACGTGGAACACGATGCGTGCGCCGCCTGGCTGGTCGCGGATCTCCGCTGGCGGGCGCTGATCGGGCTTCAACGCGGCATCAACGGCGTGTACGATCGCGTCCGCTCCGAGCTGGTGCGACGGGGCCTCGACGCGCGGGTGCGCGACCTCCTGAAGCGCCGGACCCGGGGCACCGCGAGCCCCTCGGAGACACCGGAAGCGGAAGAAGCAAAAGAATGATCCGATCCCGCGTTCGCGGTGCCGCCAAGCGCCTGCTCAACGGGCGACTGCTCCGTTTCCGGGGCCCGACCGAGGGGCGCCGGATCGCGCTCACCTTCGACGACGGTCCGTTCGCAGGCAAGACCGATGCGGTGCTTGCCGTGCTGCGCGAGCGCGTCTGCCCGGCGACCTTCTTCGTCCTCGGGGAGAACGCGGAGCGCGCGCCGCACCTCCTCCGCACGATGCGGGAGCAGGGCTGCGAGATCGGCAACCACTCCTGGTCGCACCCCGACTTCAACCGGCTCTCGCCCGCCGCGGTGGCCGACGAGATCCAGCGCACCGAGGAGGTGGTCCGGAAGGCGACCGGCAGCGGATCACTTCCCTTCCGGCCGCCGTGGGGCGCGCTCCCGCCGCATCTCCTGTGGCACCTCTTCCGCACCGGCCGCCTGCCGCCCGTGCTGTGGTCGGCCTGCCCGGGCAACGAGGACCGCATGTCGAGCCAGGAGATCGTCGCCGACCTGCGCAAGAAGGCGCTCTCGCCCGGCGAGATCGTGCTGCTCCACGACGACAGCGCAGCCACCCTCGGGGCGCTCCCCGAGATCCTCGATCTGATCGCGGAGCGGAACCTCACCCCGGTGACGCTCAGCGGCCTCCTCCGCCCAGCCTGAGACGCCCTCGGTACAGAAGCACGTGTATGGTGTATGGTAACCATATGTCTGCCACCGCGCTCAAGACCACCGTCTACCTCGATCCGGCGGACTACGATCGTCTCAAGCGCATCGCCACCGACGGGGGCGCCACACCGGCGGCGCTGATCCGCGAGGCGGTGGCCGAGTACGTGCGACGGCACGGGCGCAAGCGGAAGCCGCGCAGCCTGGGCGCCGGTCATAGCGGGCGAGCCGACCTGAGCGAGCGCGCCGATGATCTCCTTCGCGGAATGGGCCGCACGCGATGATCATCGCCGACACGGGCGCGATCATCGCGCTCGTCGATGCGGACGATCGTCACCACCAGGCGCTGCGGAAGCTCTACGAAGAGGATCCCGATCAATGGCTCCTGCCCTGGGCGGTGCTGCCCGAGATCGACTACCTCCTCGCCCAGCATGTCGGGCAGCGGGCTGCGGACGAGTTCCTGGCGGACCTTGCGACCAGGGCCTTCGCCGTCGAATGGGGAGAGCAGGCCGACCTGGTCCGCGCCACGGAGCTCTGCACAAGGTACAAGTCGCTGCGCCTCGGTCTGGTCGATGGAGTGGTCATGGCAGTGGCGGAGCGGAAGCACGCCTCCGCGATCGCCACCGTCGACGCTCGTCACTTCGGCGCGGTCGTCCTGCGGGGCCGGCCGAAGATTCTGCCACGCGATCTCGGAGCGTGACCACGCCGGGCTTGCAGATCGCGCCCGTCGGGATAGCGCGACGGAACATGAAATCAACGTCGCCGTGCCGTGAAACGACTCACCGCCCGAGCGCCCGCCGGCATAGCCCGATGAAGTCGCGCGAGGTCTCCCGGGCCACCACCAGCGCCGCGATCACGTAGACCACCGCCCCCGTCGCCAGCTCGATCCCGAGCGCCGGCCAGCCCGTCCCGAAGCCGAATGACTCGAGCTGGTGGCGCACCCCAAGGATCGCCGCCACCATCGGCACGCACGCCGCGAGCGGCGGTAGCAGCCCGAGCAGGAGCCGCCCCATCGGCACCCCCTCGCCCACCTGCGCCACCGCCAGCGAGGCCAGCGCGTTCGACCCGAAGGCGAGGCCGACCGCACCACAGGTCCAGAGCGGGCTCAGCCGCCCGAACGTGCCGACCGCGACCAGCATCGTGCACAGCTTCAGCACTTCGAGGGCCATCACCGCGCGCGTGCGGCCGCAGGCCTGGAGGAACGATGAGACCGCCCATCCGAGCGGCCGCGTCACCGACAGCGCGCTCAGCACCAGCAGCATCGGCGCGACCGCCGCCCACCGGGGATCGAAGACCGCCGCCACCAGCGTCGGCGCGATCGCCGCCAGCCCGATCGCCAGCGGGAAGATCAGGAGGCCGAGGAGGCGCGTCGAGCGCATCAGCCCGGCCGGCCGCTGGGCGCTGTCGAGGTGCGCGAACGAGGGCAATAGCACGTCGCCGATCTGCTCCCCGATGAAGGAGGCCGGCGTGTCGGCGAGGTTGTAGGCGTAGTTGTAGGAGCCGAGCACCGACTCGCCGAAGAAGCGCGAGACCAGGAGGTTGTCCGCCTTGCGCGCCGCGAGGCCGGTGAAGCCCGCCAGCCATAGCGGCCAGCCGAAGCGGAACAGGGCGAAGGTGGTGCGGCGGTCGATCGCGCAGGGCGCGAGCCAGTCGCGGCGGTCGACCGCGGCGAGCACCAGCAGCGTGAAGAGGCTGTAGCGGGCGAGGTTGGCCACCACGATCGCCATCGGCCCGCAGTCCGCCCAGGCGAGCCCGACCGAGACCGCGGTGTAGGTCAGCTCCGACGCCGCCCGCGAGAGCGCGGCGACGCGGAACCGCATATCGCGATAGAGCACCCTCTCGGGCATGAAGCCGATCCGCTCGATCAGGATCGCCAGCGCGAGGCCGGGGATGAAGTGCCCGAGATCGGGCACCCCGAACAGCGGCCCGAGCCAGTCGCGGGCGACCAGGATCGCCGCCAGGCCCACCGCCCCGAAGGTGAGGTGGAACAGCGTGGCGTGGAAGGCGACGTCGCGGCCCGCCTTCGGATGGGCGATCACGTACTGTCCGAATCCGAACACGGAAACCTGGTTGGCGAGCAGCACGACCACCGTCGCTGCCGAGACCTTGCCGAACTGGGCCGGCGCCAGGAAGCGGGTCAGGATCAGCGAGCCGACCAGGCCGCAAAGGCGCGCCCCGAGGCCCATGCCGACGGTCCAGAAGGCACCGCGAACCGCTTTGACGGCGAGCGACATCCGTTCAGCGGGAGGGCGCTGTGGGTTGGAGAGCGGCGAGCAGCTTGCGGAGGTGGCGCCACACCACGAGCGGGATCTGGTGGCCCTCTGCGAACTGCACCCAGGTGACTTCGCAGCCCGCGGCGGCGAGGCAGTCGCGGAGCGCGGTTCCGGCGCCGAAGGAGAGATCTTCGTCGGCCTCGCCGTGGCTGATCAGCACGGGCAGACCGCGCAGCGCTCCCCGATCGAGCAGCGGCCGCCAGGTGTCGAACGCCAGCCGCGACGACGAGAGCAGCGCCATGGCAGCGACGGCGCGCGGGGAGTGCAGCAGCGTGTCGCAGACCAGCATGCCGCCCTGGGAGAAGCCGCCCACCACCAGCGGACGACCGGGCACGAGCGCGGCCACGGCGTCGAGGTGTGCCGCCAGCAGGTTGCGTGCTGCGGGGAGATCGGGCGGGTGCTGGCCCGCGAAGTCGCGGGGGCCGCGCGCCAAGGCGGCCGCGCGCAGCTCCGGATCGATGTGCCACCAGGCGCGCCCGCGCGGCGCGGCGGCGAGCGGACCCTCGGGGAACGCGTAGAACGCGGGCAGGCCGAGCGATTGCGCAAACGGCGCAAGGTCGACGGGCTCCATCGCGAAGCCGTGCAGGAGCACCACGGCGAGCCTCGCCTCGTCGGGCGCGCCCACCGACAGCGTACGCAGTCCACCCAGATCGAGCCAGCGCTCGGCGATCACGGAATCCCGTCGAGGAGCGCGCCGAGCCGCGCGGCGAAGGGCGGGTGCGACCAGAGCGGAGTGAAGGTGTGATCGGGGCCGGCGATGGTGTCGATCGTGAGCGCGCCCTTGCGCTGCAGCGCCTCCACCGAGTGGCCGCCCTGCACCCGCAGGAGCTCGATGCCCGGATCGCCGGCCGCGAACAGGAACGCGATGGCGACGCCGCGCCGTGCGACCGACTCCAGCTCGGCGGCGAGGTCGTCGCCGAGAGTCACGCCGACTCGCCTCGCAATGCTCCGCGCGCGATGAAACGCCAGGCTCGCCGCGCGGCGGGTGACCACATGGAGCACTGCATCGAACCGCGCCTCACCGCGCAAGAGCTTCCACCACGACGCGAGGCTGCGCGCCGATCGCGCGTAGCGTTGCGCCTCGATCGCCAGGCGGTGGGGGGCGAAGTCGAGCGGCATCCCGGGCTTCCAGAAGAAGGTGAGCGGGTTGATCACCACCACGCCATCGACCGGCTGGCCCGCCACCGCGGCCTTCCACGCGTGGTAGCCGCCCGAGCAGAGCCCCACCGCGTGGCGCGTCAGCACGCCGGGCTGACGGCCGAGCCAGGCGAGCGCGGCCGACACGTCTTCGAGCGCGCGCTCCGGGTACACCACGTTGTCGCGCTCGCCGACCCGCGCTGGCGACTCGCCGAGCCCCGCCAGGTCGAGTCGCGCCACGACATGCCCGAGCGCGGCCCAGCGACGGGCGAGCGCCACGTACAGGCGGTTTGGGCCGACGTGGTGGATCGCCCCCGCGTTGAGGAGGAGGATGCCGCGCCGCCTTCGCGGTGCGTTCGCCGGCTGGGTGGCGATGAGGAAGCACCCGATCCCGATCGACAAAGGCTCCTCGACGATCGACGTGCCACCCTCGGTCAGCCCAGCACGGACCGGCGCCACGCTCCCTCGTGCGGCGACCGCAGCCTCCGCGGAGGGAGCCTCCAGCGCCAGCGCGCGCAGCCACGACCCGACCTCTGCCACCGTCGTCGCGGGCACCACCGCGTCGTGCGGATCGAGCACCATCTCGGTGTAGCCATGCACGCTCCCGGGGTCCACGCGGGCGCCCTGCGCGCGCACCCGCTCGATGGAGCGCGCAGCGACGGGGAGGTCCGCGCGATCCAGGACCAGCAGGCGCGGCGCGGGAGGGCGCTCCAGGCGCGAGAGATCGATCGCCGAGAGCGCGGTGCGGGTCTCCTCGGTGATGAGGAACCCGACCGACTCCTGCCCGTTTCCCTCGCTCGGCACCGCCGCCAATCCCGTCGGCGCGGGGGCGAGCCCGAGCGCGCCCTGAAGCGCTCGCTGCTCGCGCAACCACGCCTTGCCCGACACCACCGGCGCGAGCAGCACCAGCCCCGCGCAGTCATCGCGCTCGGCGGCCACCACCGACGCGAGCAGCGCGCCCAGCCGCACTCCGAGCAGACACACGCGCTCCACGCCCGCTTGCGCTCGCAACAGGTCGATCGCGTGCCCGATGCTGCGCGCCCATGCCCCCACTCGATCCGGGTCGCGGTCGTCACCCGCCGAGTCCCCCGTGCCATCGTAGTCGAAGCGCAGCGACGGCAGGCCGGCCGCGGCCCCCGCCTCGGCGAGCGCGAGCAGCGTGCGGTGGGCGCAGATCGCCTCGTAGCCGAACGGGTTGCAGAGGACCAGACCGAGGCGTACCCCCTGGCCAGGCGGCGGGCGGTGCAGCCAGCCCATGAGAGGCCGCGCAGAGGGACCGAAAAAGAGGGCCTCGGAGGTCACGGGCCGATCCGCACGCGGGTCGCCGACTCGGCGTTGAGCGGCTGAACCACTCCGCGCACCGCGCCGCCGGATGCCGATCCGCGCGACCGGCGCAGATGGATCGTGCGCTCGCTGCCGGGCGCCATGTGGAAGTGGTCGTCGTCGGGGACGAAGCCCTCCACCTCGATCGCCACCGACTGGGCGAAGCGCCGGGTGCGGAGCGTGAGCGCCGCGTCTCCGCCTTCGAGCACCTGCGGCTCGGCGGTCAACCCGAGGTCGCGCTCGCGGAGCGCCGGCAGCCCGAGCGGGAAGGCGAACGCATCGATCGTCTTACCCTCGGCGCTGAGCGTCGCCACGACCAGATCGTGCTGCGGCGGCCCGAAGCGATAGGCGTAGGTGAGGTCGTGCATCTCGGCGAAGAGCCCCGCGGCCGGGAGTGCGATCGCCCCTCGCCCTGCGACCTCCACGGCGCGCCGCCCGAGCCCGACCTCCACCTCGCCATCCCGGAACAGCGCGACCTCGATCTCCCCCCGAAGCGGCGCGGCGCGCTCGTTGACCACATGCACCACCAGCCCGTTGCCTCCCTCGTCGCTGAGGTGAACGAGCACGGGCTGCTGGACGCGGGCGAGGCAGGAGAGCGCGGCCTTGGGCGCCCCGGCCGCGTCGACGACACCGAAGCCCGCGCCCGGCCACAGGTCGCGCAGAAACCACACCAGGGCACCGCGACAGGTCGAGCCGGCGCGCCGCCATTCGCCGAGCGTGGCCGCCATCACCTCGCCGGTGACCACCCGCGAGAGCGCGAGATAGCGCTCGTGATCGAACGAGCGCAGCGCCACCGGGTCGACGCGAAACAGGCGCGCGAGATAGTGATCGCGCACATCGTCGAAGTCCCAGCCCGCTCCGAGGTCGCGCGGGCTGCGCGCCTTCCACTCCGGCTGGTGCGCGCGCAGCGACGGGGAGAGCCCGCCCGAAGGCGGCACGTTGGCGAAGGCAAGGCACTCGGTGGCGAAGCGCACCCCGGCGCGGCGCGCGTCCTCGAGCGGGCGCAGGTAGGCGCCGACGCCGTAGTACGACGTGGTGCCGCTGTCGGCCGCATGCGGGAAGGCGCCGCCGTGCGCGCTCGACGGCCAGTAGGGCACATCGGGCCGCTCCACCCGAGCGATCTCCGCCAGCACCTCGTGGAACAGGCGCGGGCTCCAGCGCTCGCGCGGCGCCCCCCACATCGCCGCCTGCTGCTCCACCTCGCTGTTGCCACAAAGAACCGCGAGGCACGGCCTGCCGGCGAGCCGCGCGAGCTGCTGCCGCGCCTCCTCGCTCACCGTCGCCACGAACGCGGGATCGTCCTCGGGATAGTCGAGGTTGGCGAACAGGAAGTCCTGCCACAGGAGCAGGCCGCGCCGATCGAGTCCATCGAGGAACAGGTCGCTCTCGTAGACCATCGGGCCGGCGACGCGGAGCATGTTCATCCCGGCGGCGCACGCCTGATCGAGCGCGGCATCGAGCGCGCCCTGGTCGGCGTCGAGCGACACCGGATCGAGCGGGGTCCAGCACGCCCCGCGGCAGAACAGGTCGACGCCATTGACGCGGAGGCCGAAGTCGCCCGCGATCTCCACCTCGCGGAAACCAACGCTCCCGAGATCGACCTCGATCGGCGCGCCCCCCGCCCAGGCGAGCAGCCGCGCGCGATAGAGGCAGGGCTCTCCGTGGGTGTGAGGCCACCACCGCGCGACGTCCGCGATCGCCACCCGCCCCTGCCAGCGCCCCCCGTCGCTGACCAGCGGAGCGCGGTGCTCGATCCCGTCACGGTCCAGGCAAAGCTCCACGCCCTCCACACGCGCCGCGCCGAGCGCACGAACGTCAACCGCCGCCTCCAGCACCCCGCTCGTCCCCTCGATCCGCGTGCGCAGCACGAGCGCTTCGACGGCGATCGCCCGTCGCCGTTCGATCCGCACCGGACGCCAGGGGCCCACCGCGGCGGCCGGTGGCGACCAGCCGGGTGTCCGCCCGAGCAGGGTCGTGCGCAGCCAGCGCAGCTGCTGGTGCTCCACCATCGGCGCGCGCCAGCGCGGGCGGGGCCGGCGCGCGGCGAGGAACGGGTCGAGGGAGCGGAAGCGAATCGCGAGATCGTTCTCTGCGCCAAGGAGCCCATCGACCCGCCGCTCGTGCGCGGTGAACATGTTCGCGCTCGACAGCAGCGGCGCACCGTTCAGCCACACCTCGGCGAGCGTGGCCAGCCCATCGAAGCACAGCGCCACCTCGTCGGCCGCCGCCCCGGCCGGGAAGCGGCAGCGCCACCACCAGTCGTCGGCGTCGAAGCGGCGCGCCGGTCCGTCGAGGCTCCACTTCCCGGCGGCGCGCAGCGTCGAGGCCGCGGTGGCCGGCGCCCGCGCGGGGAGCCAGTCCGCGCCGGATCGCTCCAGCCCGTCGGGGGACAAGGCCGCGCCGGAAGGCAGCGAGCCCATCTGCCAGCCGGTCTCCAGAGCCTCGATGTCGTGCCCTTCGATCGCGCGGACGCGGCCGCTCACAGAGACGTGAGCCTGGAGATCGCGTCGCGGATCGCGGCGATGCTCTCGAACACGCTGCGCTTGAGCATCGCGTCGGGGAACTCGACCTCGAACTCGCCCTCGAGCGCCAGCATCACGTTCACGCTGGCGTGGGAGGTCATCCCCGACTGGTAGAGGTCGGCCTCCTCGGGCAGCGTCTCCGCGTCCCGGCTGAGCCGTCCATGCTGCTTGAGGATCTTGCGGATCTTGTCGGTCATGTCTCCGCCCGGGAAATGGTGACGACCACCGCCGCCGCGTAGTCGCCCTCGTGGGTCATGCTCAGCGCGATCCCATCGGTGCCGGCTTCGTCGGCCGCGGCGCGCGCCCCGCCGTGCAGCACCAGATCGCAGCGCCCCGACGGCGCACGCCGCACCTCGATCTCGCGCCAGCCGACGCCGCGCGCCGAGAGATCGAGCGCCTTCACCGCCGCCTCCTTGGCCGCGAAGCGGGCCGCGAGGCGCTCCGCCGCCTGCGCCGGGATGGCCATCGCGTAGCCGATCTCTCCGTCGGTGAACAGGCGCCGGAGGAAGCGCTCGCCAAAGCGATCGAGCGACTCGGCCACGCGACTGACGCGCACCAGATCGATCCCCACCCGCACGCTCGGCGCCGGGCTCATGCGCCCCCTCCAGGCAGCCCTTGGAGCGCTTCCAGGCGCGCGCGCACCGCCGGCCACTCGGCGCGCACGATCGAGAACATCGCGGTGTCGCGCACCACGCCGTCGGCGGCGGGAAGGTGGGAGCGCAGCACGCCCTCGAACTGCGCACCCAGGCGCGCGATCGCGGTGCGCGAGCGCTGGTTGCGCGCGTCGGTCTTGAGCGTCACCCGGTGGACGCGCAGATCGTCGAAGGAGTGGGCGCACAGGAGCGCGCACAGGGCGGTGAAGATCGCGGTCCGCTGCGCCGAGGCGGCGAGCCAGGCGTGCCCGATCTCCACCACATCGGGCGGGTCCCCCGCGCCTTCGCTCCGCGGCTCGCCAGCAACGAGGATCGGGCCCTCTGGCCAGCGCCACCACTCCAGGTTCATCAGCCGCACCGAGCCGACCACGCGCGCCCCGGGGGCGACGATGGCGTAGGGCAGCGCCCGGTCGGCCGCCTGGTCGGCGAGCGCCTGCTCCACGTAGCCGCGCATCCCGGGTTCGTCGCGCGGCACCGGGGCGAGCCCGTAGGTTGCCCGGTTCTCCATCGCTGCGACGAGGAGCGCGTCGACGTGCGCCAGCGCGAGCGGCTCCAGCCGGACCAGCGGAGTCTCGAGCAGCAGCGCGCGCACCTCACGCCCGCTCCGACAGCGTGTCCATGCCCGACTGCCACGCGCTCGCCATCTCGTCGAACAGGGCTTTTCCGTCGAGCGGCCGCCGTCCGTTCACCGCGCGCGCCGCCTTGAGGATCAGCACCTTCGCCGCCGCGCTGACGCGATCGAAGGCCGGCGCCGCCTCGGCGAGCGCCGGATCGTCGAGCCAGCGCAGGTGTGCCGCGAGCAGCTCGAACGCAGCGCCGAGCTGACGCACCGTCGCGAACGCCCAGGCGTGATAGAAGGCCAGCCCGGCCTCGGTCACCCTCGGGAGATCCTGATCGAAGCGCGTCGCGAAGCGGTGGACCGGGTTGTCCACCGGCCTCCGCGCAAGGTGGCGACGAAGCAGCGCGCGCGATCGCGCCTTCAGCTCCTCCGGCGAACGCGACACGAGGCGCGCGACGATCACCAGCTCCGCGTACAGCGGCAGTCGGTCTCCGTCGGGCGGCGCAGCGACGGGAAACAGCCGATCGAAGTCCTCGCCCTCGAGCGTGAAGTACCCGGCGTTGTGGAAATAGCCGAGCCGGCGATGCTCGGGATCGAACGCCTGCGCCACGATGGTGGTCTTGGTGTGCTGGGTGCGGTAGTCGGTGCCGGCGGTGTCCGGCAGATAGAACGCGTCGGCCTCGGTGGAGACGAAGCGCCCGCGCGCCAGGTGCTCGGCGACGTGCTCGGCGAGCGGTCGCCACACGTTCAGCTCCTCCACCTCGACCCCGTAGAGATCGAACAGATCCCCATGCGGCGGCTTGAAGAAGGTCCATTGATCGTCGAGGAAATCGAGCGCCACCAGGAAGGGCATCACCGCGGTCGGATCGAGCCCGAGCGCGTGGAGCAGCTCGATCCAGATGTCGACGTAGCAGTTCTTCTCCACCCACACCCGATCCTCGGCGTGGAGCGGGTGGCGGGCGTAGACCGTTGCATCGAGCGCCGGCAGCACCGCCGCGCCCGTCAAGGCCACAAGCAGCTCCGCACCGACGGTGGCCAGGCCTTCGGATCGAAGCCGTGCGTCTTCAGGAGCGCCATCACCACGCGCTCGAGGCCGAAGCCGAGGCACGCCGTGTGGGCCACCGCGCCGTCGCTGGTGGTGATGCCGAACACCTGGCCGAAGTGATCCTGGTGGTAGTTGAACGAGCACAGCGCGGTCGGGTTCTCGTCGGAGATCACCGGCACCAGCACCTCGAACTTCAACCGCTGCCCGCGCTGGTTGTCGGCCAGCATCTTTCCCGCGCGTCCAAAGAACGGATCGGTCGCCACGTCCGATCGCGCCGGCAGCCCGAGCGCGGTGAGCAGCGTGATGCCGCGCTCGAGCCACAGATCGCGCCACGCCACCATCGCGTCGGGAGCCCCCGCGCGCACGAACTCCCGCACCCGGAACGACTGCATGCGCGTCGGCTCCGGCGAGGGCTCGTGGCGGTACACCCAGTTGGTCATGGTCACCAGCCGGCCACCTTCGGGGAGCGCGCCGGTCAGCGTCGGATAGAGCGGGTAGCACGCGGCCGGGCTGAGGCACACCTCGGTCATCCCCTGCAGATCGCCCCACGCCTTGCCCTCGTGGACGCGCTCCGACAGCGCGCGGGCGGCCAGCTCCTTGCCGAAGAAGCTGAAGACCGTGCCGGCGAGGTGCGGGAAGGAGTCGAGGTAGTCGGTGCGCTCGATGATCGTGCGATCGATCACCGGCGGGAAGGTGCAGCGCTCGGCGCCGTCGTCCTTCGCCACCGTCGAGATGGCTGCGTTCACGGCATCGAGGATGTCCTCGAACACCGCGCCGCGCCCGAACGAGCCGGGCACCCGCGTGGGAATGATCAGCCCGTGCGCGACCAGCCCATCGTGAAGACGCTGCACGCCGTCGTCGCTCGCCATCTCAATCGTCCTTGTGCACGAGCAGCATCGAGGCGTTCTTGGCGAAGATCCGATCGTTGGAGATCATCAGCGACGCAGAGAGGGCGTCGCGATAGTTCCTCCCGACGGAGAACTTGGAGTCGTTCTTGTAGCCGGAGATGCCGATGATCTGCAGCGCCTCGTGCACGATGCGCGGCGCGGCCTCCGAGGCGACCACCTTCATGTTGTTCATCTTGAGCGCCCAGGCGATGGTGAGGAACTCGTCCATGCCACCGTCGCGCGCCATCACCGCGTCGAACTCGTCGGACTGCGCGGCGACGGTGTTGCGCAGGGAGTGGAGCATCACCGCCACCTCGGCGAGCCGGTGCGCGCGCGGCGGCACCACGCCCGGAGTCTTGCGCGCCTCGACCCGCACGAAGGCGCTTGCGCGCGCCACCGCGTCCGACGCGATGCCGAGCCACACCGCCGACCACAGGATGTGCGAGTAGGAGACCATCGTCTGTGCGGAGGCGTCGGCGAACGAGCCCGGGAGCACCTGCTCGACAGGACCCGTCGCCGCGATCTTGTACCCGGGGCTGCAGGTGCCGCGCATGCCGAGCGTGTCCCAGTCGGTGGTGCGGTCGAGCGTCAAGTCGCCCTTGCGGAGAAGCACCAGGATCTGATCGCCGGGAGGCGCGTCGGGGCCGCGGCGGCAGGTGGCCAGCAGATCATCCGCGGCCTCGGCGTAGGAGACGGTGGTGGCGTCCTTGTCGAGGCGAAACCGATCGCCTTCGCGCAGCAGGGCGCAGATGCTCGATCGCGTGTCGCCCCACACCCCGACCTCGGACGTCACCGACGCGAGCAGAAGCTGCCGCTCGACCACCTCGGCGAGGTAACGGCGGAACCACGGCGACCCCATCCCGTGGCGCGCGATGCAGGCCACCTGGATGTGGTGCATCGCCAGCACCATGCCGCTCGCGCCGCACCCCTGCGCGAGCGCCGTGCACATCTGCGCCAGCGTGCGCATGTCGGCTCCGGCGCCCCCCACCTCCCGGGGCGCGGCGACGCCGAGCAGCTTCGCCTGCCGGAGCGCGTCGAAGGTCTCCCGCGGGAAGCGGGCGCGCGCGTCCACGTCCGACGCGTGGCGTGCTGCCACTTCGCGGGCGACGGCGCGGGTTTGTGTGATCACTTCGCTGTGCGTCATGGAGTGGTCATTCGAGTTTTGTAGCGAGCGAGAGTACCAGATGGGGCGTGATTAGCGAACCGCCGGGCGCTCATGGGGTGTGATCGCCGACCCTCGGTAGACGCATCCGCTGGAACCTGCCGCCCGCCCTCTCGGCGACGGCAACGGCAACGGCAACGGCAACGGCAACGGCAACGGCGCGGCGGCGGGAACCGAAGGACGAGAGCTGGCTCGGCCGCGCGTCCTCCGAGCACTTTGGATCACACCCGCGCTCATGCGACGCTCATGCGATAAAGAAACCATGAGGAGGGCATCTCCACCTTGCCGCGTCTGAGCGATCGCTCGCTACCGTCGCCGCTGTGGCGCCTCTTGCCGCTCGTCCTGCCGGCGCTGCTCGGCCTCGCGCTGTTCCCCTCGTCGGGCCACGACGACTCTCACCTCTCGTTCTGGGAGGCGCACACGCTGGCGCGCTTCGGAACGATCCTGAACTACAACGGCGACGCTGTCGAGCAGGGGTCGAGCCTGCTGTGGGTGCTCCTCCTTGCTGCGTTGCACAAACTGACCGCCGTCTCGCTGCCGACGCTCGGTGCGCTGGCGTCGCTCGCTTTCGGCGTGCTCACGGTGGAGGCCAGCGGCCGTGCGGCGCGGGCGATCGATCCCGCGCTCGACGTGCCGGTGCGCTTCGCGGTGGCGCTCAATCCGAGCCTGGTCTTCTGGTCCTGGTCGGGGATGGAGACCACGCTGGCGGCGCTGCTCGTGCTCGCGGTGATCGCCGCCACGGAGCGGTATTCCCGGAACGGGCGCGCGCGATCTCGCGATCGTGGTGGGCGTCGTCGCGGCGGCGCTGTGCACAAGGTCCGAAGCGCCGCTGGTGCTGTCCCTCTCGCTGGGCGCCGCCGCCTCGCTGTTCGCCTTCGCCGGCGATGGCCCGCGCGCCCGTCGCGTGCTGGTGCTGCTGGGTGCGACGCTCGCGCTGTCGGCGCTGCTCCTCGCGTGGCGCCACCACACCTTCGGCGCGCTGTTCCCGCTACCGACCGAGGCCAAGACCGGGCGCAACTGGCACGCGGTGATCTGGGGCGCGAGCTACCTCCTCCTCGAAGGGCGCGGCGCCTCCACGCCGCTGGTGATGGTGCTCGGGTTGCGCGGCCTGTCCTGGCTCGCCACGCCTCGCATCGCGTTCGGTGATCCCACCCGCGCCCTGGTGCACGCCTTCGGGATGGTGCACCTCGCCTTCGTGGCGTCGATGGGCGGCGACTGGATGGTGGGCGGGCGCTTCTTCGTCGCGCTGATCCCCCTCGCCACGATCTCGGCGCTCGACCTGCTCGGCGCTGTGCGGTGGCGCCGGGCCGCCCTGGTCGCTCTCGCGGGCTGGAACCTCTTTGGCCTGGCCACCCTCGCCATCGCCACCGACGCCACGCTGTGGTCGTTTCCGCCGAGCGATGAGCCGGCGCTGGCCGGCCGCTCCTTCTTCGAGACCCACCACTTCGATCACCGCAACTTCATCCGCGCGCTGCCCGCCGTCGACGCTGCGCTCGCCGACGTCCGGAGGCGCACGGGACGCAAGCCGGTGGTGATGAGCAAGTGCGCCGGCGTGCCCTTCTTCTATCTCGCGCGCGATCACTTCCGGGAGGTGCGCCTCCTGGATCTCCAGGGGCTCACCACCCCCGAGTTCACGCGCTGTCCGTCGCTGCGATCGCTCCGCCACGACTCCCTCGGCGTGCGCCTCCACTACCCGGAGTATGCGCGGAGGCGGCACGAGCTGGCCGCGGCGTGCGGCGCGCCCATGCCCGACATCGTCTTCGACCTCTACGACCGCGGGCTCGAACCCGACCGCGAGTCGGTGATCGAGGGGATGGGCTACCGGATCACGGCGCGCATTCCGAGCGAGCACCTCGAGGGTGTGGGCGTCCTGGTCGCCGTGCGGACCGACCTGCCCTAGCCTCGCCGTCAGTTCGACGAGTCGGTCGAGTCGAAGCGCATCGGCAGCCGCGCCGGCAGCACCACCGCCGCCTCGGTCGGGTAGATCACGTTCACCCCGAGCAGCACCATGTGGCGCTGGAGGTCGGGGGTCGCCGACGGGAGCTGATGGAAGTACTGGTAGCGGGTGAAGATCTCGAGCGGCGGAACCGGGCGCCAGGTGAGGGTTCCGTCGACGAGGATCACGTCGGTCGACGAGGTGGTCACGTTCCTGTTCACGGCGTCCACGGTCCGGGCGTGCTGGTAGCCGGCGGCGCTGGAGAAGGTCACGCGCGACTTGCTGCCGAGCGGCAGGCTGGCTCGCAGCGCGACCTGGTCGACCTCGAACGACTGGGAAACAAAGACGTTGGCAGCGACGGTGTGGCCGTAGGAAAGCTCGGCCGTCCCCTCCTGGCGCGTGTAGCGCCCCACCGCCGTTCCGGTGGGCAGGAAGCTCGAACGGCGCTGTCCGTTCAGCCCGAACACCATCAGTCCGCCGGCGCCGAGATCGAAGGAGAAGAAGTGGCCGAGATCGTGGCGCCACTTGAGGAGCGCGGCGGTGGTGAGCTGCTGCCGGACCACCAGGGACGATATGGGCCCCGGCGCCGACCCGAGATGGCTGTAGTCGATCCGCAGGTCGAGTCCGACGGCGTCGGACCGCCACGCGCGCTCGAAGCCGAGGACATTGGCGAGGTCATAGGAGCGCCGGGCCACCTGCCCGTCCAGCGGAATATTGAAGGAGAAGGTGGTCGCCTGAGAGGCGTGCCAGCTGCGCGCGAGGTCCCACCCGAGCCCCTCCAGCACCGATCCGGCGAAGTAGGTGAAGTTGTTCGGCAGAACTTGGAGCGGCGTCATGGCGGAGCCCTGCTGCAGCAGCAGGCCGTTTACCTGACCCTGGGTGATCGAGGCGCCGAGGAGCATCTCCACCGTCGGTGACAACGAGAAGTAGCCCCCGTAGGCGAGGCGATTCGAGTAGTTGTTGTTCTCGCTGCCGGGGAAGTAGAAGTTGTAGCCAAAGGTGTAGGCGAGGCTGTGGGAGGCCCGGGGGATGCCGAACGTGAGCACCAGGGACGGGCGGACATCGCCCACGAACGCGGAGCGATTGAGCTGCGCCTGGGCCGCCGCGTTGTCGGTCCAGCCGGCGGAGAGCGAGAGGAGTCCCTGCACGCCCAACTTCGCCTCCGAGCGCGCAGGCCAGAGGGCGAGCGCGAGCGCGAGCGCGAGGAGCCTGTTGGGGTAAGGCGCCGTAGCGAGGCTGCCGAGACCGAGGCCTGGCCTGGGCCCCCGCCGAAGGACGGGGAGGCCGCAGGCCGGGAAGCGACGACGACGACGGACTGCTTTCTGCAATCCGAGGAGGAGCGACGTTGCTGTCCGAGCTTGCTGCACGTCGGCGATTGCCGACGAAGAATGGCCGAAGGGATCGGCGGCCGCAGCAGGCGCATTACCCCGGCTGGCTCCTGGGGTGGCGGCGGACTTTCGGACCATCGACGGGAGCTTAACAGGCTTGGGTGGCCCTGCCGAGCGGGCCGCGCGATCGAAAAGGAAGTTCGTCCCCGTGCGGCTCCGCGCTAGGCTTGCTCGTTCACGCATGGCAAGACCGCCCACAGGCCGCCGCATGGCCCTCATCCTCGATGACACCGCCCACCCCGAGGTGCGCGCGGAGTGCATCCGCGTCGCGCGCCGCCTGCGCCTCACGGGAAACCGCGTGGTCGGGCTGATCCCGGCGTCGGACCGGGTCGGTGTGGTGCCGGCCGCGGCCCAGCTCGGCGCGGCGCTGGTCGAGGTCAGCGGCGCCGCGGTGGCGCTGCTCGACGCCAATGTGCGCTGGCCGGCGATCTGCGAGCCGATCGCCGAGCTCGGCGGCGCCACCCCGTCGGTGTTCGCCACCCACTGGCTCCGCCCGTCGCTGGCGCTGCTGACGCCGAGGCGAACCGGGGGCGCGGGCGCGGGCCTGCCGCTGCTCGGGCGAATGATCGGCGAGAGCGCCGAGCTGTTCGCCCACCTGCTGGTCGATCTGACAGGCTACCGCGAGCTCGGCGAGTACCTCGGCGCAGTGGACCTGGTGGATGGCGTGCTGGTGGTGGCGCGCGTGGGCGTCACCCGCGACGACGATCTCCTGCGCATGAACCACGCGCTCCCGGCGGCGAAGAACATCGGTGTGCTGCTCGTCGGTGGTGACGGGTGATCGCGCGCCTGACACGCAACCTGCACACCTGGCTGCCCGGCCACGCGGGCCACCTGATCGCCCGCGCGCGAGCCGCCCGGATCGAGGGGCCGCGCCATCTGCTCTTCGCGCTGTGCGATCACTACGAGCCGCTGTGGGGCAACGCCGACGCGGCGACGGGAGCCGCGCGCGTGCAGGCGTGGGCGCAGGGCTACCCCGCCCTGGCGCACGACTTCACCGACGCGGACGGACGCCATCCGCGCCACAGCTTCTTCTTTCCGGGCGAGCAGTACGATCCCGGGTACCTCGAACCGCTCGCCACGCTGGCTCGCGCGGGGCTCGGCGAGGTGGAGGTCCACCTGCACCACGACCGCGACACCCGCGACGGGCTGCGCCGCGATCTGGCCCGCTACCTCGCCGATTTCGCGCGCCACGGCCACCTGGGGCGCGACCGCGATGGACGGCTCCGCTACGCCTTCATCCACGGCAACTGGTGCCTCGCCAACGCGCGCGCCGACCGTCGCTGGTGCGGGGTCGACGACGAGCTCCCGCTGCTCCACGAGACCGGCTGCTACGCGGACTTCACCTTCCCCTCGGCGCCCGACGAGTGCCAGCCGAACATCGTCAACCAGATCTACTGGCCCAAGGGCGATCTGCGACGGGCGCGGGCCTACGACCAGGGCACGCCGGCGCGCGTCGGGGAGCTGCTGCGCGACCGGATCCTCCTGATCGAGGGACCGCTCTCCCTCGCGCGCCGCCCCGGCCGGCTCGCGCCGCGGATCGAGAACGGCGCCGTCACGGCGAACGACCCGCCGACGCGCGAGCGGGTCCGGTCGTGGGTCGATCAGGGGATCCACGTCGTGGGGCGGCCGGAGTGGGTGTTCGTCAAGGTCCACACCCACGGCGCGCCCGAGGCGCAGGCGGCCTCGCTGCTCGGCGAAGGCGGGCGTGCGCTGCACCGCGAGCTCACCAGCCGCTACAACGACGGGCGGCGATGGGTCCTCCACTATGTGACCGCGCGCGAGATGTTCAACCTCGCGGCGGCGGCGATGGAGGGCGCTTCGGGCGACCCGGCGCCGTGGCGAGATCATGCGATTCTCCCGCCCCCGGCAGCGACGGGAATCGCGCCATGAGCGACCTCTACGGCGGGCTCTTCCGCAAGCTCCTCTTCCCGGCGTGGGAGGGTGTGATCCGGAGCCGCCCGACGCTGAAGATCCTGGCCGATCTCCAGCAAACGGAGTGGCGCGGGGCGGACGAGATCCTCGCGGCGCAGGGCGAGGCGCTGGCGCGGCTGATCACGCACGCCTACACGCACGTGCCCTGGTACCGCGCGCGCCTCGACGAGGCGGGCGTGCGCCCCGACGCGATCCGCGCGCCTGCCGATCTGGCGCGGCTTCCCCTCCTGACGCGGGCCGATGCACGGGCCGCCGGCGACGCGCGCTGCTCCACGGCGCCGCCCCGTGCGACGATCCGCAAGGCGACCAGCGGCACGATGGGACAGCCGCTCGCGTTCGGCTACGACGCCGGCTCGGAGCACTGGCGCCAGGCGACCAAGTTGCGCGGCTACGGATGGGCCGGCTACCGTCCCGGCGACCGGTCGCTGCACTACTGGGGCGCCTCCGCGCTTCCGGCGGCGCGCCTCCCCGCCGCCAAGGTGGCCATCGACCGTCGCCTCCGGCGCGAGACCTACCTCAACTGCAGCGTGCGCTCCGACGCCGAGCTCGCGCGGGTGGTCGAGAGCATCCGCCGCCACCCGCCCGACGCGCTCCTCTGCTTCACCCAGGCGGGCGGCGATCTCGCGCGCTACATCGTCGCCAACGGCCTGCGGAGCTGGGGGACGATCCCGGTCCTGTGCGGCGCCGAACGGCTGTACGACGCCGACCGGCAAGCCCTGATTGAGGCGTTCGGCCCGTCGGTGTTCGAGACCTACGGGTGCCGCGAGGTGATGCTGATCGCCAGCGAGTGCGAGCGCCACGACGGCCTGCACGTGTCGGCCGAGAACCTGATCGTCGAGCTGCTCGTCACCGACGGTGAACGCCGGCGCGAGGCGCTCCCCGGCGAGACCGGCGAGGTGGTGATCACCGACCTCCACAACCTCGGGATGCCCTTCATCCGCTACGCCAACGGCGACCTCGCGGTGGCCGGCCCGGCCGGGCGCTGCGCCTGCGGGCGTGCGCTGCCGCGGATCACCTCGGTCGAAGGGAGGGTGACCGAGACGCTGCGCGACGGCCAGGGCCGCAAGGTGAGCGGCCTGGTCTTCAACGTGCTGTTCGCCGGCGTGCTCGCCGCCTCGGTGCGCCAGTTCCAGGCGGTGCAGCACCGCGACGGCTCGATCACGCTGCGACTCGTCCCGACGCACCCGCTCGACGACGGCGCCAGGGAGCAGATCCGCGCCACCTGCGCGCGCTACCTCGAGGGGGTGCTGGTGCGCACCGAGGTGGTCGAGGAGATCCCCCCAACGAAGGGGGGCAAGCGGCAGGTGGTGGTGATCGAGAGCTGACGCCGCTTCACGGCACGAACAGCGAGTCGCCGGGCAGGAGGCCGAGGTTCTCCTCGGGGTGCTCGCCTCCCGAGACGCGCTGGTAGTCGATCGGAATGCGGCGGCTCTTCCCGCCGTCGCCGCTGCGCACGATCACCAGTCCGCGCGGCGAGGCGAACTTGTTCAGGCCGCCCGCGAGCGCGATGGCGTCGGTCACCGTCACGTAGAACTTGGAGCTGAAGACGCCGCCGTGCTCGACGTTGCCGCTGACCGTGAAGCGGTAACTGTTCACCTCGATCACCGCGATGGTCACCGTCGAGCCCTCGTCCTTGATGTAGGCGCTGAGCCGTTTCGCCACCTCCTCCTTGAGCTGGCTCGGCGTGCTGCCGGCGGCGTGGATATCGCCGAGCAGCGGCAGGGTGATCGTGCCATCGGGGCGCACCGTCACCTCGGTCGACAGGTCGGCGTTCTTCCAGACCGTGATCTTCAGGCGGTCGGAGACGCCGACCACGAACTCGCGCTTTCGGGGATCGGGTTCCTTGCTATAGTCGTACGTGATCTCCACGCAGGCTGGCGAGGCGAGGCAGATCAGGGCGCACAGCGCGGCGGTCCAATTCATGGTCACGGGCTCCTCGAATCGCCGGATGGCCTCTCCGACCGACGGCCCAGGATAAGCGCTCCCCCCGATGTTCGCCATCCCCGGAATCCTCGCGCTCCTGCTCTTCATCTTCGTCCGGCCGCTCGAGTTCCTCCCCGCGCTGCGCGCGCTGCCGATGCTCTACATCTGCTTTGGCGTGGCGCTTTTCGGCTTCGTCATCGATCTGAAGCTGCGACGGAGCCGGCCGGCACCGACGCCGCAGCTCGGGTGGGTGGCGCTGTTCTACCTGTGGTGCCTCGCGACGCTGGCGATCCGCGCGCGCGGCGTGCTGGTCCCGCAGGCGATCGACCTGGCGATCTCGATCAGCCTCTACCTCCTGATCGCCCACGCGGTGCAGACCTTCCGCGCCTTCCAGGTCGTGGCCGGGATGCTCCTCGCGCTCACCCTCTACCTGTCCTTCGTCGGGGTGCACCAGGGGCTCGCGCCCTTCGGCTGCATCTCGGTGACCTACGGCGGCGGCGACGTCACCGGGGAGTACGACGGGCGCACCTGCACGCGCGACCGCGAGTGCTACGACGGCGACCCGGAGCCGGGCGCCGACTACATCTGCGAGCGCGTGGGCCTGGTCGGCACCACCTCGATCGGCAACGGGCGGGTGCGCTACCTCGGGCCGCTCCAGGACCCGAACGAGCTCGCGCTGGCGATCGGGATCGGCCTCCCCTTCGCCCTCGGCTTTCTCGAACGGAAGCGCACCGCCCCGCGCGTCCTGATCGTCGTCGCCGCGCTCGGGCTGGTCGCCGTCTGCACCGTGTTCACCCAGTCGCGCGGCGGCCAGCTCGTGTTCCTGGCGACGCTGGCAGCCTACTTCGTCAAGCGCTACGGGCTGCGCGGGCTGCTCGCCGGGGCGGTGCTGGCGGCCCCGCTGTTCCTCTTCGGCGGCCGGGAGGGCGCGGAGGCCGAGGGCTCGTCGGTGGAGCGCCTCGAGTGCTGGTACGAGGGGATGACCATGTTCCGCTTCTCGCCGATCTTTGGCGTCGGGCAGGGGCAGTTCATCGAGCACCATTTCCTCACCGCGCACAACTCCTACGTCCTCGCGCCGGCGGAGCTCGGCTTCCCCGGGATGGTCGCCTGGAGCATCGTGATCTACCTCTCGACCAAGATCCCGATCCAGGCGCTGCGCCGCTACTCCGCCCCCGGCGCCGGCCCCGAGGCGAAGGTGGCGGTGACCTGGGCGATGGCGCTGCTGGCGGCGATGATCGGGCTGCTGGTGGGGATCTTCTTCCTGTCGTTCTGCTACCACCAGATCCTGTGGGTCTACGTGGGGATGTGCGGCGCGTTCTACTCGGCGGTGAAGAGCCACGATCCCGGGTTCGAGGTGGGCTTCGCGCAGCGCGACTTCGTTTGGGTGTGCGCGATCGACGCGGGGCTGGTGGGGATGCTCTTCCTCTACACCCGGTTCAAGGTCGGGTAGCCAGAGGGAGACTTTAGCCGGCGCGATCGAAGGCCTGCGCGAGGTCGGCGATCTGATCCTCGACGTGCTCGATCCCGACCGAGAGCCGGATCAATCCGTCGGAGATGCCGAGCTTTGCGCGGTTCTCCGGCGGGATCGAGGCGTGGGTCATGATCGCCGGGTGCTCGATCAGCGACTCCACGCCGCCCAGGCTCTCCGCGCAGGCGAACAGGCGCACCGCCTTCAGGAAGCTGCGCGCCCGCTCCAGCGCGCCCGCGGTACCTGGCTTGACGACAAATGTGATCATCCCGCCGAAGCCGCTCATCTGGCGCTTCGCGAGCGCGTGCTGCGGGTGCGACGCGAGCCCCGGATAGACCACCTTCTCGACGGCGGGATGGGCCTCGAGCCACTCCGCCACCCGCCCCGCGTTCTCCGCGTGGCGCTCCATCCGGAGATGCAGCGTCTTGGTCCCGCGGAGCACGAGGAAGCTGTCCATCGGCGACGGCACCGCGCCGATCGCGTTCTGGAGGAACGCCATCCGCTCCCCGAGCGCGGCGTCGGCGGTGATCACCGCTCCACCGACGACATCGGCGTGCCCGTTCAGATACTTCGTCGTCGAGTGGACCACCAGGTGCGCGCCGAGCGCGAGCGGCCGCTGGAAGAACGGGGTGAGGAAGGTGTTGTCGACGGCGAGGAGCACATCGCGCTTCCGGCACACCTCGGCCACCGCGGCGATATCGCACAGCTTGAGCAGCGGGTTGGTCGGCGTCTCGACCCAGCACAGCCTCGTCGACGGGCGGATCGCCTCGGCGAAGCGCTCCGGCCGCGTCGGATCGACGTAGGTGAAGTCGATCCCCTGCTGCCGCATCACGCGCTCGAAGATGCGGTAGGTGCCGCCGTAGAGGTCATCCCCGGCGACGACGTGGTCGCCCGCCGAGAGCAGGTGGAGCACCGTCACCGTCGCCGCGCACCCCGATGCGAAGGCCAGCCCGCGCGCGCCGGCCTCCAGCCCCGCGAGGTTCGCTTCGAGCGCGAAGCGCGTCGGATTCTGCGTCCGCGAGTACTCGAACCCCTTGTGCTCCCCCGGTCCATCCTGCGCGTAGGTCGAGGTCAGGTAGATCGGCGTGGTCACCGCTCCCGTGGTGGGATCGGGCGTCTGCCCGGCATGCACGGCGAGCGTCTCGAGGTGCTTCGATTCGGTTTTCATCGCGGCGCCTCTGTAGCTACGCCGCCGTCCGCGTCGCGAGGTACTCGATCAGGTCGATCTTGGTCACCACGCCGAGCAGGTCGTCGCGGTCGAGCACGCACACCAGCTTCGCCTCGTTGAAGATGTTGCGCAGCAGCTTCACCTTCGTCTGCGGCGTCACCGTCGCGTAGTCGGCCTCGATCAGGCTGTCGATCGGCGCGTCCAGCTTGCCCGGGTTGTTGAGCAGGAAGTTGAGCAGATCAAGCTCCGACACCAGCCCTTCGAGTCGCCCCTGCTCCAGCACCGGCACCTGCGAGATCCCGTGCTCCTTCAGCTGCCCGATCGTGTTGCGGATCGTCTCGCCCCTCCCCACCGTCACGATGTTTCGCTTGGGCCGCGAGCGCAGCATGTCCGACACCGTGCCGAGCGGGTCCGGCTCCTCGAGGAACCCGTTCTCGCTCATCCACTTGTCGTCGAAGATCTTCGAGAGGTACTTCTGCGCGCTGTCGGGCAGGAGCACCACGATGTTCTTCTTCACCTCCCCGAGCTGCTCCGCGTAGCGGATCGCGCCGGCCACCGCCGCGCCCGACGAGCCGCCGCAGAAGATCCCCTCCTCGCGCACCAGCGCGCGCGTCATGAGGAAGCACTCCTTGTCGTCGACGCGCACGATCTCATCGATGATCTTGAGGTTCATCGTCGACGGCAGGAAGTCCTCGCCGATCCCCTCCACCGAATAGGCGAACGGCTTGGTGAGCCGCCCGGTCTTCACGTAGTCGTAGTAGAGCGAGCCGATCGGATCGACGCCCACCACCTTGAACCCGGGCTTCTTCTCCTTGAAATAGCGCCCGCACCCCGAGATCGTCCCGCCCGTCCCCATCCCGGCGCAGAACACGTCCATCTCGCCGCCGGTCTGCTCCCACACCTCGGGCGCCGTCGAGACGTAGTGCGCCTCGGGGTTGGCCGGGTTGTGATACTGGTTCGCGTGGTAGGAGCCGGGCGTCTCGGCGACGATCCGCTTGGTCACCTCGTAGTAGCTGCGCGGGTCCTCCGGCTCGACGGCGGTCGGGCAGATCACCACCTTGGCACCGAAGGCGCGCAGCGTCGCGATCTTCTCGAACGACATCTTGTCCGGCATCACGAAGATGCACTTGTAGCCGCGGATCGCGGCGATCAGCGCGAGGCCAGCGCCGGTGTTCCCCGACGTGGCCTCGACGATCGTCCCGCCCGGCTGCAAGAGCCCGCGGCGCTCGGCGTCGTGGATGATATTGAGCGCGACGCGGTCCTTCATCGAGCCGCCGGGATTCAGAAACTCCAGCTTGACGTAGATGTCGGATTTGACATGCGCGGCCACCTTGTTCAGCCGCACGATCGGCGTGTTCCCGATCGCGTCCACGATGTTCTGCCGCGCCCCCTTCATCATGACGACTTGCCCTCCTTGCCGTCGTCGAACACCACGTTGCCGTGGTCGTCCTCGACGCCGAGGATGTGCTTCATCGCCGACTCCTCGACCACGTCCTGCATCCTCTGCCCGCCGTAGCGCGCGACGATCCGGTCGTCGTAGGCATCGGCGATCAGCGCGATGTCGGTCACGGTGGCGTGCAGCTCCTTCTCGTCCATGTGATCGCCGCCCAGCATGGAGTGGACGAACATCACCAGCATCCCCTCGGGGATGTAGGCGAACGCGCCGAAGCGCATCTTCGCGTTCAGGGTCAAGAGCTGCTTGAACAGGCTCGCCTCGGGGCGCACGCCCGACACCACCTGCGCGTAGACGCGCACCAGCGGCTTATCGGCCTCCTTCTTTCCCGGGATGACGCTGATCATCACGTAGGCCGAGCCCTGCTTGACGACGTACAGCCGGTCCTCGACCTTGCGGAAGGCCGCGCTCTTGCCGAGCGTCCTCTCGATCAGATCGCAGGTCTTCTGGATAGCGGTCATGGTCCCTCCTGTCGACGGGGTGGGCGGGGTATGGACGGTGGCGGAGGGTTACCACAAGTGACGCGAGCGCGGCAAGGCGCACCGTCCTTGTACAGCCCCGGTCCACAGGCTAGATTGCACGCGATTCGATGCGCTTCTGCCCGTTCTGTGCGAAGGAGAACAGCGACGACGTGAGCCACTGTGCCCACTGCGGAAAGCGTATGCCTGTCCGCCGCGTGGCCGCTCCCGCGCCGTCGCCGGCAAAGACCCTGCTCGGCCTCCCCAAGCCCGAGCCGGTGGCGGCCAACGAGCCCACCGCACGCGTCGCTGCGCGCACCATGCTCGGCATCAAGGCGGATCTGCCAGCGACGGCGACTCCGGCGATCGGCGCGGGCGCGATCCCTGCGCCGGTCGAGGCGGCGATCCCCACCGCGGTGATCGACGAAACCGCGACGGTACGGATGGAGCTCTTCGATCCCGACGAGCTGTTCGCCCCGACAGCCGCTGCTGATCCCGCTCCCCTTGCTCCCGTGGCCGTTCCCGTGGCCGTGGCCGTGGCCGTTCCCGTGGCCGTTCCCGTTCCCGTTCCCGTTCCCGTTCCCGTTCCCGTTCCCGTTCCCGTTCCCGTTTCCGTTCCCGTCGCCGTTCCCGTTCCCGTTCCCGTTCCCGTTCCCGTCGCCGTTCCCGTCGCCGTTCCCGTCGCCGTTCCCGTTCCCGTTCCCGCCGTCGCCGTCGCCGTCGCCGAAGCCGACGAGCCCGAGCCCACTCCGCTTCCCACCCCTCCCCGCCGCATGACCGCCCCCACCGCCCTGCTCGCCCCGCGCCGCGCCACCACCTCCGGCGTCCAGGTCTCCCCCTCGCAGGTCATCTCCACCGAGACCGCGCAGCCGATCGATCCAGCAGCGCTGCCGCCGATGCCGCCCTCGCCCGACTCACCCGGCATCCTGGGCGCGGTGAGGTACCTCTACCCCGTCGGACGCGCCTGGCTCGCCCGTCGCTCGGCGCAGAGCAAGGTGAAGAACGCCCTCGACGGCGACCAGCGCGCGCTCGACCAGGTGCTCGGCGAGCTCGGACGCGCCGCCCACGAGGAGAACCTCGACGCTCCCTCGCTGCGCGAGGAGATGGCCCAGCTCGTGCTGGCCGAGGAGCGCCGCGCCAAGGCCGAGTCCGAGGCCCTCGCGACCGCCGAACGCCGCACCGCCGAGGCCGAACGCTTCGCCCGCCTCGAGGGCGCGTGCGACCAGGCGATCGTCGAGCAGGAGGAGACCGTGCGCGCCGCCGACGCCGCGCTGCGCGAGCAGGCGGACAAGCGGCGCACCGAGCAGGCCGAGCACACCCGTGTCGACAGCGAGCTGCGCGCCCTCGAGCGGCGCGCCACCACCCTCGAGACCCGCGCCGCGTCGCCTGCCCAGGAGGACAGCCAGCGCCTCACCGCCGTCGGCGAGGCCCGCGAGGCGCGCAGCCGGGCCGCCACCCTCCTCCCGCGCCGCGACGGGCTCGCCGCCCGCATCGCTTCACTCGACGGGCCCGTCGCCGCGCTCACCCAGGCGCTCGCCGACGCGCGCACCGACCACGCCGGCCGCAAGAGGACCCTCGCCGCCACCGCCAGCGAGCGCCAGCAGGCCCTCTCCGCCATCGACGCCCGCCTGCGCCACGTCACCGGCGAGCAACAGCGCGCGGCCGGCGAGATCGCGCGCCGCTTCGTCACCCTCGGCACGCTGCTCAACCTGAACCGCGTCGACCAACCGCGCTTCTCCCCGCTCTACGCCCGCATCGACGACCTCCGCGGCGGCCTCTCGGATCGCGAGGCGCTGATCGCACGCCTCGAAGACGAGCGCCGCGCGTTCGACCATGTTGCATTGCAAAAAGGGCTGATCGTCGTCGGGGGCGCCGTCGGCGGCCTGCTCCTGCTGGCGGTGATCCTGATCGTGCTCCTCTCCTGATCGGCGGCCCGCGGCTAGACCATGCAGCAAGGCCCTCCCCAGAACCTCGATAGCCTCCGGCAGCGCATCGCCATCGGCGACATCGAGCACGTTCGCCGTCTGGCGAAGGAGCGGGGCCTATCCGATCGCCTCGCCGCGCCGGCCCAGGTGCTCACCGCCAGGCTCTCGCCGCGCGGAGTGCGCTTCGTCGACGACCTCCGGAGTCCGGCCCAGCCGACGGTGGTCGATGTGCTGCAGCTCTTCGCAGGCGGGATCTTCCGGGCTCGCGTGCCGCAGCCCCTGCGCGCCGAGCTGGTCGCCGCGCTGGTGGATACGCTGTTCGCCGCCCCGCCCCCGACCGCTCCCGCCCGTACGCCCCGCGACCCGGCGGGGCTCGTCGAAACCGCTTCCCGACTCGGGATGGACTACCTCCTCGAGGTCGATCTCGGAACGCTGGGCGCACAGATCGATCCGATGGCCACCTACGTGCTCCTGCGCCAGCCGCGGCGCTTCACGCTCCGCGATGTGCTCCACGATCCCGGCGGCTCCCGGGGCGAGGTCTCGTCGCTACTCTCCGAGGGCGTATTCGAGCGGGTGCAGCGGGTCGTGATGGGGGCCGTCACAACGCGGATCGAGCGCGCGAAGACCCTGTTTGCCGAGGAGAACGAGCGGGCGGCACGACGCGGCACGCCCCACCCGTCCCTCGCCGCCTTCGCCCAGCAGATCGCCGCGGCCCGCGCCGAGGTGCGCCGCCGCGCGCTGCCGCTGCCCGCCGCCCTCACCGACGGTCTCAGGATGCACTTCCTGGCCCGGCCGCCGAGCATCGTCATCGCCGCCGGGCACGGCCCCGCCGTCGAGAGCGTCACCATCCCCCTCGAGGGCTACCCCGACGAGCCGCCGCGCGCCTCGTGCCGCTGCGGCCGCGCCGGCTGCCAGAACGTGCTGGCCGCCCTCGACCTCCTGCTCGACTGGCTCCACCGCCTGGCGCCCGCCTCGAACACCGAGCTCTTCCGGTTCCTCTCGCTGCCACCCTGGCAGCGCGCACTCGACGCGCTCGACGAGACGCTGGCCTCGGCGCCCGGCGACGCCGCCGGCGACGCACAGCGGATCGTCTTTCGGCTGCACGGTGACGGCGCAGAGCTCCGACTCGAGCCCTCCTTGCAGAAGCGTCTCAAGGCCGGCGGATGGTCGAGCGGCTCGCGCCTCACGTCGCTGCCCGACGAGGAGACCTGCCTCAACCTCGACGCGGTGGAGGGGATCCTCTACCTCCTCGACGGAGGCGGGGGCGGCCTCCGGGCAACCTACCGCGCCCTCGAGCGGCTGATCGACAGCGAGTACGTTTTCCTGGCCGAGCAGCGCGTGCGGCCGCTGGCGATCCGCCGGGGCGCGCTCGGGCTGGCTGCGATCCGCCAGCCCCAAGGCGGCCTGCTGCTGACGCCCGCCGTCGACGGCAGCACGCTCTCGCCCGAGGCGTGGGCCGGCGTGTTCGACGAGGGCCTGCTGATCCACGTCGACCCCGGGCGCAACGAGTGCGTGATCGCCCGCGTCGACCTGAAGCGCGCCGCCCTCCTCGAGGTGTTCGGCGAAGGCAGCGCCCTCTTCCCCGCCTCGGCGGAGCCCGATCTGGTGGCTCGCCTGGGCGCCCTCGAAGCGCACCTGCCGCTCACGCTCCCCGACGAGCTGGCGGGCGCTTCACTGCCCGGCGACGAGCGGATCGTCCTCCGCCTCACCCCGCTTCCTTCGGGGCTGGAGGGCGAGGCGTTCCTGCGCCCGCTCGACGGTGGCGCCCTTTTTCCGCCAGGCGTCGGCCCGCTCCGGATCTCGGGTCTACGGAGCGGCGACCGCGTGCACGTGCAGCGCGATTTCGCCGCCGAGGTAGCCCACAGCCGGGCACGCATCGATCGCCTCCCGCTCCACCGCGCGACCTTCGCCGGCCCGTTCGCCTTCGCCCTCGCCAGCGACGACGACGCCCTCGATCTCCTGGCCCACCTCCGCGGCTGCGATGACGTCATCGTCGAGTGGCCCGCCGGCAAGACCGGGCGCGCGGTGATCGGCACCGCCACGCCTGCCGGACTGCGCGTCGCGATCCGCGATCACAAGGACTGGTTCGGCCTCGAGGGCGCGGTGGACGTCGCTGGAGAGGCCGTACCACTCGCCCTGCTCCTTGAAGCGGTGCGCGGCGGGCGGCGCTACGTGCGGCTGAGCGAATCCCGCTTCGCCGCGATCTCCGACGAGCTCCGCGACCGCCTCGGCGCCGCGGCCGACGTCATCTTCTCGGGGCGGCGCGGCCTCGAGGCCAGCCCGGCCGGCGCCCCCGCGCTCCTCGCGCTCACCGACGGTGCGGTCGAGGCCCGGGTGTGCGCTTCGTTCCGCCTCTGGATCGACCGCCTCGCGGCGGCGCGCGCCTCCGATCCCGAACTCCCAGCGGGCCTCCGCGCCGAGCTCCGTCCCTACCAGATCGACGGCTTCCGCTGGCTCCACCGGCTCTCCGAGTGGGGCGTCGGCGGCTGCCTCGCCGATGACATGGGCCTCGGCAAGACCCTCCAGGCGCTCGCGCTCCTGCTCACCCGGGCGCCGCGCGGACCGTCGCTGGTGGTGGCGCCCACCTCGGTGTGCTTCAACTGGGTGCGCGAGACAGAGCGCTTCGCCCCGTTGCTCAGGCCGGTGCTCTACCGCGAGTCCGATCGCGCCACCGTCCTCGCCAGTCTCGGTCCGAACGATCTCCTGATCGCGAGCTACGGCCTGGTCGTGCGCCACGCCAAGGAGCTCGCCGCGCACTCCTTCGCGACGCTGGTCCTCGACGAATCGCAGGCGATCAAGAACGCCCAGACCCGGCGCGCGCGCGCGGTGCGCGACCTCGACGCCGAGTGGCGCGTCGCCCTCACCGGGACCCCGATCGAGAACCACCTCGGCGAGCTGTGGAGCCTGTTCCGCACCGTCGCTCCGGGCCTCCTCGGGAGCTGGGAGCAGTTCCGCGAGCGCTTCGCCGTCCCGATCGAGCGCGACCGCGATCCCGCGCGCCGGAAGGCCCTCGCCCGGCTGGTGCGGCCCTTCATCTTGCGACGCAGCAAAGCCGAGGTGGCCCCCGAGCTGCCCGCGCGCACCGAGATCCGGCGCCCGATCATCCTGTCGGCCCCCGAGCGCCAGAACTACGAGGAGGCGCGCCTGGCGATCGTCGCCGCCCTCGCCGCCGGCGCCAGCAACGGGGGCCTCCGTCCCCCCGAGCAGCGCCGCTTCCAGGTGCTCGCCGCGATCACAAGGCTGCGCCAGCTGGCCTGCAACCCGCGCCTCTTCGATCCCGATTCCCGGGCCCCCTCGGCCAAGCTCGACAGCTTCCTCGAGCTGGTGGACGAGCTGCGCGAGAACGGCCACCGCGCGCTCGTGTTCAGCCAGTTCACGTCACACCTCGCGCTGGTCCGCCGCGCCCTCGACGAGCGCACCATCCCCTACCTCTACCTCGACGGACAGACCCCGGCCGCCGATCGCGAGAAGCGCGTCGATGCCTTCCAGCGCGGCGAGGGCGATCTGTTCCTGATCTCGCTCAAGGCCGGCGGCACCGGCCTGAACCTCACCGCCGCCGACTACGTGGTCCACCTCGATCCGTGGTGGAACCCGGCGGTCGAGGATCAGGCCACCGACCGCGCCCACCGCATCGGCCAGACCCGCCCGGTGACGGTCTACCGCCTGATCAGCGCCGGCACGATCGAGGAGGCGATTCTCTCCCTCCACGAGCGCAAGCGCGACCTCGTGGCCGGCCTCCTCGACGGCAGCGACGCCGCCGGCAAGCTCTCCACCGACGAGCTGGTCGACCTGATCCGCCTCGGCGCAGCAGGCGCGGAGCCGCCGGAGGAGGGAGGCGAAGGAGAGGACGATCCGGCGCCTGCGCCCGCGCGGCGGGGCAAATCGTCGAAGTAGTCGGCCAGGCGTCGGCGTCCAGGACGCCAGCCCCAGCATGATCATTCACGTGCTCGCGACGTGCTCGTTCACCTGCTCGTTTCCCGTGCTCGTCCACGTGCTCGAGAACGGGAACAGGAACGGGAACGCTAACTTCCTTTACCGCGTCAGCGGAGTTGTCTCGGCGGGAGCCGAGGGGAACGCCAACGGAACCGCGAACGGTCCGCGAACGGTCCCTGAGGGTGCTTAACGGAGAAGGGGGTCCCTCCGCTCACGGAGTCGTAGTCGTAGTGGTAGTCGA
Source organism: Myxococcales bacterium (assembly GCA_009692555.1). Taxonomy (GTDB): domain Bacteria; phylum Myxococcota_A; class Polyangia; order Palsa-1104; family SHYY01; genus SHYY01. The sequence goes on from SHYY01000054.1 coordinate 32,841, forward strand.
TTCAGTGGCACTCGCGCGCGGGGGATGACCTCTCCGGCACAAGCGCGCGAGCATCTCCACGATGCGGGTCAGCAGCTCCATGGCCTGTCGCCGAGTGTCTTCCAAGGCGAGTTGCAGGACCGCAAAGGCATCCACGATCGCCTTGCACTCCATCGCGGAGCCC